>DASYCG010000051.1:0-13172 GCA_036500325.1 Herbaspirillum sp. | reverse complement strand
CTCCGTTCGTGTCCCCCGGTGGCCTTCGGCCTCCTCCTCCTTTACCTCACTGCGCACAACAGCCCGCCACATCACGTCTGACGGCGCCTTCACTGAACGATGTTCCCCTACTCTCCCAATTTCTGCTCTGCCGCCAGCTCGCGAATCACACGAATCGTATCGATGTCGGCGGCCTGGTAGGCGCTGCGCCGGAACTCGTTATAAAACGCTTCTTCGCCGGTCGGATCCGACGGTTGGTCGATATCGTATTCAAACCGCACGAACAAGGCTTCCGGCTCCGGCTCTTCAATGCACATGCGCATATTCGAGGCGCGGATCTCGCCTTGCGCCGGCACCTGGTAATGCACCTGCAGCAACGGCAGGAAGGTCACCGTATCGCACACCGTCAGATTGCCATACCGCAATTCGCGCGATACGCCATCGGAGGTTTTATCGAATATGCGGCAATCGTCCAGATGCTCCATGAACAACTGCGGCACCTCGGCCCGCAATACCAGGCCGCGCCATAACTGCGCCCGGCTCAGCGGATCAACCAGCGGATTGAGCATATCGTTGATTTGTATCAAATGATTAAATTTCATAGAACCCAGCCTGATTGATATTTACGTCGTGTTGCATCATCGTATTACGTCCTTTTCACGTCGCATTTTCATCGTATTTCATGACACTTGCATAATCTTTGCAAGATTGTCCCATAGGATGCCGACCAAAAGAGCATCCCCGCCCTGCTACAATGCTTGGTTTTCCCATACAGCCCCAACGCATGTCTTCCCCATCCCAGTTCGGCATGAATGTCCCGCAACGCGAAGCCGTCAAGTATATGGACGGCCCGTGCCTGGTGCTGGCCGGCGCCGGCTCCGGCAAGACGCGGGTGATCACGCAAAAAATCGCGCATCTGGTAGAAAACTGCGGTTACGAAGCGCGCCATGTGGCCGCGCTGACGTTCACCAACAAGGCTGCGCTGGAAATGCAGGAACGCATTGCCAAACTGCTGAAAGAACCGAAGCTGGCCAAGCAACTGACCGTTTCCACCTTTCATTCGCTGGGCGTCAAAATTCTGCGACAGGAAGCACAGCATCTGGGACTGAAAGACCGTTTTTCAATCATGGACAGCGACGATTGCTTTGCGCTGGTACAGGATTTATCCGCCACCACCGACAAACAACTGATCCGACGCATCCAGAGCGCGATCTCGCTCTGGAAAAATGGCCTGGTCGATCCCGAAATCGCCATCCAGACCGCGACCACCGAAGACGAGGCGCAGGCCGGCCGGGTCTATCGTAGTTATGTCGCGACATTGTCGGCCTATCAAGCGGTCGACTTTGATGATCTGATTCGTTTGCCGGTGGAATTGTTCCGCCAAAACGATACCGTGCGCGACAAATGGCAACGCCGGCTGCGTTACCTGCTGGTCGATGAATATCAGGATACCAACACCTGCCAGTACGAATTGGTCAAACTGATCGTCACCGGCATCGGTAAAAAACCGCTGTTCACCGCCGTCGGCGACGACGATCAGGCCATCTACGCCTGGCGCGGTGCGACCATCGAAAATCTGAAAACCCTGCAAGTCGATTTCCCCGACCTGAAAGTGATCAAACTGGAACAGAATTACCGTTCCACCACACGCATTCTGCAGGCGGCCAATACCGTCATCGCCAACAATCCCAAGCTGTTCGAAAAATCGTTGTGGTCGGAACACGGCCTGGGCGATCCCATCACGGTAATGGCGATGGACGACGACGAACAGGAAGCCGATCAGGTTGCCATCATGCTGTCGGCGCACCGCTTCGAACGGCGCGCCAAATTTTCCGACTACGCCATTCTGTACCGCGGCAATCATCAAGCCCGCGTGATCGAAAAATCGATGCGGCGCGAACGCATTCCGTATGTCATGTCGGGTGGCCAGAGTTATTTCGACCGGGCCGAAATCAAGGACATCATCAGTTATCTGCGGCTGATCGCCAACCAGGATGACGATCCGGCCTTCATCCGCGCCGTCACCACCCCCAAGCGCGGCGTCGGACAAGCGACGCTGGAAGCGCTCGGCACCGTCGCCGGCCAGTGGCAATGCTCGCTGTTCGAGGCAGTCTACAAAGGCGGTATCGAAGGCAAACTGGCCGACCGCCAGTTATATCCGCTGCGCAAATTCTGCGACTTCATCAACGATCTCGAATCGCGCGCGAGCCGGCCGGGCCCATCCGGCAGCGGCGAAAACGCTGCCGCCGTGTTGGACGATATGATGAAGGAAATCGATTACGAAACCTATCTGTACGACACCTTCGACGACCGCGCCGCCTTGGCCAAATGGCAGAATGTCATCGACTTCACCAGTTGGCTGAAAGAAAAAGGCAAGGGCGGCAAGGAAGGCGACGGCGAGCTGAAAAACCTGCTGGAACTGACGCAGATGGTGGCCCTGATGACCATGCTCGAAGGCAAGGACGAAGACCCGGATGCCGTGCGGATGTCGACTTTGCACGCCTCCAAGGGCTTGGAATTTCCGCACGTGTTTCTGGTCGGCGTGGAAGAAGGCATTTTGCCGCACAAGGGCGACCCCGACGCGCCGGCTGAAACCATGGGCGCGCGCATCGAAGAAGAACGCCGCCTGATGTATGTCGGCATCACGCGTGCGCAGCGTACCTTGCAGATCAGCTGGTGCAAAAAACGCAAGCGTGCGCGTGAATATCAGCAATGCGACATTTCGCGCTTCATCAAGGAAATGAAACTCGATGAAGGCACGGCGGTCGCCACCGAAGCCGAAACGATTACACCGCAAACCAGACTGGCCAATCTGAAAGCCTTGTTGCAAAAACCGAGGGAAGCCTGATCGATGAATGACGCGCAATCATCACCGCCGACAATAACGACAGGGTCAACTTCGCCGGCGCCGGCAAACGCACCGTCGGTTGCCGTAATCGGCGGCGGCCCGGCCGGCTTGATGGCAGCCGAGGTATTGGCGCAAGGCAGCGTGAAAGTCGACCTGTACGATGCGATGCCTTCGGTCGGCCGCAAATTCCTGCTGGCCGGCAAAGGCGGCATGAATATCACCCACGCCGAACCGTACGCCACATTCGTGACCCGCTATCGCGGAAGGCGGCAACACGTCGCGCCGTTGCTGGCCGGCTTCCCGCCGGACGCATTGCGCGAATGGATTGCAGGGCTCGGCATTGCGACCTTCGTCGGCTCGTCGAACCGTGTATTCCCCACCGATATGAAGGCGGCGCCGCTATTGCGCACCTGGCTGCATCGCCTGCGCGAAAGCGGCGTGCATTTCCATATGCGGCATCGCTGGAACGGCTGGCGCGAGGACGGCGCGTTGCGCTTCGCGACCCCGGGCGGCGAAATCGGCGCACATTACGACGCCACCATCCTGGCATTGGGCGGCGGCAGTTGGGCGCGCCTGGGTTCCGATGGCGCATGGTCTTCTCTGCTGCAACAGCGCGGCGTCGAAGTGGCCCCGCTGCAGCCGGCCAATTGCGGTTTCGATGTCGCATGGAGCGAACACTTTCGCAGCCGTTTTGCCGGACAGCCATTGAAATCGGTCGCGGTGACATGCACCGATATCGACGGCGCGGTTATCCACAAACAAGGCGAATTCGTGATCAGCGGACAAGGGGTCGAAGGCAGCCTGATTTATGCCCTGTCGGCCGCCCTGCGCGATACGATTACGGAAACCGGCAGCGCGCGGATCGTACTGGATCTGATGCCCGGCTGGAGCGCTCAACGCGTGCTGGAAGAAGTGGCGCGGCCGCGCGGTGCGCGTTCGCTGTCCAGCCATTTGCAAAGCCGCCTGTCGCTCAAGGGAGTAAAGGCCGGTTTGCTGCGCGAACTGGTGGACGCTGCCGATTTCAAAGACCCGGCGCGGCTGGCCGAACGGATCAAGGCTTTGCCGCTGACCTTATTGGCGCCGCGTCCATTGGACGAAGCGATCAGCAGCGCCGGCGGCGTGCGCTTCGAAGCCATGGATGCCGGCCTGATGCTGCACGCCCTGCCCGGCGTTTTCTGCGCCGGCGAAATGCTGGACTGGGAAGCGCCCACCGGCGGCTATTTGCTGAGCGCCTGCTTTGCCGGCGGACGCACCGCCGGCAAAGCAGCATTAGAATGGTTAGCCGCAGCGCAGCCGCACACACATGGAGAATTGACGTGAATCCCGAAGACCGATTGATTGCGATCGAAACCAAGATCGCACAGCAGGAAGATCTGGTCGAATCGCTGAACCAGACCATTTATAGTCAGCAAAAGAAAATCGATCAGTTGGAAGAATTGTTTTCGGCGCTGGTACGGCGCATCAAGGACAGCGCCGGCGGCGCCGATCGTCAGCGCGATAACGACAACGAAAGACCGCCGCATTATTAATCGCATTTTCAATCGCAATTTGAACACCTAACCGCCAGCATCCGCCACGCTCATGTCCGCCGAACGCCGCATCGCCCATCTCGACATGGATGCGTTTTACGCCTCCGTCGAATTGCTGCGCTACCCGGAACTGCGCGGACAAGCGGTGGTCATCGGCGGCATTTCCGGCCAGCCTCAGCGCAACGCCGACGGCACGCTGACCTTTGCCAGACTGCGCGATTACACCGGCCGCGGCGTCATCACCACCTCCACTTACGAAGCCAGGGCGCTGGGAGTGTTCTCGGCAATGGGAACCATGAAAGCCGCCAAACTGGCGCCGGATGCAGTGTTGCTGCCGGTGGATTTCGATTCATACCGCCATTATTCGCGCCTGTTCAAAGCGGCCGTACGCGACGTCTGCCCGCTGATCGAAGACCGTGGCATCGATGAAATCTATATCGATCTGACCGATCATCCGGAGCAAACGCTGCCCCTGGCGAAAGCCATCAAACAAGCGGTCAACGCAGCAACCGGCCTGTCCTGCTCGATCGGCATTGCGCCCAATAAATTATTGGCTAAAATCTGCTCGGAACTGGATAAGCCGGACGGCATTACGATCATCGGCATGGAAGATATCCCGGCCCGCATCTGGCCGCTGGCGGTCAAGAAAATCAATGGCATCGGCCCCAAAGCCACCGCCAAGCTGGCGGCGCTCGGCATCAATACCATCGCCGAACTGGCGCAAGCGGATGCCGATCTGCTGCAAACCAATTTCGGGCGCACTTATGCGCTCTGGCTGCAACAGGTGTCGCATGGGCACGATGAACGTGCGGTATCGACCAGTTCCGAATCGAAATCCATCAGCCGCGAAACCACTTTTGAGCGCGATCTGCATGCGGTGCAGGATCGTGAAATCCTGTCCGGGATATTCACGCGCCTGTGTACCAAACTGGCCGCCGATCTGGTGCGCAAAGGTTATCTCTGCAAGACCATCGGAATCAAATTGCGCTATGACGATTTCCGCACCGTGACGCGCGATCTGACGCTGCCATCGCCTACCGCGGACGCCATCGCGATCCGCCGCGCAGCCGCCGAATGCATCCGGCGGGTTGCACTGGACCGCAGGCTGAGACTGCTCGGCGTACGGGCCAGTGCTTTGAGTAAATCGGATGGATTGCAAGAGTACGATGCTGCTGTGCAGGGCGAATTGGGGTTTTGAATATCAACGAATCGATGTAGGGAAATCTGGTCTTAAGATATATATAAAAATATTCGTGAGATCGATGTCACTTAAGCTCGGATAAATCTTCAAAGAATTTAATGAGCGTATGTACTTGCGTGCTTGGGTTCATTTCTTTCGTGTCCACCGCGTTTTGAAAAACTCGGGAGGCCGCATCATGCGCATCCGGAAGTCTTTCGAACAACAGATCGAAAACGCTTTTCTTTGTGCCTTTGTCATAGCGCTCCATACCTTTACAAGCGCGCAAATCTGCACCAAGGCGGTCTCCTGCCGATTCATTTCCCGCCGTTCTATATGGTTTGCGGCTATATCCGAAATGCAAAAGATACCAAAATTCAAAGCACGGATAAGATGCGATGACCGTCACCTTTTCCACTGCATCCGCCATGGCGATCGCTTCTTCGAAACTTTCGTGCGTATCGCGGTCGATGGCGCAAAATACCTGATCGAACTTGGCGCTTCGCTCAATGGCATTCGCGACGATTCCTTTCGGATCGGTTCTTCCGCAATGCGATATTTCCACAGTTACGTTGACACGAAAATGATAAGTGGCATCTTCAAGGTATCGCTTCGCAGACTTGCTGTCTTCACAGACGACAAGCACTGTTGGACGTGGCTTGAATTGTGGCTTTCTGCGTTCGAACGATTTAGCCGATCGTCCCATGCTTAACCCTGGCGGACGATTGGAAGCCCTCGATATCTGCCTTCGTAATATCGCTTCTCCAGATCTTCGCTTTCGCGTCCTTCGAATTCATAAATGGAGCGAAGTCGGGTTGCACCGTTCGCGTCCCTCTCGGTCAGCCAGAATTGATCGCGGCGTAGAAGTTTGGTGTCCATGAGGTGCGTGTCATGCGTGGAAAAAATGAGTTGTGCCGGCTTCTCGTAAGCCAGATGCTTCTTTACCAGACTCGCAACAATCTGGGGATGCAGACTGCTGTCCAATTCATCGATTACCAATACGCTAAAAGATTTTTCGTAGTCGATAATGAGCCAAGGCAACCAAAATCCAATCAATCCCTTGGTTCCGTCTGATTCCTCTTCGAAATCGAAATCGGCTTCTCCTAAAGCAGTTTGATGTGTAAGGATTGTTTTCATTACGGACAAGGGATCTGATTCGACAGAATCGCCCAATTCATTTTTATTTTGTGGCGAAATCGAAGCAGATACCTTCAAAGGCTCAAATCGTAACCGCGTCACAGGAACATCTAAACTCTGAAGAAACGAAGTTATGTATTCGACGCCATTATGCGATTCTTGAAGTACACTCTGCGCGGAATCAGCCAAACTACGCAAGTCCGGCGCCATTAAGCCTGCTTTTAACCAAGCAAATGGCTCTCTCAACTGCCGCAGCTCCTCACTGCTATTCGCTACGGCCTGCGAGATAAATAGCGATTTCGGGCCCGTTAATTGTCGCCATGCGTTGTGCAATACCTTGCCGCCGTCCAGTTTTGCCCCAAAGCGATAATCGTCAACTTTACCGTCATAAATTCGCTCATAAAGTAAAGTCTCTTTACCGCTAGGAAAAGAGGAGAGCCGTTCCTCAACGATGCGCTCTCTAGTCACCGCCAAATCAAATTGATAACGTAATTCATCTTTTACAAAGTGAATTTCGAATCGACTAGGCTGTGTTGCAAGCAGAGGATCAAAACGGAATGGCATCACCGGAAGATCTGACTGCGCATTAGGACTTCTATAGGCAATAGTTTTAATTACCCTCAGACCTTTGATCAAATTACTTTTGCCGGAAGCATTAGGTCCGTAGATCGCAACCAATTTAAGTAAAGGAGGTAATTTTTCACCCTTTACGATTGGTATGAACGTGTTTTCTTTCTTGTGCAGGCGTGACGCAGCAACCATCGAAAGAGTTTGCCGCTCTCTGAATGAACGATAATTACTGAGCGAGAATTCTATTAACATGCAGAAATCCAGTAGAAAATCGTATAAATTTTAAATTAATACAACACTTTACTACTTAAACTACCGATTTTCTGCATTTAAATGGAATTTACTCAAATTTTAAGTCGAATGATTCAATTCCAGCTTTATGAGTGGCTACGGCTAATAACAAAAGCCGCAATCCCCGCAATGAACACCGGAATCGCCGCGATCAAAAAGACCTGATGCATTCCCCACTGCAACGACAATAGAAAACCGCCCACCACCGGCCCGATAATCGAACCGATTCTGCCGATGCCCAGAGACCAGCCGACGCCGGTGGAGCGGATCGCCGTCGGATAGGATTTCGCCGCCAGCGCGTTGGCCCCGATCTGGCCTCCAACCACGCAAAATCCCGCAGCAAAGATGCTGATCACGAGTAGCGGCACGGAGGTGCCGACCATGCCCACCACTACAATCGAAGCGGCGCCGATAAAATAAATAACCGACAATGCGCGGAACGGCGACATCTTATCGAATACCCGTCCCAGCACCAGCGTGCCGACTGTGCCGCCGATCTGCAACATGGATGTGATCAAGGCTGCCGAAGCGACCGAAATGCCGGCGTCGCTGATGACGGTAGGCAGCCAGTTCGACAGGAAATACAAATCCATCAAACTCATGAAGAACACAACCCATAACAGCACCGTCAACATTGCGCGCTTGTCCGCAAACAATTCCTTGACCGGAAAATGCCTGGACTTCGGCTCGTCCGTCATAAAACGTGTTTCCGAAGTAGCGACAAAAGCGGGATCGATTTTCGATAAAGTCTGAAAGACTTTTCTATCTTGCCCGCCCTTCAACACCAGAAACCGCACCGATTCAGGTAGATAGATCAACAAGGCGATCACCGCGATGCAAGGCAATATCCCGCCGACGATGAAGACCGATTTCCAGCCGAAATCCTGGATCAGTCCGGCCGCGGCCAAACCGCCCAGCGCGGCGCCGAGCGAGAAGCCGCAGAACATCACCATGACCGAAGTCGAGCGTGTGCGCTCGGGCGAAAACTCGCTGGTCAGCGCAACAGCATTCGGCATCACGCTGCCGAGGCCTAGCCCGGTTATCAGCCGCAATATCAGCAGGCTTTCGATCGATCCGGCCGTCGCGGTCAGCAATGACATGACGCCGAACAACAGCATCCCCATCAACAGTACCGGCCGCCGGCCGAAGCGGTCGGCCAGCGGTCCGCCGAGCAGCGCGCCCAGCATCAAACCGACCAGACTGGCCGAAAAAACCGGCGCCAGCGCAGCCCGGCTGACATGGAAACTCTTGATGATCGCCGGTGCGACATAGCCGATCGCCTGCGTGTCGAAGCCGTCCAGAAACACCGCGAGCGCGCACATGGCGGTGACCAGCAGTTGATATCTTCCGAATTTTCGCTGATCGATGAAATCGCGAATGTCGATGAAATGCGTTGCGTTCAAAGGTGTCTCCTTTATATTTATAGTAATTACCCAGGACAACGATCAGTTTGCTGCGGTTTGCCCCCGGTTGAGGACATCTTTATTAAAGCCGGCGACGTTTTTATAATTGTCCGAAATCTCGGTCAATGCTTCCCTGCTGATGACATCGTCGATTTTGTCGAATCGTTTGCCGCCGGTCAGCTCATACACTTTTTGCAGAATTGCATCCGGCGGCGCCTTGCGATTCATCAGCACCACGTCGCCGGTCGCTTTGCGGCGAATATCGTCGTACACGCGCAGCGCTTCCTGATTGATGCCGAATCGTTTGAACTGCTCTACCAGGCAGGGCGAATCGAGAATGGCCTGGCCCGCGCCGTTCGATCCGCGCGGCACCATCGGATGCGCCGCATCGCCCAGCAGCGTGACGCGATCGAAACTCCAGCGCGGCAGCGGGTCCTGGTCGACCATCGGATAAACCAGAATGTTTTGCGTGGCCTGGATCATGCCGGCCACATCGAGCCAATCGAAATGCCAATCGGCATACATCGGAAAGAAATCTTCTAAACGGCCGATGCCGTTCCAGTCGCGCCGCGCAGGTTCCGGCGATGCCAGCTCGGCCAGCCAGTTAACCAGTTGATTACCTTGTGCGTCGATGGCATCCCGGATCGGATAAATCACCATTTTCCCGACCGGGAACCAGCCGGCGCGAACCATGCAGGCGCCGCTCAGGAAGGGCTGCACTGCCACCGTGCCGCGCCACATGTTCACGCCGGAATAGCGCGGCGCGCCTTCGTTCGGGTGCAAGGTCTTGCGAACCACCGAGTGCACGCCGTCGCAGGCGATCAGCACCGTGCTGCGGGCGTCGGCGCGCGGTTCGCCGGACGGGCCTTCGAAATGCGTGGTCACGCCGTCTTTGTCCTGTTCGAAGCCGGTACAGCGATAGCCTTCAAGCACCGCATCCTGCCCCATCCGTTCACGCACGGCTTCCAGCAGAATCCCCTGAAGATCGCCCCGATGAATCGAGAATTGCGGCCAGTGATAGCCGGCATAGCGGCCTGCCGGTTCGCTATAAATAAACTGGCCGAATTTGTTGAAAAATGCGGAATCCTTGGTCGTGACGGCAACTGCGGCCAGCTTTTCGAGCAAGCCCAGACGTTCCAGTTCGCGTACCGCATGCGGCAATATATTGATGCCGACGCCCAGCGGGCTCAGTTGCGCCGCGGCTTCATAGACGCGGCAGGAAATGCCGGCCTCATGCAGATTCAACGCCAAGGTCAGTCCGCCGATACCGCCGCCGATGATGGCGACTTCACAATCCTTATTCATTTATTGTTTCCTTAATTCTGATGGTTGTCTTGCCTGCATGCGTGCGTGCGCGGTGTCACTCGAATAGAGGCATTACATACCTTGTTCAGCTATTATGGAAATTTAAATATGATATGAATTGATAAGTATTTATTATGAATATATCTTCACGGCAATTAAAAGCCTTTCTGCTGACTGCGCGTCTGGGAAACTTCACCCGCGCTGCCGAAGTGATGCACATTACGCAAGCCGGGCTGAGCGTCATGATGCGCGAGCTGGAAGTGCAGCTTGATGCGC
The DNA here is from genome assembly GCA_036500325.1 of Herbaspirillum sp. Lineage (GTDB taxonomy): Bacteria > Pseudomonadota > Gammaproteobacteria > Burkholderiales > Burkholderiaceae_D > Herbaspirillum. The sequence continues at coordinate 2,657 of DASYCG010000051.1, read as the reverse complement.
GCCTGTTCGATCGCACCACGCGCACGGTGACACTGACCGGCGCCGGGGAGAAATTTTTACCCGCCGCGATTCGTGCATTGGGCGAAATCGAAGATGCTGCCCTCGAGATCAATGCCATCGGCGAGAAAGCGCGGCAAACACTGCGGATTGCAGCAACACCATTTATATCGTCGAATCTGCTGCCGCCGATTTGCCGGCGCTTCCGTTCAGCTTATCCGGAAGTCAAGATTCAATTGGTCGATTGCGCTCTCAAACAAGTGCATACGCTGGTTGAAAGCGGTGAAGTCGATTTGGGTTTCGGATTTTTCTTCAAAGCTGCCAGGGGTCTGGAACGTACGTTGCTGCATTCTTTCCGATTGATGCAGGTCACGCCTTTGGAGGATGTTGCCATCGCTGGCAGCGGTGGCAACAAAGGCAATGGCAAGGCGCTCGCCTTGGCCGGAAAGGCAGGCACCGTCTCCTGGTCGTCACTTGAGAATGCGACGCTGATCGCGCTGCCGGCCGACAATCCCATTCAGCAATTGGTGGAAACGAATCTGGCAGCCATTCGCGGCCGCCATGAAGAAAAATTGACGTTCAATTATTTCGAGACCCTGATCGCCATGGCCGCAAGCGGCATGGGCACGACCATTCTGCCCTCGCTGGCAATGCTCGCCTGCCAGCGTTACAAAGTGCAATGCGATATTCTGGTTGAGCCCGAAGTGTCGCTGGGCCTTTATCAGATCAGCAAACGCGGGCGCAGCAAAACGCCCGCCATGGCGGAATTTACCGACACGCTGATTTCGTCCCTGCCGGGGCTGATGGAAAACGAATCTAGTGTGCGGTACTGAACCCGGCAGCGTGTAAAATCACATATTTTGTTCGGATCGCCATGTGGTTTAAGAACCTTCAGATTTACCGCCTCCCGGCACCGTGGGCCATCACCCCGGAGCAACTGGAAACTTTCCTCGCGCCGCAAGCATTCACGCCCTGCACCAGTCTGGAAATGCTGAGCCAGGGCTGGGTCTCGCCGCGCAGCAACGGTATGCTGGTGCATACAGTCAATCGCCAAATGATGATTCAGCTCGGCACCGAAAAGAAGCTGCTGCCGGCCAGCGTCATCAATCAAGTGACCAAAGCGCGCGCCGCCGACATCGAGGAACAGCAAGGCTTCGCGCCCGGCCGCAAGCAGATGCGCGAACTCAAGGAAGATGTGACCGACGAGCTGCTGCCGCGCGCATTCAGCATTCAAAGCAGCACTTGGGCCTGGATCGATCCGGTGCACGGCTGGCTGGTGATCGACGCCGGCACGCCGGGCAAGGCGGAAGAAGTATTGAAGCTGCTGATCAAGGCAGTCGACAAGTTGCCGCTGGAGACCCTGCGCACCGTACTCTCCCCGGTGACTGCCATGACCGGTTGGCTGCTCGACGATGAAGCGCCGTCCAGCTTTACCGTGGATCAGGATACCGAATTGCGCTCCACCGGCGAAGGCAAAGCCACCGTGCGTTATGTCCGCCACACGCTGGAAGCCGACGACGTGCGCCGCCATATCGAAGCCGGCAAGCAATGCACGCGGCTGGCGATGACCTGGGCCGACAAGATCTCGTTCGTGCTGACCGAAGGCCTCGCAGTCAAACGTATTACGCCGCTGGACGTGCTCAAGGAAGATGCGGACGGCAGCACCAAGAACGACGACGAACGTTTCGATTCCGACGTCATGATGATGACCGGCGAACTGCACAAGATGATGAGCGAATTGATTGAAGCATTGGGCGGCCAGCTAAAAGAAAACGACGGCGCCGGGAAGATTTAGCCGATCATGAACGCCGATCGCCCATCCCTGCTGCCCCGTTTGTATCTGGTCACGCCGGAACCCGATGGCGCGTTTTCATCGTTTATCGACGGCCTGGAAAAAACCCTGGAGGCCGGCATTCGTCTGGTGCAGTTCAGGGCGAAATCGCTTAATCCTGCGTCGTATAAAAAGCTGGCGCTTGAGGTATATGCTTGTTGCCGGCAGCATGATGCGATTTTATTGCTCAATGCCGATCCGCAACTGGTCGATGAAATCGGCGCGGATGGCGTGCATCTGGACGGCGCGCGTTTGGCGGCTTGCCGGAGTCGGCCGCTTGCCGCGGACAAGCTGGTGAGTGCGGCCTGCCACTCATTGGAACAGTTGAGGAAAGCGGAAACGATTGGCGCGGATATGGCGACTTTATCGCCGGTGCTGCCCACGGCCAGCCATCCGGAAGGCGCGTTATTGGGATGGGAAAGTTTCGCTGCGCTGGCCGCACAAACTGCACTGCCCGTCTATGCGTTGGGCGGCATGCAGCCTGGTTTGCTGGAACTGGCCCGGGAAAACGGCGCTTATGGCATTGCGGGTATTCAGGCTTTTTGGGGGCGATCGGCGGGATGAATGCCTTCGAATCCCGCCGAAAGCCGCGCAGGCGGCTTTCTCCACTCCACATAATGCTATGCCCATAAACGGGCATGAAAAAACGATACAAATAAAAACGCCCGCATACGCGGGCATTTGTATTTTGGCGGAGCGGACGGGACTCGAACCCGCGACCCCCGGCGTGACAGGCCGGTATTCTAACCAACTGAACTACCACTCCTAAACAGCTGGTAATAACGCGCTTTCCGGCTTGCTGATTCAGCACACTGCATTGCTTGCTACT
>DASYCG010000050.1:0-27845 GCA_036500325.1 Herbaspirillum sp. | reverse complement strand
GAAGCGGATATTTTTCGTTTTTGCAACCCTACCCGCCGCCGCCATTTGCCCGGAAAGAGACAACAAACAACCGAGCAACTCATCCGATCAGCCTGCCGCCCTTAACCCGCAACCCCTTCCGAGCCAACCCAGGCGCCATGGCACTCAAGGCAGCCAGCACATCCCCGCTATGCGCATGACAAATCGCCACCCCCAGCGCATCCGCGGCATCCGTACCAGGCATCCCGGACAAAGACAACAAACGCTGCACCATATCCTGCACCTGCTGCTTCTGCGCCTTCCCCTGCCCGACGACAGCCTGCTTAACCTGCAGCGCCGTATATTCGGCCACCAGCAGATCGGCAAACACCAGCGAACAGATCGCCGCCCCGCGCGCCTGCCCAAGCAGCAAAGTCGATTGTGGATTAACGTTGACGAAGACTTTTTCGATGGCCGCGCAGTCCGGCGAATAAGTGGCAATCACCTCTGCCACACCGGAAAAAATCGTCTTCAGGCGCTGCGGCAAATCGGCATCCGGCGTCTTGATCGTGCCGGATGCGATATAGGTCAGCTTATTGCCCTGCTTGTCGATGACACCGAAACCGGTGGTGCGCAAGCCCGGATCGATACCGAGGATTTTCATCGCGCAGGCGTCGGTAAAAGAGGTCGGAAAGTGATTGGAAGATGCGGCTTAATGACGGAAATGGCGCGTGCCGGTCAACAGCATCACCACACCCTGCTCATCGGCTGCATCGACCACTTCCTGATCGCGCATCGAACCGCCCGGATGAATCACGCAAGTCGCGCCGGCCGCCACCACCACATCCAGCCCATCGCGGAACGGGAAGAACGCATCCGACGCCACGGCCGAACCGGTCAGCGACAAGCCCGCATTTTCGGCCTTGATCGACGCAATACGCGCCGAATCGATACGGCTCATCTGACCGGCGCCGACGCCGAGCGTCATGCCGTTGCCGCAGAACACAATCGCATTCGACTTCACGAATTTGGCGACGCGCCAGGCAAACATCAAATCTTCAAGCTGCTGCGGCGTAGGCTGCTTCTTGCTGACCACCCGGATATCGGCCGGCAATACATTCTTGCTGTCCGGCGACTGCACCAGCAAACCGCCGCCGACGCGTTTGAAATCATACGTATTCAATGCACTTCCGAGCGGGATCTCCAGCAGACGCACATTCTGCTTGGCCGCGAACACCGCGCGCGCTTCCGCGCTGAACGACGGTGCAATCAGCACCTCGACAAACTGCTTGGCGACGATTTCAGCCGCGCGCCCATCCAGCGGACGATTGAAAGCAATGATGCCGCCGAATGCGGAAGTCGGATCGGTTTGCAGCGCCTTGCTGTACGCCTCGAAAGGATCGGCGCCCAGCGCCACGCCGCACGGATTGGCGTGCTTGACGATCACGCAGGCGTTGCTGTCGAACGTCTTCACGCATTCCCAGGCGGCATCGGCGTCGGCGATATTGTTGTACGACAGTTCCTTGCCCTGCAATTGATGATAATTGGCCAGCGCGCCGTCCACCTTATTCAAATCGCGATAGAACGCGGCCGACTGATGCGGGTTTTCGCCGTAACGCATTTCCTGCACTTTTTCGAAATGCAGATTCAGCGTATCCGGATAGGCGCTGCGCGTCGCGTGCTGCTTGTCTTCGCCCAATGCGGTGAAATAATTGGTGATCGCGCCATCGTATTGCGCGGTGTGCGCAAACACTTTTTTGGCCAGCATGAACTTGGTCGCATAAGCCACCTCGCCCTGCCCTGCCTCCAATTCGGCCAACACGCCGGCGTAATCGGATGGATCGCACAAGACAATCACATCCTTGTGATTCTTGGCCGACGAACGCAACATGGCGGGGCCGCCGATATCGATATTTTCGATCGCATCTTCCAGCGAACATTGATCCTGCGCCACGGTTTTCTGAAACGGATACAGATTAACCACCACCATATCGATATTCGGAATCCCATGCTGCTCCAGCGCCGCCACATGCGCCGGAAAATCGCGGCGCGCCAGAATGCCGCCATGGACTTTCGGATGCAGGGTCTTGACGCGGCCATCCAGCATTTCCGGGAAACCGGTGTAATCCGCCACTTCGGTCACTTTGACGCCGTTGTCGGCAAGCAGCTTGGCGGTGCCGCCGGTGGACAAAATATTGACCCCCATCCCGGAAAGTGCGCGCGCAAATTCAAGAACGCCGGTTTTATCTGAAACGGAAATAAGGGCTTGTTTGATCATGGAGATACCGTGCTGGAAGTGAACTGAAGGGATAAGAGATTTAAAAACGAAATCTAAAAACGAGATATAAAAACGAAACTAAAAACGGCGTGGCGCGATGCGATTTGCCGGCGATCGCAGCCGGCAAATCCGATCACATCAAACCATGCGCCTGCAATTTCTTGCGTAAGGTATTGCGATTGATGCCGAGCATTTCGGCCGCTGTCGACTGATTGCCGTCGGCCCGCGCCATGACGGCTTCAAACATTGGCTTTTCGACCGTTACGACGACCATTTCATAAATATTCGATGGCGATTGTTCGCCCAGATCCCTGAAATATTTTTCCAGGCTTTTCGTCACGGCGTCCTGAATACTTTCTTTGCTCATTGTGCTGTTCTTTTATTCTCGTTTAGGCGGCCAGGGCGATATCGATATCCGCTGCGCCCTGTTCATCTGCTGCATATTGTAACCGCTCGCCATAGCCGGACTGTAAATCGAAAAAGGCGCGTACCGCGAGCAGTTGCAGGCTGCAATCTTCCAGTGTATTCATGCGCTGCCGGAATGCCTCGCCGCCTTGCAATTCGCGCACATACCAGCCGATATGCTTGCGTGCCGTGCGCACGCCGAGATACTCGCCGTAAAACGCATAATGCGCTTCCAGATGTTCGAGCATCAATGCCTGCACTTCGGTCACCAGCGGCGCCGGCAAGGTTTCGCCGGTGCGCAGAAAATGATCGATCTCTCGGAAAATCCAGGGCCGGCCCTGTGCAGCGCGGCCGACCATCACCGCATCGGCCTTGGTGAAATCCAGCACCTCGCGGGCCTTCTGCGGCGTTGTGATATCGCCATTGGCCACCACCGGAATCGACACCGCGGCCTTGACCGCGGCAATCGTGTCGTACTCGGCCATGCCGCTGTAGCCGTCGGCGCGGGTGCGCCCATGCAGCGTCAGCATCGCAATGCCGCTTTGCTCGGCCATGCGCGCAATCGCCAGTGCATTTTTATTCTGCCGATCCCAGCCGGTGCGGAATTTCAGCGTGACCGGCACGTCCACCGCACGCACCACCGCATCCAGGATTTCGCCGACCAGCGTTTCGTGTTGCAACAGGGCCGAACCGCACCAGCTGTTGCAGACCTTTTTGACCGGACAACCCATATTGATATCAATCACTTGCGCGCCGCGATCGACATTGAAGCGCGCGCAATCGGCCAGCATGGCCGGATCGGCGCCGGCGATCTGCACCGCCTTGGGCTCCATCTCGCCTTCGTGATTGGTGCGGCGCGAAGTCTTCTCGCTGTGCCACAAGCGCGGGTTCGAAGCCGCCATTTCGGAAACCGCGTAACCGGCCCCCAATTGTTTGCATAATTGACGGAAAGGCCGATCCGTCACGCCAGCCATGGGCGCGACAAATACATTATTGTGCAAAAAATAGGGGCCTAGCTTCACAAGGATGCTTTGGGAAATGTTTCGGGGAAGGGACTATTCTAACGCGATTGAAGGGTCGATCCCAAATGAATTCAACCGAATTTCCACCGAAATCGCCAAGGACAGCGCCGTGGCGGTCAAGGCCGGTGCGGGTGTTGCATGTTTTCCACTGAGTTCAATAAATCCCCCCCGGTAATGCGGGGCGGCTAAGGGGCCAGGCGGGCATAGCCCCTTACCTGCCCCGTATTACCTACCGCGATGACTACGCCTTCAAAGCCTCAAGCACATTTTCCGGCGATAGCGGCGCACGGCGCAAACGCACGCCGGTAGCGTCGAAGAACGCGTTGGCCAGCGATGCCGGCACCACGCGCGAAGTTGCTTCGGCGGCGCCGGTCGGCGCTGCTTCCGGATGATTCAGCATCACAATATCGACGTGGCCCGGGGCGTCCGTGATGTCGGCGATGCGGTAAGTCATCCAATCGACGCTGGTGACGTTATCCGTGTCGAAATGCACTTCTTCGAACATCCCGCGCGACATGCCCTGCACCAGCGCACCTTCGATCACGTTATGCAACTGGCGCGGATTGACGATCAGCCCGCAATCGTGGCCTACCGTAAACTTGCGCACCCAGATGCGGCCGGTCCGCGGATTGACTTCGATCTCCGACACCACGGCAACGAAAGTACCGCTGCGTTGCGCGTAAGCGATCCCGCGTCCCAGCATCAGATCGCCGTCGCGCTGGCGGCGCGGCGCAACCGCAGGCTGCCAGCCCGACTTGTCGGCCACTGCCTTGATGATGGCCCGATCGCGCGGCGCAGTCAGATATTTCAGCCGGAAGGCCACCGGATCGGTGCCGGACGCCACTGCAATTTCATCGATGAACTGTTCGCTGGCGAAATGCATTTGCGGACCGACCGGATCGCGCATGTGCGACGTGCGCAACGGCGATGCGCGATCGAGCAGCGGTGGAATGGTTTCCCAGGCCAGCAGCTTGTTGGTAAAGGTATACATTTCCGCCGGCGTGCCGAAATCGGCGCCCGGCTTCAATGCGATGCCGGTCAAATGACCTGCCAGGCTATCGGCCACACCCGATTCGTTGCTGACGATATTCGAGCGCGACAAACCCTTGGAGGTGAATTCGTAGGCCAGCACATTGCCGTCGGCGTCGAGTGCGGCACGACCGGTATGAATCGATGCAGGCGCCTTCGGATCCCATTGCGTACCGTCGCGCCGCATGCCCTGCAGGCGCACCGGACGGCCGGTCAGTTTCGACAACAGCGCCGCATCCATCACTGCATCGCCGGCATCGTTGCGGCCGTAGGAACCGGCGCCCACCAGCCAGATTGCATGTACTTGCTCCGGCTTCATGCCGAGCAGATTGGCGACGCCGTCACGCGCATAGTGCGGTTTTTGCGAACCGGTCCAGACCGTGGCGCGGTCTTTCTTGACGTCCGCCACAGCGCATGAAGGGCCCATGCTTGCGTGCGATTGAAACGGCCAGCAGTACTCGGCCTGGACGATCTTGGCCGTGCCTGCTCCGATCCCCGCCAAAGCCGGCTTCACGTCGCCCTTCTTGGTTTCTTCCTTACGCTTGACCACCTTGGCCGAACGGATGTGATCGTACAAAGGCGTGCCTTCGCCCGGGAACGGCTTCTTGGCTTCGCTCCACTCGACTTTGAGATCGCGCGCGGCGCGCACGGCGTTCCATTCCTTATCCGCCACGACTGCAAGAAAATTCTTTTCCTGCACCACGCGCGCGCCCTTGATACCGGCGATCGACGATGCATCCACGCTCACCGGTACGCTGCCGGCATGCGGCGGACGAATCATGCGTGCGTGCAACATGTTCGGGATCGTTACATCGCTGACAAAGCCATCGGTGCCGAACGCTTTCCAGGCGACGTCACTGCGCGGAAACGGTTGGCCGACAACCTTGTAATCCTTATACGATTTCGGTTTGGCCTTGCCTTCGACATACAATTCATTGCCGCTCTTGTTGTTCCAGGTCATCTTGGAATCGAAGTATTTGCCGCCGACCAGATCGCCGTAAGTAATGCCGCGCGAAGGATTGTCGCGCGGGGCGACCAAGCCGTCGTAGACCGCCAGTTGATCGACCGGCACCTTCAGTTTTTGCGATGCCATATCCAGCAACAAACGGCGTGCTTCCGCCGACGCATTGCGCATCACCTTGGCGCCGGCCGCGATGCCGAGCGCGCTGGAAGCGCCGCCCTGATTGATCGCGATTGCCGTATCGCCCATATAGACGCGCACTTTTTCGAACCGCACATCCAGCTCGTCGGCTACGATTTGCGCGATACCGGTTTCCAGGCCCTGGCCCAGATCGACTTTACCGAAATAAGCGTTCACGGTGCCGTCGGGCAGGATCGCTACCCACGAATCGAGCTCGGTCGGTTCCAGCAAAGGCTTGAGCGGAATGGCCGCGCCGCCGGCCGGCGTGCTGCCGGTTTGATCGATCTGCGCCGCGGCCGCCATTTGCCATGGCGTTGCTGCGCAAACCACCAGTGCGCCGGAAGCCAGCAGAAACTGGCGGCGCTTCATCGATACACTCAGTTCCTGGCTCATGCTGTGGCTCCTTGTTTCATCTGCGCTTGTGCGCGCTTGATGGCGCGCAGAATGGCCAGATGCGTGCCGCAACGGCACTTCAGACCGGACAGCGCCTCGCGGATCTCCGCGTCGGATGCATTCGGATTCCGATCGAGCAAGGAGGCCCCGGTCATCATCCAGCCATTGATGCAATAGCCGCACTGCGGGACTTGTTCTTCGATGTAAGCGGTTTGCAGCGGATGTGGTTTCGCTTCCGTGCCGAGGCCGGAAATGGTGGTGACGTTTTGTCCTTGCACCGACGATACCGGCAGCACGCAGGAACGGGTTGCGCCGCCGTTCAACTGCACCGTGCAGGCACCGCATTGGGCCAGGCCGCATCCGAATTTCGGATTCTTCAGATTGAGATCGTCGCGCAGTGCATATAACAGCGGCATCGATGGATCGTCGGCATTGACCGATACTTTTTTGCCGTCCAGGGTAAACGCGATTTTAGCCATGTCTGCTCCTCTTTTTTTTAGATGTGAATTTCACAATCTCACATCTAATCACATATTTTCTTTTATTGAAACTATGCGAAACGGCGTTCTGTATATTGGAACTATGACCGCTATAGATAAACATGAACTGAATGTATTTTTTGCCGGTTTATCCAGTAGGATAAGCAAAGAAAGCGTCACATGACGTCACATCAGGCACTATGTTTTTGAGGGAATAACGATGTTTTTTGATCACGTCCGGACGGCCGGATTTTTACTGCGGAAGGGGAAATAGCGAAGCGCGGATTGCGGATTGCGGTTCGGATTGAAGCTCGGCAAGCGCCGGGTAAATACCGGCGCTACCAGGAGAAGCTAGATGAAACCAGGTGTATTCAGTAACGAATTGATGGGATTACAGACCCATCCAGTATGCCCAGCTGTCGCATTCGGTCGAAAGCAAAGTACGCTTGGCAGACGACTGGCCGCGTTCTTCTTCGGCGCTGGTCATCGGCGTTACTTCAGCGATAGTTGCCTTTTCGACTACGGCTTGCGAGCGCGGGGCGCTGGTGAACTTGACGAAAAAATCGGAAGAAACAGCAAAGTCGTTACGGAGTTGACCAACAGAGGAAAGAGTAGCTGTAGACATGATGGATTCCAGTAAAGAGAGTTATGTTGCTATGCAATATAAACCTCTCCGGAATCACGGTCCAATTTAGACTTTCGATAAGTGTTATACGTTTGGAAAATAACACAATCAGAAAAACACTAAATTGATAATAATTCTATAAATCAATTAAATATCAAATCGATATTACTTTAATGTCATTTGCCTACTTGCAATAAACCAGGCAAATCAAATCATATGCCGGGCGCAATAGGGATTGCGGCTCGGCACTTTAAAATTAACAAATAGACAAGATGATCAAGCAACGATCAAGCGCCGAGTTGAATCAACATATCGATCGCATAATCGCGGCTCGACGCGATGACCAGTATATCGGACGCAGCCCGCAGCGCAGCAAAACTGACCGGTTCCGGCTTGACCGCTGCATCGTGAATGAAAATACCCGTCACCTGCACGCCCAGTTTGCGCGCCGCCTGCTTGAAGACCGGCGCCAGGCTGACATCGTCGCCATCGCAAGTGATGATGAACAGCATGTCGGTGCCATCCAGCAATTGCAGCGCGCGGTTGGCATCCGGGATCACCACATGCACATCGGCCAGTTGCCTTGCATCGACCATTTTCGCCACTTCCTCGCCGCCGCTGCCGAGGCCGACCACCTCGATGAAACGCCGCTTGGAATTGGGACTATCGATGCGGTACCGGGTATCCGTCACCGCCACCGCGCAACTTGAAATATCCATCGATCCGTACGCCAGTTTTTCCATCATTTGCTCCCTACCCAAATACAAGATTCAAAGCCTGCGCGAAGCGCATCCTTGTCCAGATTCCGACCGATAAATACCAGCCTGCTGTAACGGTGCTCATCGGACTTCCAGGGCTGCTGCAAGTCACCTTCCAGCACCATATGCACCGACTGGAAAACCAGCCGCCGCGGTTCATCCTTGACATCGATAATGCCTTTGGCGCGCAGAATATCCGCGCCTTTGCTGGCGATCAGCGCATTCAGCCAGAGACTGATGCGATCGCCGTCCATCGGTAGTTCCGAACGCAGGCCGATGCTGTCGATGCCGCTGTCGTGTTCGTGATCGTGCTGCGTTTTTTGATGCGCATGGTCGTGCTCATGATCGTGCGCATGACCTTCGTGATCATGATGATCATGGCCGCAATGCTCGTCATGCACATGACCTTCTTCTTCACCATGATGCTCATGGCCTTCCGGCTGCAGAAAATCCGGCTCCAGCGAAACGATGCGCTCGATATCGAAGCCGCCGCGCCCCAGCACCTTATCCAGCGCAACGTTGGAACGCTGCGCCCGATGGATCGGCGCCAGCGGATTGATCTTGCGCAGACGCGTCTCGATATCGCGCAATTCCTGCTCGGACACCAGCTCGGTCTTGTTCAACACGATCTGGTCGGCAAAAGCAATTTGCTCAACCGCCTCGCGACTATCCGCAAGGCGTAAAAAAATATGTTTGGCGTCCACCACCGTGGTCACCGAATCCAGCACTGTGCGGGACTGTAGAAAGTGATCTACAAAAAATGTCTGCGCCACAGGACCGGGATCGGCCAGGCCGGTGGTCTCGACAATGATGGCGTCGAAATTACCGTCCTTGGCCAATAACCCGTGCAAAGTACGGATCAGATCGCCACGCACAGTACAGCAGATGCAACCGTTGTTCATCTCGAACAGCTCTTCATCGGTGTTCAGGATCAGATCGTTGTCGATACCGATTTCCCCGAACTCATTGACGATGACCGCATAGCGCCGGCCATGGTCCTCCGACAGAATGCGATTGAGCAGCGTGGTCTTGCCGGCGCCGAGGTAGCCGGTCAGGACCGTGACGGGAATGCGTGCAGTGGCAGCTTGCACAGCCTCTGCTACCTTCCCGGTTTCATCTGTGTTGTGCGTGTCGTTCATCAGGCTGCTGCAGCTGCCTTCGCTGCGTCTTTGTCGCTGTCTTCCTTGGTCCGCCATGGCATCAGGGAAACGTGCACCGCACCCTTGATCTCGCCTTCGCCGGTCACTGCCTTGATCGCTTTTTCTGTTTCATCCAGACGGAAGCGGTGCGTGGTCAGCAAGTCGAGCGGGAAACGTGTCGATGCCAATTGCTGCAAGGCCAGTTCGCAAGCCTTGTAGCTATGGCCGCGCGCGCTCTTGATGGTGATGTACTTGACGGTGACTTTGCCGATAGGGAAATTTGGGAATTCCGACATTTCGCCCTGGATCAGCAATGTGCCGCCCTTGCGCTTCATTGCTTCCACGCCGAGCAGGATCGCTGCAGTACCCGCGCCGGCGGTGCAATCCAGCGAGACATCGACGCCGTAGCCGCCGGTCACTTCCATGATGCGTTCCAGCGGATTTTCTTTCTGTACGTCGATCACGAAATCGGCGCCCAGTTTCTTGGCGACTTCGAAACGTGCTGCATCCTTGGTGGTGCCGGTCACGATGATCAGCTTGGCGCCGGCTTGTTTGCAGGCCACCACTTGAGACAGGCCTTGTTGACCGGGACCTTGAATCAGCACAACCGAGTTGTAGCCGACTTTGGAATCGAACAGCGCCCATTCGATACCGTTAGCCATTGGCGTCACCAGGCCGGCGCGCTCAGGCGTCATGCCGTCCGGCACTTTGTGCACGACGGCATTCCATGGCAAATACATGTATTCGGAGAAACCGCCCCACAGGTGCGGCGGTTTGTCGGAGGTCGAATAGCCGTAGCGAATGCCGTCCGGGTTCGAACGCCAGTCGGTGTTTTCGCAATGGCGATATTCGCCTTGATGGCACCATTCGCATTTGCCGCAAGCAACGTAATGCTCGACGAAAACGCGATCGCCGACCTTGAAACCCTTGCGTGCCGTGAATTCCTTGCCGGCCTTGACGATGATGCCGATGTTTTCGTGACCCATGATCACCGGGCCGCCGGTCTTCAGCTCTTCCTTGTACATCTTGACGTCGGTGCCGCAGATGCCGGCAACTTCGACTTTCATCAGCGCGGAATCGCCATCTTCCGGAATATCCGGCATGTCGAATTCCTGCATTTCAATTTTGCTTGGGCCTACCTTGACTGCTGCTCTGACTTTTTCCAAAATAACTCTCCAGTGATGTATAGGGTATTGAATTAAATAAAATAAATGAAAGGCGGCGCAAAATTACAGCGCTTCGCCTTCGCCCAGCACGCCGGCTGCGCGCAACGCGCCTTCCAGCCATTTCGGACGCAACGCTGCGCCGGAAGCGATGTCTTTCAAACGTGTTTGCTCATCGTTGAATTTGGCTTGCGCCAGCACCAGCATGGCTTCCGCTTTTTCACGCTCGACCACGACCACGCCATCGGCATCGCCGACGATCAGATCGCCCGGATTGATGACTACATCGCCGCAGGAAACCGGCCAGTTGATGCGGCCTGGAACGTACTTGGTCGGACCGTTCGGATTGGCGCCGACCGAATACACGGGGAAGCCCATTTCCAGCAACTCTTCGGTATCGCGGTGCGATGCATCGAGGATCACGCCGCCGAAGCCCATCTTCTGGCAGGCGTGGATCATGATCGAACCCATCAATGCGCAAGTCCTGTCGGCTTTGCCGTCGATCACCAGGATATCGCCGGGCTTGGCCATCGCCATGGCGGCATGGATCATCAGGTTATCGCCTGGGCGGATTTCGATGGTGAACGCCGGGCCGGCCATCCGGAAAGAATGCGACAGCGGCTGAATGCGGCCGTGCATTGCGCCGCGGCGGCCGGCGACGTCGGCCAGAATCGACGAAGCGAATTGGGAAGCCTTTTTAATGATCTCAGGCGAAACGCGTTCGAAATCGCGGCGGATATCGGCTATTGGATTACTCATGAAAAGTCCTTTGTTGTTATAGGCAAGAATCAAGCAAACTGTTTAGGCGGATGGCCGCGCTTGGTCAGCATGGCATCCAGGCGCGGATAAATGCGGCGCGCATTGCCTTCGAAAATCTTGTAGCGGCTTTCTTCGCTCAGGCTGGTGACCTGATCGATATAGCGCTTGGTATCGTCGAAGTTATGACCGGTTTCGGGATCGACGCCCGGCACTGCGCCCAGCAGTTCGGAAGCGAACAGGATGTTGTCGATCGGAATAACCTTGGTCAGCAATTCGATGCCCGGCAAGTGATAAACGCAGGTATCGAAACTGACGTTCTTCATCACGTGGTCCAGCAGGTTGACCTTTTTCATGCTGAGGCACATGCCGCGATAACGGCCCCAGTGGAAAGGCACCGCGCCGCCGCCGTGCGGAATCACGAAACGCAAAGTCGGGAAATCCTTGAACAGGTCGCCCTGGATCAATTGCATGAATGCGGTGGTGTCGGCATTGATGTAATGCGCACCGGTGTGGTGGAAATTCGGGTTGCAGGACGAGGTGACGTGAATCATCGCCGGCAGATCCATTTCGACCAGCTTTTCATAGATCGGATACCAGTAGCGATCGGTCAGCGGCGGGTCGGTCCAGTAGCCGCCCGAAGGGTCCGGATTCAGATTGACGCCGACAAAGCCGAGCTCATTGACCAGGCGGTCCAGCTCCGCCAGGCAATTCTTGGGCGAGACGCCGGGGAACTGCGGCAGTTGGCCGACTGCGGCAAAATTATCCGGCAGCAGCGTGGCGATCCGATGAATCAGGTCATTACTGATGCGGGTCCATTGCTGGCTGACCGCTTCGGTCCCGACGTGATGCGCCATGCCGGCCGCGCGCGGCGAAAAGATGGTGAGGTCGCTGCCGCGTTCGCGTTGCAGCTTGAGCTGCGGCTGAACGCTCTGGATCAGTTGTTCGTCGGTAATGCCGAGGTCGAGTGAAGCAGGCCTGCGCGCCGGGTCGGCCAGTCCGGCCAGTTGCTTGTCGCGAAATACTTGCAACGCCTGCGGTTCCGTTGTGTAGTGGCAGTGCGTATCGATGATCATCAGGGATTGTCTTTATCTGCGGTGATGCGGATCCGGCCGCCGTATTTCCTGCTATTTGCTACTTTAGGCGGGTCCGGACGCCGCATCGAATTATTCGGCGTTTGCTATTGCTCTATTGCTGTATCTTGGGCTTTTCAGGCGGTTTTAAAGCTGCATTCCGGCAAGTTTCCAAGCACTTATGATGTTCCGCTATGCGGAATAGCGGTCTACATAGTAATACTTCGTCAATTTAACGTCTGGCCCTTGGAGTGTCAATAGAAATCTCCCCCGGCGCGCTCCCGGCGGCCCGGTTTTACGAATGGGGAAGCGGTTTTTCGATGGCGTTTTTCAGATTGCTTTGCGTCGTCCCGCAGCGTTTCCATATGCGGAACGACGGTCCAATATTTCTTGCCAAGCACCGGCCCGGCGGCTATGCTCCTCTGCTCCGGCTCGCCCATTCGGTTAGCGGCCGGCAAGGATACCCAACGAACCGGCAGGTCCGGTCAAACGAGAAAGAACGAGAGAGAACATTATGCAAGCGAACGATAAGGCAGTCACTATTCCTGCACTGCAACAAATGAAGCGCGACGGCAAAAAGATCGTCAGCGTAGTCGCCTGGGATTATCAAATCGCAAAAATCGTCGATCGCGCCGGTGTCGAAATCGTCTCGGTCGGCGATACCGTCGGCATCAATCTGTGGGGCCATCCGAACCCGCTGGAAATCACCATGGACGAAATGATGGTGGTGGCCAAGGCCGTGCGCCGCGGCGTCAAGCGCGCGCTGGTCAGCGTCGACTTCCCGTACGGCCCATTGCAGGAAGGCACCGATGCCGCACTGCGCGCTGCGATCCGCTTCGTCAAGGAAGCCGGCGTCGACATCATCAAGGTCGACGGTGCAGTCGATTTTCCCGATGCCGTGCGCGCCATCGCCCGCGCCGGTATTCCGGTCTGGGCGCAAATGGGCATTACGCCGCACACCGCGCTGCATTACGGCATCGACTACGCACAGATGTTGAAGGGCGATGTGCAAATGCCGCCTGAAATGACGGCTGAACTGGTCGCACAGGCCAAGATGCTGGAAGAAGCCGGCGCCACGCTGATCGATTTCACCAATTCCGGCCCGGTCGCCGGCCTCGCGGTGACCCAGGCTGCCACGGTGCCCGTCATCGGCGGACTCGGCGGCGGTCCATGGCTCGACGGCCGCGTGCGCATGGCGCATGCCGCGATCGGTTACGCCGAAAGCTGGATCGATTCCAACGCAGAAACATACGCCAATGTCGCAAAGATCACGCTCGACTCGATCAACGCTTTTGCCGACGACGTGCGTTCTTCCCGCCAGATCAAGGGCGGCATCAAAATCAAACCTGCAGCCTGAGGAAACGTATGCCAACCGCAATCATCAACGGTATTTCAACCCGCTATGAAGTCATTGGCGACGGTCCGCCGCTGCTGATGTTTTCGCCGGGCGGCTTCGATGCCACTATCGAAAAATGGTCGTCGCTGGGCGTGTATGTGCGCACCAAGCCGCTGGAGAATCTGAGCAAGAAATATAAATGCATCGTGTTCGATCGCCGCGAATGCGGTCAGTCGGGCGGCCGGGTCGAGCATGTGAGCTGGGCCGATTATGTCGCGCAGGGCAAGGGCCTGCTCGATCATCTGGGCATCAAGCGCGCGCACATCATGGGCGGCTGCATGGGATGCTGTCCGGTGCTGGCCTTCGCCGATACGTATCCGGAAGCCACCATGAGCATGGTGGTGTACTGGCCGGTCGGCGGCGTGAAATACCGCCTCAGCAGCCATCAGCGTTTTGCCGAGCATCTGGCTTTCGTGCATCAGAACGGGCTGGAAGCGGTAGCGGCACTGGTTGCCAAGGACGGCAAGGCATTCGGCGCCGATCCTCGCGGCGGACCGTGGGCCTCGGTATTGCGCAGCGATCCGGTATTTGCGGCGGAGTACGTTAAACAGAATGTCGACAAGTACAAGCTGATCGTCGCCGCAATGGGCCGTACGCTGATCGATCGCGATACGGCGCCCGGCGCAGAACCGGAAGACCTGATGCGCATGGATATTCCGGCGCTGATCGTGCCGGGCCGCGATGCCTCGCACGCCACTTCGGCGGCGCGCTATCTGCAGGAATGCCTGCCCAAATCCGAGTACTGGGATATCGCGCCGGAAGATCAGGGCGAGCAGAATACGACCGAGCGTTTGCTGGACTTTCTTGCACGGACTACTGCCGCGGCTTGATCAAATAAATAAAAAAACGTCGGCCCTCCTGAGTAGTTGTGGAGGTGCCGAAGTGCCTGTTCGATCACGATAGGGCGGGCTGTTGTGCGCAGTGAGGTAAAGGAGGAGGAGGCCGAAGGCCGCCGGGGGACACGAACGGAGTACAACAGCCCGCCCTATCGTGATCGAACAGGCAATCACCGTAAACTAAAAAATCCGCCTAAGCGGATTCCCTGAGCTGAGCGGCATTAGGAGCTCAGTCCCGAATATCCTGCAAGAACCATTCGGTAGGCATCTCATGCCCCAGTCCCTGCCGGCGCGCTTCTTCATACGCCACCGCCGCCACCGCATAAAATTGCGCGCCCTGAATGTTGCCGCGTTCCGAATAGGTAATCTGCTTGTCCGATTCGCGCCCCGCGGTTTTGCCGCTCAAGATATCGGCCAGCATCACATCCTTGCCCAGCCCGGTGATTTGCGGCGCGCGTTTTCCCAGCCGCCGCTTTTGCCAGAACGGCGCATCCGGCCGCGCCATGTAACCGATATATTCATCGGCGGTGCCGAGTTCCGGCCGCCCTACCGGCGCCGGCGCGGTGCCTAATCGCAAGGTGAGATCGAAGCGTGCCTTGGCGGCATCGTCCGGACGGCCGCCGACCGCGATGACATGCGTTCCTTCTTCCAGATATTCACCCATCACCACCGGCACGGCTGAATCGGTGCATCCCGCCAGAATATCGGCGCCGCGATACACATCGCGCGGGTTATCCATCACCGCCACTTCGATGCCGTAGCGATCGTGCATGTCGGCCGCATACCTTTCGCGATTGGCCTTGGTCGGGCTGTAGACCTGAATCCGTTTGATGTCGCGCACGCGCAGCAAAGATTCCACATGCGAGCGCGCCATGCCGCCGGAACCGAGCATGCCCAGCACTTCGGCGTTCTTGCGCGACATGATTTTGGCGCCGATTGCGCCGTCCGCGGCGACGCGCAGATGCTGCAGATAACCGTCATTGATCATCGCCAGCGGTTCGCCGTTTTCGATTGATGTCAGAAAAATCAAACCACAAAACAAACCCGGCCGCGTGCAATATTTTTCTTCGGTGCGCGCGCCGTTATATTCATGCTCTTCCATCACATCGGATTTCATGCGGATCGCGAAATAGCCTGAAGTCGATCCGCCCTCCATCGTGCCCCATTGATAAAAGCGGCCCGGCGTTTTGGTCGGTATGCGCATATCGATGCGGGGCCGGCAGACAGCCTCTTTTTCGATCAACTGTTTGTACGAAGCTTCCAGCGCATTGATAGTCATCTCTGCCGTCAGCACGCGCTGGATATCGGTATTATTCAGTAATAAAGTCAAAGCTCGCTCCGTATCGATTAATTAAGCCATAAATTTAATTCAAAAATTTAAATCAGGAATTTAAGCCACGATCAACAACAATCGCCCCATTCTCCTCCGAGGAGGCCAGGCTTCATCCAATAAGGAGGCAGATCATCTTCGCTTACTTTCTCTGCTATTTTGAAGAACTTGAACTGGTAGCGATTTTCATTTTCCCAAAAAACAACAACCGTCTCCAGCGGCGGGCAGCCGGGCTGACTGCAAGCCATCTCGGACACCAGCACCACAACATCCGGCGACAATGAAAAGCGCGCACGCGTCCATTCGGCGATCTGTTCCAGCGCCTGGATATGCGCCGGACTTTTTTTAGGAGCGCCTAGCAATCAGACCATCCTTTGCTTGCGCGAGTGCAGTGCCGATGCGGACTGCATCAGGATGCCATTCGATTTTTGGGACATTACAGGTCTCCTCTAAAGAACCGTGGGAAACTGTATCGAGACATTTTGTGCGTTCTTGCGTTGTTCTCATGCTGCGCTTTGCATGTTCTTGTATATGGAATACTGTTCCTTTAAACGGATTTACGATATCATTTCCGCCATTCCTGCGTCAACGAAAGTTACCGGAAACGTTACAATGCCGGTTTAGCAGCTTCCGCCTTTTATTTATCCAACCAACTATCAGCGCACCGTGTGTGCCTTCAATCATGACTGACACAAAAGATTTCCATTTGCTGCATCTGCTTGAACTCTGCCCAACCACCGACGTGGCGCCGGGCGCCGCCATCAAAATCGACACCGACGGCGGCTTGTCATTGGCAGTATTCAATATCGACGATCAGTTCTACGTGACCGACGATCTTTGCACGCATGGCCCCGGTTCGCTGTCCGAAGGTTATATTGAAGGCGATGTCGTCGAATGCGATTTCCACAACGGCGCATTCAATATCCGTACCGGCGAAGTCGTGACACCGCCTTGCATGATCCCACTGCGTACCTACTGCGTACACGCCGTCGACGGCAAGATTTATATCGATCCCGATCAGCCCGCATTCGCTACCGGCGCGGATTGTCCAAAGGCCAATTCCTAATATCCCAAAATAAAATGCTGCTGCATCCCACTTAGGAATGCAGCAGCATTTTCATTTAAAGCACCGGTTGTTGCGGTACTTTTACCGGATCAACGTCCCAACGTCAACGTTGTGGCTCCGTCCTTGATCTTGAACACGCTGACCGAGCGCAATAGATTCTCGGCTTGTTCGCGCATGCTTTCGGAAGCCGCGGCACCTTGCTCCACCAAGGCCGCATTCTGGTGCGTCACGTTTTCCATTTGCTGCAAAGCCTGATTGATCCGGTCGATGCCGGCCGCCTGGCCTTGCGTAGCGGTGGTGATCTCGCTCATGATGTCCGCCAGTTTCTTGACGCCGTCGACCATCTCGGTCATCGTCACGCCGGCCTGGCCGACCAACTTGGTGCCGGTCGCGACGTTGTTCACCGAATCGCCGATCAGGGTTTTGATTTCCTTGGCGGCCGTCGCGCTGCGTTGCGCCAAGGTGCGCACTTCAGACGCCACAACCGCAAAACCGCGCCCCTGTTCGCCGGCCCTGGCCGCTTCCACCGCCGCATTCAAGGCCAGGATATTGGTCTGGAATGCGATGCCGTCGATCACGCCGATGATGTCCATGATCCGCTTGGCGGATTCGCTGATCAGCCCCATCGTATCCACCACTTCGGACACCACAGCGCTGCCCTTGAGCGCCACGCGCGATGCCGAATCGGCAAACGCATTGGCCTGATTTGCGCTGTCGGCGCTCTTCTTGACTGCCTGCGTCATCTCTTCCATCGATGAAGCGGTTTCCTCAAGCGCGCCGGCCTGCTGCTCGGTACGCGTCGACAAATCCATATTGCCGGACGCGATTTCGCCGGAGGCGGTAGCGATGGCGTCGGTGCCGCTGCGCACCTCGGTAACGATATGCGTCAGGCTGCTGTTCATGTCTTTCAGCGCCTGCATCAATTGACCGGTCTCGTCCCGGGAGCGTACTTCAACCTCGCCGGTGAGATCGCCCGCTGCCACTTTGCGCGAGAGGGTCACAGCCGATGTCAGCGGGCTTGAAACGATGCGCGCAATCCATAACGCAAGGCCGCAGCCGATCAACACACTTGCAGCCAGCATGCCGAAGATCCAGAGGCGGCCCGAATTGTATATGCCGTCGCCGACAGTGCCTGCGCGCGTGCTGCCCTGTTCATTGATCTTGATCAGCTCTTCGGCAATGTCCGTGAGCTTGAGGCGCGGCGCGTTGAGTGCTTCGCCTTTCAGCATTTCCGGAACATCCCAGGCTCTTTGCGCATCGATCGCCGCAAAGATTTTCTTATGCTCATCCATGTACGGACCGAGCTGGGCCTTGAAGCGCCCCAGCACGGCTTTTTCGGCCGGCTCCGTCACCAGTTTTCCGTATTGATCCACGCTTTTGTTCAGATCCGCAAACAGATCGGTCACGGCCTTTTTATAGGGAGCGAGATTGGCATCGGCGCTGACGACCGAGTATTGCAATTCCACCGCACGCAGGCGCGATAACTGCTCGCGGATATGCAGCACGCTACGCAAACTCGGCAGCCAGACATTCTTCATCTCGGCGGCGGCCTGGTTCACCTTGTTAAGCTGGCCCACCGAAAACAGGCCCAGGAAAATGCTGAGCGCCAATACCATCACAACGACGCACATCAGCTTCTTGGCGATTTTCAGATCGTAAAACCACTGCATCGGGCCGCGCATCGAATTGGAGCGAATCTTCGCGCGCGTGCTGTTGTTGGCTCCCTTGGCGTTTTTATTGGCGTTCTTGCTGCTCTTGCCCGGACCTGACAGCTTAAGACGGCCCGGCTGCGGATTGACTGTCGCAATGCCGTGCGGTGGATCGCTGACGATACGGGCGCTGCTCATAGTTTCCATGGTGTCCTCATTGTCGATATTGTTATTAAGCCGCAGACGCTAATGCATTGTCCGATATGCCGACTGTTCCAGCCGCCGCGCAAGATGCGAAATCGGTCTGAAGTATTGCCCGGTCGAGATGCCGACCGATAAAAACAAGACGGCTGCCGCGGTGTCCGGCGTGGCCGTCTTCCCATTCCTGCTGGTAGCCCCCTTCCAACAACATATGCACCGACTGGAACACCAGCCGCCGTTCCTCGCCGCTCACGTCGATAATGCCTTTGGCGCGCAGAATATCCGCGCCTTTGCCGGCCACTAAAGCCTCTAGCCATCGGCCGATCAGTTCGCCGTCCATCGGCCGGCTCGAATGCAGAGAGATCGTTTGCATTCCGCCGGCATCGATGTATTCGCCGGGCGCCGGAAAGTCAGAAATCGGCAACGCAATCCCGGTGAGATCGAACGCCTCCCGCCCCAATACCTTATCGAGCGCCACTACGGCCTGCCGTGCCCGATGGATCGCCGCCAGCGGATTGATGCACCGCAGCCGCGCCTCGATGGCCGACAAGGCCGCCTCGTCGATCTGTTCTACCTTATTGAGCACGATCTGATCGGCAAACGCGATCTGTTCGATGGAAGCATGATCGTCGGTCTCATTGATGCTATCGGCAGCTTCCGCGCTTTTATTGAGCCGCAATGCCATTTCTTTCGCATCGACCAAGGTCGTGAGCGAGTCGAGCCGGGTGCGTTGCTCCAGAATGTAATCGACGAAAAAGGTCTGCACTACCGGCGCCGGGGCCGCCATGCCGGTCGTTTCGATGATGACTGCGTCGAATTCGGCGCCACCGGTCAGCAAACCATGCAAGGTGCGGATCAGATCGCCGCGTACGGTGCAGCAGACGCAGCCGTTATTCATCTCGAACAATTCTTCGTCGGTCTGCATCAGCAGATCGTTGTCGATACCGATTTCACCGAAAGCGTTGACGATCACGGCATAGCGGCGACCGTGATCCTCGGACAAAATATGATTGAGCAGCGTGCTCTTGCCGGCGCCGGGGCGGCCGGTCAATACCGTTATGGGGATACGTCTGTCCATCGCGCGCTCGACCGTGGCCGCAGTCACTCAGGCGCCGACGCTGGTGCAGATACGGATACAGACGCAAGCAGCGCCTGGAACGAATGTCCGCCGGTCCGGAAAGGACGATAGATGCCATGACGATGGGCAAGCGTGGACATGCGGGTCTCCTCTGATTTTTTGGGGCGCCGCCACTTCATGCACCTGCGGCACAGAGTTGAAAACACCCCTCCGGTTAGCCGGATTTGTTTTGATAAAACATTCTATGAGGAAATTCGGTCAAGGGCAATAAAAATACGAAACGCTATTCCGCATGCAAGAACTGGAAGTGTTTCCTGAAATCCGAGCGAAAAAAATGCCGTGCCGCAGCATGTTTTCGCATGTGCAGGCACGGCATTTTCGATTGTTGCCTAAGCTACAACTTAAATGTTAATTAGCTGCCAACTTGATATCAACGTGAGTTTTTCCAAGGCACGAGTTTCCGCTCGACTTCATTCAACACCATCGAGAATATGAAGCCCAGCAACGCAATCACGATCAGGCCGACGTACATGGTTTCCACCGACAGGATTTCCCACGCGTTCCAGATCATGTAGCCGAGGCCGCTTTTGGCGCCGATCATTTCAGCGATCGCGATCAGCATCAATCCCAGGCCGATACCCAGTTTGATGCCGCTCATGATGTGCGGCACCGCGCCCGGGAAGGCGATGGTACGGAAGGTCTGCCAGCGGCTGGCTTTGAAACTGCGGCCGACATCCAGGTAAATCTTGTTGATTTCCAGTACGCCTATGGTCGAATTGATCAGCACCGGATAGAACACGCCGATAGCGACCATCACGATCTTGGAGGCCTCGCCCAAACCGCAAATGAGCAGAATCAGCGGGAAGATCGCGCTTTTCGGTACCGGATAAGTAGTCGAAATCAGCGGATCGATAAAAGCCCGCAACGGACGATTCAAGCCCATTCCGATGCCCAGCAGCAAACCGGGAATGCCGCCCAGGAAAAAGCCCCAGAACAGGCGCTGCAAAGTAGCCCAGGTGTTGCTCCACAAGCTGCCGTCGCGGACCAATTCCACCAAAGTTTCGAATATGCTGGAAGGCGCCGGGAAAAATCTGGCGTCGAGAAAACCGATCCGCACCAGAATTTCCCAGATGATCAGCAGGACGATCGGCGAGGCGCCGCTGATCAGCCGATCCCGATTGCCCACGCTGAGCTTGAAGCCCCCACCGCTCTTGGCTTTCACCTCCGGCAAAGGCTTTGATTGACCTTCGGATGCTACGCTCATGCTTTGACACTCCTCTTTTCATCTTGGGTGCGGGCGGTCTGTACTTCGTCGCGCAATTGGCCCCAGATGGAATACACCAGTTCGCCGTACGCAGGTCTTGCGCGCAGCGCCAACACTTCACGCGGCCGTTCGAACGGCACGTCGATGATCTGCTTGGTACGCCCGGGTTGTGCGGTCATGATCATGATCCGATCGCCCAGCGTCACCGCTTCATCCACGCTATGCGTGATGAACAGCACGGTCTTGCGGGTTTCTTCCCAGATGCGCAACAGCTCTTCCTGCAACAACAGCTTGTTCTGCTCGTCGAGCGCCGAGAACGGTTCATCCATCAGCAGGATGTCCGGATCGTTGGCGAACGCGCGCGCAATCGACACCCGCTGCCGCATCCCGCCCGACAACTGATGCGGATAGGCTTTGGCAAACTTGGTCATGCCGGTGCGGTTCAGGTAGTGTCCGACGACATCGGCGATTTCACCTTTCGGCCGTTTGCGCAACGTCAGGCCATAGGCAGCGTTTTCATAAACGGTCATCCACGGAAATAGCGAATCGCCCTGGAAGACCATCGAGTTGGCCGGACGGTTGGCGGCCGGCGCGCTGACTTCGACACTGCCGGAAGTCGGCGCTTCGAGGCCCGCCAGAATGCGCAGCAACGTTGTTTTTCCGCAGCCGCTGGGACCGACGATCATGAAGAAACAGCCGGCCGGAATATCCAGCGAAACGTTATCGAGCGCCGTGACGATGCCCCCGGCCGTCGAAAAACTTTTGGTCAGGTTTTGCAGCCGGATCTTGGGCACTGCATCCGATGCATGCAGTGCGTTCCCGGCGTTCGATGTATTCAAAGTAGTTTGCATAAGGTTATTTCTTCTTCTTGTACGGCCCGAGTTCTTTCACCGCGGCCGCGGCGAAAGAATTGTCGATCACTTGATCGGCCGTCACATCGCCCTTCACCAGTCCTTCGCTCTTGAAGAAAACCAGATCGTTCCTCAGGCTAGCCGCGTCCACCGCGCCATTGGGATTACACCCCTGAACGCTGATGACGCGATAAACCGCAGGATCCTTGACGTTGGTGTATTCGGTCAGAATCGAAATCACTTCGTCGGCGTTCGGGCCGGCCAGCTTGCCGTCTTTCAACGCGTCGTTATAGTCGCGCACGGCATGCAAATAAGCACGCATGAAACGCTTGGCCGCATCCGGATTGTTTTTGATGAAGCTGCCCGAATACAACACTACCGCCAATTGATGGTTCGGATAAATCACGTCGTCGCCCATGATGCGCACGGCCGCGCCGCTCTGGACTGCCTTGGTCGCCGAAGGCTCGGTAGTCAGGGCCGCGTCGACTGCCTTGTTCTGCAGCGCCAGCACGTGTTGCGGGAAGGCCAGGAAGACACGTTCCACGTCGGACGTTTTAAGACCGCCCTTTTTCAATGCTTCGTTCAGCGTCGATGTCGAACCGCTGCCAGGCGCGCTGCCGGCAATCTTCATGCCCTTCAGATCCTTGAGCGATTTATAGCGGCCGCTATCGACCAGATCTTTACGCACCAGCAACGGCTGATAGCCATAGCCCGGCGGTGTCGATCCCTTGTCGGCAACAATCTTGATTTCAATGCCGCGCGTTACGGCGTTATAGAGACCGACCGAGACCGAACCGGCGCCGACTTCGATTTGACCTGCACCCAGCGGCGCAACCATCTTGGCGCCGGAGTCGAAATTAATAAAGCTGACCGCCAGGCCTTCCTGTTTGAAATAGCCCTTCTTGTCGGCGATGAAGAAGCCGACGTCGCTGCTGGCGTTGGCCAGGCCTACCCGCACCGGGATCATATCCGCGGCGTGTGCGGCAATACCGGCCGACAAGGTGGCGAATGCCAGGCAAAGGCCAATGCAGCGCCCTATTAATCTGAATTGATTCATGTGTGTATGTCTCCTGAAAGATCAATTGTTACCGGCTTATCTGCAAACCGGCCGGATCGTTTTTTTATCGGCTTTTGCCCCGATGGGTTCGACGCCTCGTTGCGCCAGTATTATAGACGGACACGACGCTAAACGCGGCGCATCCTGACTTAGGCCACCAGATCGTGGGTTCCTGCCGCAAACAGTTCTTCCACGGTAAACGGCTGCTTGATGATGCCTTGTTCGCCGGCCAGGCGAATCACCATTTCGAGCATCTTGCGGTTCGGCTCGATACCGTATGGCAATGGATCGCCGCCGGTGATTTCCATCACGCGCGCATAAGTCTGATCGGCTGGCGTGGGCTGGGCGATCGTCTTGTTTTTCAAGCGTTCGATATACGGCTTCTTGGCCTCGGCAAACAGCATGAAAAGCTCTTTGGCCAAACCCGGCTGGGCTTCCAGCAGTTCGTCGCGCACCACCAGCGTGTGGTTGATCGGGTAGTAGCCGGTCGCTTTCAACGCCGCGAAACCGGCTTCCCTGGCTTGCGGGATCAAAGGCTTGATGATCGGATTATCGATTGTCATGCCGGTTGCCGCGACCACTTCGCCGGCGATCAGCATCTCTTCCAGATTGCGGCCTTTTTCGACCGGCTGCACATTGGCCGGCGCCTTGTATTCCGCAACGTGTTCGTCGCCCGACAGAATCCAGTTGATCTTGTTCAGGTCGACGCCGTGTTCGTGCTGCAGCACGCCGCGCGCCCAAACGCCGGTGGTCACGGTATAACCGCGGTTCACCGCAACCTTCTTGCCTTCCAGGTCTTTAGGGCTTTGGATGCCGACGTTGATGTTGTGCAGAATTGCGCCGTGATGAAAGGCGCGCACCAGGAATATCGGCAATGCCGTAATGCGCTTGCCGGCGGCGCGGGCGCACATGTAGGTGGTGATCGCCATTTCGCTGATGTCGAATTCGTAACCGCGCACCATGCGGCGGAAAGCCTGGATGATGGCCGGCACTTCTTCGAATTCGAATTCAAAACTCTGCGGCTTGAGCGTGCCGTCCTTGAGCGCTTGCGTGTGTCCCAGGGTCTGGAACGCCGTCTTCAATTTTTGCTGGGCCATTCTGGCTATCTCCGTAAATTATCCGGCGCAAAGGCCGCTTTAAAATAAAATCGCCGCCGGGCCGTAACTGGCGCGGGCGGCGATTTTCTAGTCAGGCAGAGAGCTTGCTATCCTGCTTAAACCGAGGTCAGAGGCTGGCCCTCGTGCGCAATCAGTGCGTCCTTGGCGGCGTCCTTGAATGCGACATCAGGCGGCAGCACCAGCGATGCGGAACGCACGCGATGTGTCACTGGATCGATGCCTGGAGGCGCGATGCCTTTTTGCAGGGCTTGAACAGCCTTGCGCAGACGGTGACGCGCCATGATGATGCCGTTATCGGTCGACACCAGATTCTCTTTGCTGCGGTCCGCGATCGGGCCCATGCTTTCTTGCAGGGACGAATCCTGGATCGCAATGCCGGAAATGCCGCTGAAGGTGACTTTCGCCTTTTGCGCAGCGCGGTCCATCAGGTAATCGTTGCTGCTGTTTTGCACTGGGATAAAGGTGCCCGGAATCAGTTTGACGTGAATACCGTGGCCGTCTTCCATCGCCTGCACTTCCGTCGCAGACAGATCGCGGGCCGGGTGGTAATCGTAGCTCCACGACCAGCAGCTGTTGTCGTCGATTGGAATCCAGAAGTGACCGTGGATAGGATGGTCGCCGCGCGGAGGAATCGCCGTGAAGCAAGGCATGACCCATTGAGTGATGCGCCAGTAATAATTGCCGTTTTCCGCATTGCGGCGCGCGCCGATCAGCAGACCGCCTTCGGATTCGACGACTTCGAATTTGACCTGGAAATCCTGCAGATTATATTGATTGCCCTTGGCGCCCTTGAACAACGGATCGTGTTCCAAAGCACCGCTATGCAGGAACGATACGTGGCTGGAATCGATGCCGCCTTCCATGGCTTGCAGGTAATTGCATTCCTGATGACGCTTGGAAACATAGCTGCGCTTAGGACCGACCATTGCGAATTCATATTCCGGCTCTGCAGGTTGCAGTTCCGGTGGGCCCATGTAAGTCCACAGGATGCCGCCGCGCTCGATCAGCGGATAGGAGGTCAGTTTGATTTTCTTGCAGTAGCCGCTCTCAGCCGATTCCGACGGTACATCGACGCATTGGCCGGTGGTGTCGTATTTCCAGCCGTGGTAGGGGCAGCGCAGACCGCTTTCTTCGTTGCGGCCGAACCACAGCGAAACGCCGCGGTGGGCGCAGAACTCGTCGATCAGACCCAGCTTGCCGTCGGTATCGCGAAACGCAATCAGACGTTCCGACAACAGCTTCACGCGCACCGGTGGGCAGTCGTTCTCAGGCAGTTCGGACGACATGATTGCCGGTATCCAGTAGCGGCGGAACAGATCGCCCATCGGGGTGCCTGGACCGGTCTGTGTCAACAGTTCGTTTTGTTCGCGTTTGGTCATTTCAAATTCCTCAAAAGAGCTTCTTCGTCAATCAAATCTTGGATGCGCGGCCTGTCAAATCAGTGGTGGCCGACACGGAATTCTTGTTCTTTTATACGGAACAACGTTCCTAAAAGTCAGGATAAGATATCATCAGACCCATTTCTCTGTCAATGCTGGACGGTTTTCCCGACGGTAAAAACTGACCTTTTTAGCAACTTTTGATGTAAATTACACAGCTTATTTTTTAACCGTGAATTCACCCGATGAACAAGCCGATAGATAGTGATAATACCCCTGCCGCGACCGACTTGCTGGAGCTTTGCGCCGGCGCCGATGTGGATGTCAACGCCGCGGCCAAGGTCGAAAAAGGCGGCTTGTGCCTGGCTGTGTTCAATCTGGATGGGAAATTTTTCGTCACAGACGATGCTTGTACGCATGGCCCAGGTTCGTTGTCGGAAGGCTACATCGAAGGCGATGTGATCGAATGCGATTTTCACAACGGCGCATTCAATATCCGTACCGGCGAAGTGGTAACGCCGCCCTGCATGATTCCGCTGCGTACTTATGCCGTGCATATGGCGGACGGCAAAGTCTTTATCGACCCGAATCAACCGGCTCTGGCGATCGCTTAAAGATCGATCGCCGGAGCGGCACATCTAAAACTATATCTTCGCGACCTTCTTTTCGTTCTCCGGCACCGGCACGAAGAAGACGAACAGATTGGCCACCACAATGGTGCCGGCCAGGAAGTAAAAGGTGCTCATCAGGCCCCAGCGATCCGCTGCCACGCCGCCGACGATCGGCCCTATTGCCGAACCCAGCGCCTGCATGCCGAACAGCACGCCGATGCTGGTGCCGCCCATGTTCTTCGGCGTGGCTTCCAGCAACCATGCCTGCAGCACCGGACGCACCGCATACAGGAAAAAGCCCAGCATCGCGATAAACAGCACAAACGCGTGCGAACGCCCTGCCACGGCCATGAAGACCAGCACCACGGCAGTCATGATCATGCTGCTCATGATGATGCGGCGGCGGCCCATGCTGTCCGATAGATAGCCGGCTATCGGCGATGCCGCAAATCCCGCGGCCTGCAACATGAACATGCAACTGCCGACCCAGATCGGCGAATAAGCCATTTCATACGCCAGGAAGACCGGCAAAAAGGTCAGCAGCGTGGTTTGGGTCATCGAGCGGAATGCCGAACCGACCGCCAGCATGATCAACACCTTGTTGCGCAGCAGCGCGCGCAACCCGTGCGCATATTCGCCGACCTTTTGACCTTCTTCGACGATCTCGGCTTCCACCGCCTGCTTTTTCTTGCGGCCGAACGTCAGCATGCCGACCGACACCAGAATCAGAATCGACATGATGGCGCCGGGAATGGCGTTCATCACAACGATCTGACGCCAGCTGAAAGTCGCCAGCAAGGCGCCGATCGCCAGCGGCGCGAGCGCGTCGCCGGCATTACCGCCCATGCCGTGCAGCGACAGCACCAATCCCTTGCGCTCCGGAAAACGCTGCGCCAGCATCGGGATCGCAGTCGGATGCCACAAATTGTTGCCGACGCCGACCATTGCCACGCAAAACAGCAGCATGATGTAGCTATGCGTAAAGCTCATCAGCAAATAAGGAAAGCCGACCCAAAACAGCGACAAGGCCATCAACAGACCCTTTTTACCGACCGTATCGACCAGCATGCCGCCCGGCACATTCGAGATCGCGCCTGCAATATATTGGCAGCTCATGATCAGGCCGATCTGGCTGTAGTCGAGTCCCAGCTCTTTGCCGATCAGCGGCAGCAGCAGATAAAAGGTGGAGGGATACCAGTGCGTCAGTCCGTGGCCGATGGCAATGACCCACACTTCGCGAAACGATTTTCTGGGTGGTGAATTGGTAGCCGCCGTATCGGCGGCAATGGCAACGCTGCTCATAAGCTCTCCTGATATTTTAATTTGAACTAGCGATGACCGCGCACTTGCCTACGCAAGCCGGCAGGCCGGCAGCATGGCGATCATGATTCATTTTGTTTGTGCCCCTCAGCCGATCTTCGGCTGCCTTGCTTTACTTCGCTGCTTGACGGATTAATTTTTTATTTCTGTGTCAACGCATGTACTTCGGTACACCTTTGCGATACAAGCTTTGCCGTACAATTTTTTCGATACGACTTCCGACCGCCCCGCACCGAAGCAGGGCGATCGGATTTTACAAAAGCTACAACGTGCAATCTTAAGCTTTGACTTTCGGCTTCATATAATCAGCCACCATTTCAGCCGTCAACGTGATGCCCGGCTTGTATTCCGGCGCATCTTCCAATTGCTCGATATCGTTCAGACCGAATTTTTGATAAATACGGTTGATCGCCGAGATCAAACGCACCGGCCGCTCCGGATCCGCATTGAAATGCTGATGCACGGTATTT
>DASYCG010000049.1:0-4748 GCA_036500325.1 Herbaspirillum sp. | reverse complement strand
GCCGGTGGTGACGCTGGACGGAAAAACCATAGGCACCGGATCGCCGGGACCGATTTTCGCCGCATTGTATGCCGCGTATCAGAATGCCAAGAGCGCGCAGCCGGCAATGGCTTAGCGGCCCGAGAACGCAGGCCCGGCGCGATCCGGCGTAAAATAGCGGCGTCGATCGGCGTTCCATCGCCGATCGGCAATTTTTCCAATGCCGCCACCGGATCGCCGCCATGTCTGATACTCCTCCTTCCTTTCCCGAAATCCCGCCGGAACAGAGCCTGATCGAATATCCCAGCGATTTTCCGATCAAGATCATGGGGCCGATGCACGACGATTTCGAGCAGACCATTATCGATCTGGTGCTGCGGCACGATCCGAGTTTTCACGTTGGAAAACTGGAAAAACGCCCATCCGCAAAAGGTAATTATCTGGGCCTGACAGTGACGGTGGTGGCTGTTAATCGTGAGCAACTGGACAATCTGTATCGAGAATTGTCCACCCATCCGATGGTCAAGATGGTGTTGTAGGCCGGTCCTGTTAATCAGGCCGGCCGAAGCCGGCCCGATACCCGCGGTAGCTAGAATTCCGGCTTCGCATTCCGAAGTCAGAACGAGTCAGCATTTCCGGGCCGGTCAGAAAGCGTGACGGATACCGGCAATTATTGCGTGAGAGCTGTCGCCGGGCGCGCCCCTAAGCCCCGCACCGGTGGAACCCTCAATGCCGAAGCCTTTGGTCGCATCATTAGGACCGACGGCATTGCGGTCGGAACGAATGTAAGCCAGGCCACCGTACAAGATTGTGCGTTTCGATAGATAGTAGTCGTAACGCAGGCTATACGAACTTGCATTGGCGTTAGCTAGTGCACGGTTGCGATAGCGGCCGATATCCAACAGCAATGAGGCGTTGGTCAATGGGATTGTGGCGCTGACTTCATAAGTGTTACTGCGATTCAAGCCGACGTCATCTCGCACATCCGATGCCAGGAAGGCCGTTTTGATCGGACCGAAATCGTACGCCGTTCCGAAAGCCGTCCAGCGCTCCTGATTGTTGGGCTGCGACTCCCGTTGCGTATAAGACATGCCGAGCGAAAAAGGACCGTGCTCGTATTGCCCGCCAAGACTGCCGACATTGCCCACCGAGCGCGCGCCAGGCGCCGTGCTCTCGCCCATTCCGTATAAACCCTTGAGGACCAGTCCGCCAAAATTCGGGCTTTCGTATTTGATGGAATTATTGATGCGCAGCGACGACATGTCGTTGAAATATTCAGTGGCGTTACCCCATGCCAGTCCACCGCCCAGACCGTAATTGACCAAGGTATCGTAATAAGTGGAGTACTGACGTCCCACGGTCGCTTGACCAAATTTGCCGCCCAGGCCGACATAGGATTGGCGTCCGAACAGCGCACCCTGACCCGATGTGCCGTCGTCGGCATTAAAACCGCCCTCCAATACGAACAGCGCTTTCATGCCGCCGCCGAGATCTTCCGAACCTCTGAAACCGAACCGTGAACCCTCCAGGCCACCGCTTTGGATGCGCCCGCCATGGTTCGATCCGGCTTTGCTGAAATCGATATATTGATCTACTACACCGTAGACCGTGACGTTGGATTGCGCCTGGACGCTGCCGATCATGCTCATGCATGCGGCGGCGATGAGGATCTTCTTCATGCTGCTTGCTCCTTTGATAAATAATCAAATCGCCGATCGGCAATTACGGGGGCAAGACTAGCGTTTTAATCTAGCGTCGAATGCTGGCAGAAATGATTGGGGCAAAGGATAGGCTACGAAATCAGATTTTCGTATAGTCGAAAATGGGAAATAGATAAGAGCAGAATCGAATAATGAGAAGGGAGTGGGGAAGAGCAATTAAGAGCAACCAGGAGCAACTAAGCCGCAGGCAGGCGAATGTCATCGAATAGTTTTGGATTCAACATCCTCTCCACCACTTGCGACCACTGCAGCGGTTTTCTGGACGAAATGCGCGGTGCGGCGATCGCAGCTTCGATGGCGGCAACGATCGATTCCGCGTTCCCCTGCTCGTAGCCGAAGCGGGTCGCGTAATCGCCGACGATCCCGCTTGGACAAACCGCAGGCAACTTGAAGAAATCGTATTGAATCAACTTCAACGAGGTATCCGACAAATAGCGCGGCAGGTTTGGCGAACCGTAAGGGGCAATGCCGATGCTGGCATGTTTGATGTACGGCAGCGTTAATCGGTGCGGCATTTCATCGTAGACTTTAACGTTGTCGCCATAGCCCGCGTGCCGTCCGGTGCCGGAACCGATGATATGAAAAACGATGTTGGGAAAACGCCGCGAAGCCGCGACGAAAAATTCCGGATCGAACAGCATCGATCCCACCGATACCGCATTGATGCCGCCCGGATAAGGCGACGGGTCGGCGTGTTCGGCCACCGAAAAGTCGAATCCGTGCGGGATCACATAGCGATTGTCCGATTGCGGCATGCCATCGGCCATAAAGCGCGACTTCAGGCAAAGCGCCGTCATTTCGGCGGCCACTCGCTTGAAAGTGCTTTGCACGTAAGCAGCGGTATTAATGGTCGCCAGATCGTCGGAGGCGACATAGATCGTCTTGGCGCGCGGGTTCAGCCGCCTGACAAGATCGAAGAAAATAGGCGCAATGCCGCTCTCGAAAAACACGGTCTCGGCTTCTTCGATCCAAGAGATCAAGACCGGACTGGGATGGCCGACATAGCGCCTGAACAGAAAATTCTCGAACGGACGCAAATAAAACTTGCGCACATTAAACGGGTGAATCACGGTTTTCCACAGATAGCATTCGACGCCGTTGAATGTCGTTTTCTTATTTGCCAATGGCAGCAGCGAGGCCCGCGGATCGGATTTCAACTGGGACAGCAAGCTGTACTGACACGAGAAAAAACGCGTCGGCCTCAGCTTGGCAAGCTCCGCCGCAACGAAGTGGATGCCGGCTTTCCTGTGGGAGCGGTAGTCGTGTGCCGAAATTACCAAAAATGTCATTGTTATTCCTTGGGGAGCGGCTTGAGGACGAATTTCGCTCAATGTAGGAAGACAGATGACAGCGGTATTTTTGAAAAGTTGCCTTGTGATAAGTTTTTTGGTGTGCGGCGCTTTGGCCGATTGATTTTCGAATTTGTCTAATGCATTTAACGCATGAGCACCGCGGTGGGCACCAACAATTATTTCGATGCGAGCAAGATGCTGAAGAGCGAGTTTGCGCCGGTCTATGCGCAGTGGGCCGAGAGCCTCGCCGCACTGGCGTCGTTCCAGCAGAAAGAAATGGCGATTGCCGACAGCGCATCGCGCGAGAGCTTCCAGCTAGCCCGGGCCGGCATGATCGCAATGGGTGTAATCACCTTGTTGCTGGGCGGATTTTTTACCTGGTTTATCCGGCGCTCAATCATTGCGCCGCTAAGCGCCAACACGATTGCCGCCGGTGACCTGACCACCAACATCGAGGGTGGCGCAGGCGACGAGGCCGGGCAACTGGTGAATGCATTGGGCGCATGCAGCGCAATCTGATTGCGACCATCAACGAGATCAAGCAGAGCGCCGCAGTGATGGGGTCGGCGCCTAGCAAATTCTCATTTACTTCACAGTTTCACACCTGTGAATGCACTAAGTTAATGAGATTTTTAGTGCCAATATTTCATCTTTTCACACTAAGTAAGTGAGATTTTTTATTTAAGTTCGTGAGATGAGTTTTCTGGTACTGAAAACCATGCCTTCTAGATGGCTATTTCATCTATGCCCGAAGGTAAGAATACACGGCTGGCGCGAAAGCCATAGATAGGGTAGGATTAAATCCTATTTAATCCCTGCGAGGTTATTGTGCGCACAACCCAGCAATTCAGCATCACTCTACCGAATGAGATGGCGGACGTTATTAGAACTAAAGTCGCTGCGGGTGAGTACGCCAGCGAAAGCGAAGTAATCCGGGATGGGTTACGTGCCTTGATGGCCCGTGATCGTGCTATGGATAATTGGCTACGACAAGAAGTGGGGCCGGCCTATGACGCTCTGAAAGCTGACCCGGCACGCGCTGTTAGCGTTGATCAAGTACGAGCGACACTCGCGGCCGAACACAAAAAGTTCCGTGCAAAGACGTAATGCAGTATGCCGTCATTTTCACACCAGAAGCACAGGAACAACTTGCGGCGCTCTATCGCCACATCGCGGTCGCCGCTTCGCAAGAAATCGCTCAACGGTATACCAATGCAATTGTCACGTATTGTGAAAGCTTGCAGGACTTCCCGCATCGCGGCACCTGTCGCGATGACGTTCGTCCTGGCTTACGTATCACAAACTACAAAACGCGGACGGTGATCGCTTTCGCGGTGGACTCGGATCTGGTATCCATCATTGGCGTGTTTTACGGCGGTCAAGACTACGAAACTGTTTTGCAGTCTGACCCGAGCTAACAATGGCGGTTTTTCTTATTCGGACTTCATCGTTATCTGATCGAGAAATCAGCATTTGCAAGCTTGTTCGAAGTCGACTATTCAAATGAAATTGCATGTCGGTAAATTTATGCCGTCGTCACTATTTCAGGAGAGAGTATGAAATCGTATGCATTCAGGAAAAACATGAAAACAGATTGTTGATTTGCGCTAAAAATGGGGGTGCGGCGTAAAACTTGGACTGGTTTATGCCGTAATGCCGAGGCTCTCTCGATATTCTCGGGGGCTGAGTGAGCCAAGGGAAATCTTGATACGCTTTTCGTTATACCAGCGAATGTAGGAATCGACTATCTGGATGA
>DASYCG010000048.1:0-38713 GCA_036500325.1 Herbaspirillum sp. | reverse complement strand
ATGCAGAGCCAAATCCGACCTGTTCTAGCAAACCTGCTAAATTTTCAGCTGTTATTTGAATATCGTCATATGTAATTAGAATTTGTCGCACAAGAATCTCATTTAATTTTCTTAGTAATGCGATATTGATGCTCTTGCCTTCATCTGGAACCGAAAAATGTCGTCTGGGAAGGGGAGTCTAGCCCTTGAATTTGTTTTAAAAATTCAAGGGATTGATGAAGCTAGTTTCTATGACTAGTGAAATACGTTTGGAGATATACATGTCCCTGTTGCACAGCACTTAGTGGTGCCGGCATAAAGTTTTGGGTTTTTTGTATAGAAATCCCGAGCATTGTATGTATGAAATATTTCTAGTAGTTCATCCTGATCAAGAGACATACTTGATTCAATGGACGTATTATTTGAGGCCCTATCGAATTGTTGAGCAAAGGCGAGCAATTGATCTACGTTTATTTGCGTAAGCTGATTCATTAGTACTCCTATTGAGGTGAATTGTGCAGCGAGTGGAAATAGTCTTCTTTTAATTAGGGCGTCGTTACTGTTAGAGCTGCCGGTAATTCACAGGTCAACGTCTGATTTTAATTGGTAAAAGCATTACGCTAAATCGAAAGTCTGAAACAGCAATGCCACTTGAAATGCGCTGAAGTCGAACAGGCGGCGGTAATTTTTTATAAAGCGCGGAGCAATGGCCGGATGGAGGATCCGGCGGCCGCGCCGATAGCATCAGTACCTGAGCGCTCGAATTCCGGAGAACCGATTGCACCAGAACTGTCTATCGCAGCCTGGAAGCGGAAAGTCGCTTATTTGGTTGGATTGCCAACATATTGCAATTGCGAATGTTAGGCGGGTGCAGCGGAAGGGCTGCTCTTTCCGGAGCCCGTAGCAGCCACGAGTCCCGCGATCACGCACAAAGTAAGACCAATGACGTAGCTTGGAAAAAATGGTTCGTCCAGAAGAAGAACCAGCCAAATGCACGCCAATATCGGTGTCAAAAATACCAAGGGTGCGATGCGGGATACCTGCCCTAACTGCAATGCCCGCAGCCACCAGAAATACGATATCCCATTCACGATCATTCCATTAACCAAAAGCCCCAGCCATGCCTGTGTCGATGACGGAAATTTGATTCCACCGTCGAGCAACACTGCGATCAGGGAAAATAATGACGCCCATGCAAAAAACAGAAATGCCGCTATTAACGCGTGGCATTTCAATTTTTTGGATAGCACGGAAAAAAGCGCGAAAGACAGAGAACCGATAAAAACCACTGCCAATACGGAGAGGTTTCCAAAATTGGCCGCAGTGGCTTCTCCCTTGCTGGCGACGATGACCACGCCCGTGAAGCCAAGCAATACACTGAAGATCGTTTTGTTCGTTCTCTTTTCTCGGAGAATAAATGAGGAAAGCAAGACGGCCAGGATTGGCCAGAGATACTGCACTACCAGAACGGTGACCGCGTTTGATTTTGAATAACCGTAGTAAAGGCAGAGGTAATAAAGGAAGCAGCCGAAAAATCCGAGATACGATGTTTGAATCGCATTATTTTTTATTTGCCCGAGACAGTTTTTAATGTCGCTTCGAAGGAAAAATACAAGGCAGCCAAGCACGATCGCGGATAGTACGTTGGACAGGAACAGCAATTGCAGCGGAGAGATATCCGAGGTGCCGACCTTGGAAACGACTGCGATCAGGCTCCATGAAGCGACACATAAAAGGGCAAAGAAAGTTGCTTTGTTTGAATTGTGCAAGGGCATTGATTCGCTTCGCTGCTTGTCTGGGGAGCGCGAAGTATAGCGTCAGGAAACACTTCCAAAACGCCCGCCTGTCAGCAATACAACTAGTGTGCTAAACCGCCACCGGCGCCTTGATATGCGGCTGCGCTTCATATCCGACGATCTCGAAATCCTCGAATTTATAGTCGAACAGCGAATCCGGCTTGCGCAGGATATTCAGCTTCGGCAACGGTCCCGGCGCGCGTGACAGTTGCTCGCGCACTTGCTCCAGATGGTTCGAATACAAATGGCAATCGCCGCCGGTCCAGACAAAATCCCCGACTTCCAATCCCGCCTGTTGCGCCATCATGTGCGTCAGCAATGCGTATGAGGCGATATTGAACGGCACGCCGAGGAAGATATCGGCGCTGCGTTGATATAACTGGCAGGACAACTTGCCGTCGGCCACGTAAAACTGAAACAGCGCGTGGCAGGGCGGCAATTTCATCTGTGGAATGTCGGCAACGTTCCAGGCCGAAACGATCATGCGGCGCGAATCGGGATTGTTCTTGATCTGCTCCAGAACTTGCGAAATCTGATCGATATGGCCGCCGTCCGGTGTCGGCCATGAACGCCATTGATAACCGTAGATCGGTCCCAGATTGCCTTCCGGGTCAGCCCATTCGTCCCAAATCTTGACGCCGTTTTCTTTCAGGTACGCGATATTGGTAGAGCCGGCCAGAAACCAGATCAATTCATGGACGATGGATTTGATGTGCAGCTTCTTGGTCGTCAACAGCGGAAAACCGTCCTGCAGATTAAAGCGCATCTGATAACCGAACACCGACAGCGTGCCGGTGCCGGTGCGATCGGTTTTTGGTGTGCCATGTTCTTGTACATGGCGCATGAAGTCGAGGTATTGACGCATGGTGAGCGGCCTGTAGAGAATGTTTAAAACCGATATTCGCCGACGGTGTGTTTGCTGAAATTATGCTTGCTGCCGCCGTTGACCTGATCGACCAGGCGCTTCGGACTGGCGGCTGAAATAAAAATATCGGCGACCTGATCCTTGCAGCGGAATTTCATCGCCGGGCTCAGCAGCGAGCGGCCCTTGATCATCAGATGATGAAACAGCTTGGCTTTCTCGCTGGACAGCACAATGTGAATGTCCTTGCCGAAAGCCGACAGAGGAATATTCAGCCACCAGCCTTCGTCGCCTTCCTTGGCAACCACTGCGGCAAAGAAGGTGTTGCGCTCTGTGAGCACATAGCCTTTGCCGGATTGGTTGACCATCTTGATGGCGTCGTTTTTGTTCATGTCAGACCTCGGAGTTGAATTGCAGTGCTGCCAGGCTGGCATACAGACCGCCGGCGGCGATCAGGGATGCATGGGTGCCGGTTTCTACAATATGGCCATGTTCCAGCACGATGATACGGCTGGCGCGCTGCACCGTCGCCAACCGGTGCGCGATAACCAGCGTGGTGCGGCCGATCATGGCCGCTTCCAGCGCGCCTTGCACGGCGCGTTCGGATTCCGCATCCAGTGCGCTGGTGGCTTCGTCCAGCAGCAGCAACGGTGGATTTTTCAGCAGCGCGCGCGCGATTGCGATGCGCTGGCGCTGGCCGCCCGACAAGCGCACGCCGCGTTCGCCGAGGAAGCATTGGTAGCCTTGCGGCAGGCGCGTGATGAATTCGTCGGCCGCCGCCATCTTGGCCGCTGCAATTACTTCTTCGTCGCTGGCGCCGACCCGGCCGTAGCGAATGTTTTCCATCGCATTTTCAGAAAAGATCACCGTATCCTGCGGCACGATGCCGATGGCGTTGCGCAGGGTATGCAGATCCAGATATTTGATATCGACGCCGTCGAGCAGGATGCTGCCCTGCTGCGGATCGTAGAAGCGCAGCAGCAATTGGAATAAGGTGGTTTTGCCGGCGCCCGACGGGCCGACGATGGCGACCGTTTCGCCGGGCGCGACGTCCAGCGACAGGCCGTGCAGTGCGGCGGTGTCGGGCCGGGATGGATAGTTGAATTCGATATTGCGCAATGCCAGGGCGGCGCCGTTGGCGGTGCGCGGCGGCAGCCCATCGGGCAGCAGCGGCGATTGCACCGGCGATTTGGCCGAGATCAAATGCAGCAGGCGTTCGGTTGCGCCGGCGGCGCGCTGGGAGTCGCCCAGCACTTCGGAAAGCGCACCGATGGAGCCGGCCACCAGCGAGGCATATAAAATAAATTGGCCCAGATCGCCGCCGGTCATGCGGCCCTGGATAACCGCATGCGCGCCCAGCCACAATACAAAAACGATGGCGCCGAACACCAGGAGAATCGCCATCATGGTCAGTCCGGCGCGAGCGCTGATGCGCTGCATGGCGGTCAGGAAGGCGCGCTCTACGCTGCTGCCGAAGCGTTCGGCTTCAATCGTTTCGTGGGTGAATGCCTGCACGGTCGGCATGGCGTTCAGGATTTCACCGGCCAGCCCGGATGCATCGGCGATCCGGTCTTGCGATTCGCGCGACAGCTTGCGCACGCGGCGGCCGTAAATCACGATCGGCAATACCACTGCGCCCAGCATGACGATGATGATCGAGGTCAGCTTGACGCTGGTGAAGAACAACATGATCATGCCGCCGACGAACAGCAGGAAATTGCGCAGCGCCATCGAAATGCTGGTGCCGATCAATGCCTGGATCAGGGTGGTGTCGGTGGTCAGGCGCGACAGGACTTCGCCGGTTTTTGTGGTTTCAAAAAATTGGGGGCTTTGGGTGACGACGTGCGCATATACCGCGCTGCGCAGATCGGCGGTGACGCGTTCGCCTAGCCACGACACCATATAGAAACGCGCCGCCGTCGCGATCGCCAGTATCGAGGCAACGCCGAACAGCGCCAGGAAATACAGATCGATGTGGTGGCTGCTGCTGCCGATGCCGTTGCCGCCGAAGCCGAGGTCGATCATCTGCTTGAAAGCGTAGGGAATCGCCAGTGTTGCGGAAGCGGCCACCAACAGGGCGAGACCCGCCAATACAAACTGGCGCCGGTAGGGCGCCAGAAACGGCATCAGGCCGCGTAATGTTGCAAGACTGCTTTTTGGTCGGTCGGGCAGGGAGTTCTTAGGCATTTTTGGTTAAGTTTGGCGCGAAACCTATGATTGTAAACTGAAACATGCGCAGGGTATGCGCATGTTATGTGGACTGGCGATCCCGCGAGGTAGCGGGCGGGACGTTTTTTGACGGTTGGCGGCTTTTGGCCGCGCCGGCCTTACTTTTTCCGCTGTTTTGGCGGTATTTCGTTGCTTTACTTACTTTTACCTATACTTTTCAGGCAGCGACCAGCGTTTTCGGCGAGGCGGCCGGTTTGCCCGCCTCGACACCTAATTGCCGGTTGACTGCGCTCAGAACCGCCTTGAATGAAGCCGTGACGATGTTGGCATCCACGCCGACGCCGAATACGGTCGGCGATTCGTTCAGGCGCAATTCAATGTAGCTGGCGGCTTGCGCATTGGCGCCGGCGCCCAGCGAATGTTCATGGAAATCCATCAGCCGGATGTCCAGATCGAGTGCGTTGACGAATGCGTCGATCGGGCCGTTGCCGACGCCGCGCAGGGTCAGCGCTTTGCCGTCGTGTTCGATATCGATTTCAATGTCGATCGATTGCTTCTGGCCGGAATCTTCTTTCATGCGATGCGCGCGATAGATGTAAGGGCTGTTCTGGTCCAGATATTCGCGTTTGAAGATTGCGTAGATATCGGCGGCAGCGATTTCCTTGCCGGTAGCATCGGCTTCCTGCTGCACGGCACGGCTGAATTCGATCTGCAGGCGGCGCGGCAAGGCCAGGCCGTATTCCGCTTCGAGCAGATACGACATGCCGCCCTTGCCTGATTGGCTGTTGACGCGAATCACGGCGTCGTAGCTGCGGCCGAGATCGGCTGGGTCGATCGGGAGGTAAGGCACCTCCCAAATTGCGTCGGCCTGCTGTTTGGCGAAGCCTTTTTTGATCGCATCCTGGTGCGAGCCGGAAAAAGCGGTGAAGACCAGATCGCCGGCATAGGGATGGCGCGGATGCACCGGCAATTGATTGCATTCTTCGACACACTGACGCACGACATCGATATCGGAGAAATCCAGTCCCGGATTGACACCCTGAGTATACAAATTCAGCGCCAATGTGACCAGATCGACATTGCCGGTGCGTTCGCCGTTGCCGAACAGACAGCCTTCCACGCGCTGCGCGCCGGCCATGACGGCCAGTTCGGCGGAGGCGACCGCGGTGCCGCGATCGTTATGGGGATGGACCGAGATGATTACCGACTCGCGCCGCGCCAGATTGCGATGCATCCATTCGATCTGATCCGCATACACATTCGGCGTGCTGCTTTCGACGGTGGACGGCAAGTTGAAAATCACTGGGCGCTGAGGCGTAGCCTGCCAGGTCGCCGAGACGGCGTCGCAGACTTCCTTGGAGAAATCGAGTTCGGTCAGGCTGAAAGACTCAGGCGAATATTCGAAGCGCCAATCGGTTTGCGGCAATGCGTCGGTCAAATCCTTGACCAACTGCGTGCCGGTGACGGCGATCTGCTTGATCTCTTCTTTCGACATGTTGAACACGATCTTGCGAAATGCCGGCGCGACGGAATTGTAAAGATGGATGATGGCTTGCTTGGCGCCGGTCACCGAATCGACCGTGCGGCGGATCAATTCTTCGCGCGATTGGGTCAGGACGATAATGGTGACGTCGTCCGGAATGCGTTTTTCGTCGACCAGTTGACGCACAAAATCGAAATCGGTTTGCGACGCGGACGGAAAGCCTACTTCGATTTCCTTGAGGCCGGTTTTGAGCAGCAGATCGAAAAAGCGCAATTTGCGTTCCACGCTCATCGGTTCGATCAGCGCCTGATTGCCGTCGCGCAGATCGGTACTCATCCAGATCGGCGGTTTATCGATGATTTGATCGGGCCAGGTACGGTCGCGCAAGGCGACGGGAGGAAACGGTCGGTATTTCTGGGATGGGTTGCTTAACATCATGATAGGCCTCTGCAAATAATTGTCTGGTGTCGTATCAATATTGGTATCGGACGACGAATTCGTGTGGCATCTCGGGCTGCCTGACTGCCACTTAACGCTAGGCCAGGCAACCGATCGGCAGTGGCAGCAGCGCCAGCGCGCGCGCAAAGATCGTCAGGGCGATGATTTCGCCGGTTCTGGACATT
Source organism: Herbaspirillum sp. (assembly GCA_036500325.1). Taxonomy (GTDB): domain Bacteria; phylum Pseudomonadota; class Gammaproteobacteria; order Burkholderiales; family Burkholderiaceae_D; genus Herbaspirillum. The sequence goes on along the minus strand of DASYCG010000048.1, from coordinate 31,801 downwards.
ACGATCATAGGCTTGAAATACATATGTGTGTGCGAGTGTGCAATTTTGAAGCTATTTTGGATTTTTTGCATCTGGCCGATGACCGGCCGGGGGGCGATGCAGACTAAGGTGAACCGATTGGCTGCGCAGTTGTCTGCGCTAGCAGGTTAGCTTAGCCGTAGCGGCAGCAGCAGTCGCGCCAGCAGGGAGCGGGCGACCAGTAGCAGCGATAGGGAGCGGTGTATGGATAACATTTGGCTACTGTAGAAGATAGCCCGATAGCTTGTCAAGTGCTATCTGACTGGAGCCTGGACAGCAACGGCAAGGGGCGGGGAAGTGTAGATAAAATGTTGCAGGCGGTTGAATATTGCTTTTTTGAAACTTTTGTTGCGTTGCGTTGTAGAAATTTGCAAGTTCAAAATCCGGGTTTGAAATCAGGCTGAAATCGTTTTTAAAAATATTGTTCAAATTTTCTTTCCGGAAGTGTCGAATTGGCTAAGCTCTGTTCGTTGTGTAAATGCAGGCGGATTTTTCGGCAAAATGAAATTCGGCGATGCATAGTCCATTTCGACTTTTACTCTGACCAACCTTAGGAGAGCACCATGACTAGCTCACAAGTTAAGCCCATCCCTGACGGTATGCACTCGATAACACCCTATCTGACATGCGCCGGCGCCGCGGATGCCATCACGTTTTACACCAAAGCCTTCGGTGCGACCGAACTTATGCGGCTGCCCGGCGCGCAGGGAAAGATCATGCATGCCCAGATCAAAATCGGCGACTCAGTCGTCATGCTGGGTGAAGAATGCCCGGAGAGGAATGCATTGGGGCCAAAAGCCAGGCAAGGCGCCTCGGTGACCATGCATTTATATGTCAATGATGCCGACGCGGCTTTTGCGAAGGCGGTAGCGGCAGGGGCGACGGTCAAGATGCCGCTGGAAGATATGTTCTGGGGCGATCGTTACGGCGTGCTGGAAGACCCGTTCGGTCATCAGTGGTCGCTGGCCACCCACGTGCGCGACGTCGGCCCGGAAGAAATGCAACAGGCCATGCAGAAAATGAGCCAGGGTCAGGGGTAATCATCATGCGATTCATGATTCTGGTGAAAGCCGACCGCAACAGCGAGGCCGGCATCATGCCCGATCGGTCCTTGCTGGCTGCGATGGGCAAATATAACGAAACGCTGGTGAAAGCCGGTGTTTTATTGGCGGCCGAGGGTTTGCATCCCAGCGTCAAAGGTGCACGCGTCAAATTTTCGGGCGGCAGCCAAACTGTCACCGATGGCCCGTTTAATGCCGGTGCTGGCGACGTCGGTGAACTATTGGCCGGTTTCTGGCTGATCCAGGTGAGTTCCAAAGCCGAGGCGATTGAATGGGTGAAACGCTGTCCCATGGGTGACGGGGCCGAACTGGAAATACGCCAGGTATTTGAAGCCGACGATTTTGGCGCCGCACTCACGCCCGAGCAGAAGCAGCAGGAAGCCGATCTGCGGACCCGCCTTGCGACCCGGCACTGAGCGCGGGCATTGAGAACGCCATCTTATTGAACGATTGGAGAGCAACATGAAATTTTTGATATTGCGACGAGCGGACGGAAAAACCGAGGCCGGCGTATTGCCGGGCGGGGAGCTGTTGGAGGCGATGGGAAAGTATCACGAGGAAATGGCTGAAGCCGGTATCTTGCGCGCCGGTGAGGGCTTGCAGCCGAGTGCCAAGGGCGTGCGCCTGAGCGTGACGAACGGCAAGGTCAGCATCATCGACGGACCGTTCACCGAAACCAAGGAACTGATCGCCGGCTTCTCGATGATCGATGTACCGTCGAAACAGGATGCGATCGATCTGGTGAAGCGCTGGCCGCCGCTGGATGGCGACGTGGTGCTTGAAATTCGCCAGGCGGGTTGCGCCGCCGGCTGTCCCGGCATTGAGGCGGCGCAGGCTGCCGCGCTGGGGCCGAATCCACCGCTTGAAGGCAAGCGCTTCATGGTGATGATTCGCTCGGATCAATATAGCGAGTCCGATATGATGCCCGACCCGAAAATTCTGGATTCTATGATGGCCGTGCATGATGCGAGCGTACGCGCCGGCGAATTACTGGCCGGCGAAGGTCTGGCCGCCAGTTCCAAGGGAACCCGGGTTGCCTTCTCCGGCGGCAAGATGAGCATCACCGACGGTCCGTTTGCGGAGATCAAGGAATTGATCGCCGGCTTCTGGATCATTCGGGCCCAGACGATACAGGGCGCCATCGAATGGGTGAAGCGCTATCCGTATCCGTCGGGCGGCGATGCGGAGCTTGAAATTCGCCAGGTGTTTGAAGCGGAGGATTTCGGCGAAGTATTCACGCCGGAGATGCGAGAAGCGGAAGAGCGGATGCGCGCCGGGTTGCTTGAGTCCGGCATGCAGATGTCGCTGTCCGGCGCGGCCGGCCAGGCTTGATCGGGATTGCGCGTGGCTGAAATCGAAGGTCACCGCAATCACGATGCCGACGATAGGCGCGATACGCATCGCGCAATCGAGGCGGTCTGGCGTATCGAGTCGGCCCGTATCATTGCGGCGCTGGCGCGCATGTTGCGCGATGTCGGCGTGGCCGAGGAATTGGCGCAGGATGCATTGGTCAGCGCGCTGGAACGCTGGCCCTCGGCCGGCCTTCCAGAAAATCCGCCGGCATGGCTGATGACGGTGGCAAAAAACCGGGCGTTCGATCACCTGCGTCAAACCAAGCTGCATAGTCAAAAAGAAGCGGCGCTGACTTACGAGATCGAGTCGCAGCTGGAAGCGGCGGCGCCCGATCTCGATGCCGGGCTGGAAGACGACTTCGGCGATGATCTGTTGCGGCTGGTGTTCATCGCTTGCCATCCGGTATTGCCGACCGAAGCGCGGGTTGCGCTGACCTTGCGTCTGCTCGGCGGACTGACGACGGAAGAAATCGCGCGCGCTTTCCTGGTGCCTGAAGCGACTGTCGCACAGCGCATTGTGCGCGCCAAACGAACCTTGGCGGAAGCGCGCGTGCCGTTCGAGGTGCCTGCCGCGGATCAGTTGGCGGCCCGCCTGGGATCGGTATTGCAGGTTATTTACCTGATTTTCAATGAAGGTTATGCAGCCAGTGCGGGTGACGATTGGCTGCGGCCCGCATTATGCGAGGAAGCGTTGCGGCTGGGGCGGGTGCTGGCCGAACTGACCCCGGCTGAAGCCGAAGTGCACGGCCTGGTGGCGTTGATGGAAATCCAGTCGTCGCGGGCGCGTGCGCGGATCGATGCCAATGGTGCGCCGGTGTTGTTGCTGGAGCAAGACCGTTCGCGCTGGGATCGCTTGTTGATCCGCCGCGGCCTGGCGGCGTTGGAGCGCGCCAGCCAGATCGGCAACGGTCTCGGCCCGTATGCATTGCAGGGCGCGATTGCCGCTTGCCATGCACTCGCGCTGACGCCTGAAGCGACCGACTGGAAGCGCATCGCCGCGCTTTACGATGCGCTGGCCCAACTTGCGCCGTCGCCGGTGGTTGAGCTCAATCGGGCCGTTGCGTTGTCGATGGCGTTCGGGCCGGCTGCCGGCCTGGAACTGGTGGACAAGCTGCTGAACGAGCCTGCGCTTCGGAATTATCATTTGCTGCCGAGCGTGCGCGGCGATTTTCTTGCCAAACTCGAACGTTTCGACGAGGCACGCGTGGAATTCGAGCGGGCTGCTGCATTGACGCAGAACAGTCGCGAACGCACATTGCTGCTGGCGCGTGCCAGAGCCTGTATTGTGCTCCGCTGATTGGGCTCCCCTGCGCTTCTTTACGTTACCCGAATATATTGCGCAAATAGGGTGAATAGCGCGCCTCCCTATGAGGAACGATTCCGCTTAGAAATTGCCTATCGACCTGATGTTAGAATCCTTTGGTTCCCTCCTCCGGACACTTTATGCAAGAAGTAAGCGAATTGATAGCGTGCCACGAGTGCGACGCGATTTACCAGAGGCTTCATTTAAAGCGTCGGGAAATTGCGCATTGCGAGCGCTGTGGCGCCGAATTGGAGCGCAACGTCGAACGTCAGGTCGAGCACATGGTGCCGTTGACGATTGCCTGCCTGATCGTGTTTATCATCGCCAATAGTTTTCCGATCGTTCAAATCGAAATACAGGGAATCCGCAGCAGCACCACGCTGATAGGGGCGGTGTTCGCGCTCAGCAATGACGGCATGCTGTCGGTCGCGTTGCTGGTGCTGGCCACCACGCTGCTGTTTCCGTTACTGCAATTATTAATCCTGCTGTATCTGTTATTGCCCTTGCCGCGCCATGGCGCGGTGGCCGGCTTCAATCTGCTTACGCGCTTGTTATTGCTGCTGCGGCCATGGGGCATGGTCGAAGTGTTTTTGCTGGGCGTGCTGGTGGCGTTGATCAAATTATCCAGCCTGGCCGAAGTCATTCCCGGCGTGGCTTTGTGGGCGTTTGCCTGCCTGACGATATTGTTGGTGCTGGTGGTGACGTTCAGTCCGCGTTATCTGTGGCAGCTCGCCGAACGTCAACGCAACGGATTGGCCGCATGAGCTGGCTTCGCAATCTGCTGCACGATCGATTCCACAATCGATCTCAAAAACGGAAATCCGAAGTGGATGCCGGGCCCTCGGGAGAGGTAGACATTGAGTGCTGGGGCGAAGCGCTGACGCAGGAGGCTTCAGGCGCGGCGGTATCGACAGCGCATAGCGAGGGCATGATTGCTTGCCATGCCTGCACTACCGTATGGCGCGACGCCTGCGACGGCGAAGCCTGCGGCCGTTGCGGCGCTACCTTGCATAGCCGCAAAACGAACAGCATTCAGCGCACTTGGGCGTTCGTGATTGCCGCCTGCATTTTGTATATCCCGGCCAATTTGATGCCGGTCATGGTGACGTCGACGTTGCTGGACGAGCAGCGCGATACCATCATGAGCGGCATTATCTATTTTTGGGTCTCCGGCGAATGGGGCTTGGCGGTGGTCGTGTTCGTGGCCAGCTTCATGGTGCCCCTGTTCAAATTGTCGGCCATGATATTGATGCTCATCAGCACGCAGAATCGCGCAACGTGGCGGCTGTTGCAGCGCGCGCGTCTATACCGTCTGCTGGAATTTATCGGCCGCTGGTCGATGCTGGATGTATTCGTCGTTTCGATACTTGCGGGGCTGGTGCAGATTCAGGGTTTCGCGACGATTACGCCCGGCCCCGGCGTAGCGGCCTTCGGTTCCGTAGTGGTGCTGACCATGCTGGCGTCGATCAGTTTCGATCCGCGCCTGGCGTGGGATCATCTGCAAAACAATTCAGAAATCATAGAAATAGAAAGTGATTGTTATGAGTGACGAAAATCCGCAACTGCCGGCCGTGCCTCCCGCGCCTCGTCCGCGCCGGGTGCGCCAACGCAACTGGCTGCCCTCGCTGGTATGGTTGATTCCGCTGGTTGCCGCACTGATCGGCCTGACGCTGATGGTCAAACTGATGTCCGACCGCGGCCCCCAAATCACCATCACTTTTCGTTCGGCCGAAGGCCTGGAAGCCGGGAAGACCCGCGTCAAATACAAGGATGTCAATATCGGCACGGTGCAGACCATTCGCCTGAGCGAAGACCGCACCCACGTACAGATCAAAGTGCAACTGACCAAGGAAGCCAAGAGCTTTACCGCCGACGATACCCGCTTCTGGGTGGTGCGGCCGCGGGTTGCCGCATCGGGGGTTTCCGGCATCAGCACTTTGTTGTCGGGCGCTTATATTGCGGCCGATGCCGGCACCTCGGAGAAGACCGTGGATGAATTTTCCGGGCTGGAAGTGCCGCCCATCATTACGCGCGATGCTTCAGGCAAGCAATTCGTCATTCATGCCGACGATCTCGGATCGCTCGACATCGGCTCGCCGGTGTATTACCGGCGCATCGTGGTCGGACAGGTCGCGGCGTATGAGTTGAATCCGGACGGCAAGGGCATCACGCTGCGACTGTTCATCAACGCGCCGTATGACAAGTTCGTCGGCGCCAATACGCGTTTCTGGCACGCCAGCGGTCTGGACATCGAACTCAATGCCAGCGGTTTCAAATTGCGTACGCAGGCATTGGCGACGGTACTGTTGGGCGGCGTTGCATTCCGTGCGCCGGATGACGAATTCGGCGCACCTGCCGGCGAAAATACCGAGTTTCAATTGGCCGGCGATGAGGAAACGGCCTTGAAACCGCCGGATGGACATGCCGAAACGCTGTTGCTGTATTTCAAACAATCGCTGCGCGGCTTGTCGCCGGGCGCGGTCGTCGATTTCCGCGGCGTCGCGTTGGGTTCAGTGAAATCGATCGGGATCGAATACGACCAGAAGGCGCGTGAGTTCGTGATGCCGGTGCTGATCCAGATTTTCCCGGATCGGCTGGGGCGCAAGTTGTTGATCGGCGCATTCAATCCAGATAGAAAGTACACCGAGAAACAGCGTCTGGGGTATTTCGTCGGCCGCGGGCTGCGTGCGCAATTGCGGCCGGGCAATCTGCTGACCGGCCAGATCTATGTGGCGCTGGATTTCTTCCCGAAAGCGCCGCCGGTGCAGTTCGATGAGAATCAGATGCCGCTGGTGTTGCCGACGGTGCCGGGTGCGCTGGATGAGTTGCAATCGCAGATCAGCGAGATCGCGCGCAAATTGAGCAAGGTGCCGTTCGATGAAATCGGCGCCGATTTGCAGAAAACCCTGAAGACCATGAATCGCACTTTGGCCAGTGCGGAACAACTGTCCAATCATCTGAACAACGATGTTGCGCCGGAAGTCACGGCAGCGATGAAGGACGTGCGCAAGACGCTGGATTCGGCGCAGAAGACCTTGTCGGAAGATGCGCCGCTGCAACGGGATTTGCGCCAGACTTTGGAAGAAGTGTCGCGGGCCGCCGGTTCGTTGCGGATACTGACCGATTATCTTGAACGCCATCCGGAATCCTTGATCCGTGGCAAGCCGGAGGATGGAAAATGAAGCAGCAAGCGATACGCACGGTAGCAAGTAAAACAGGCGGAACAACGGGTAAAGCCGCCGCCAAAATAATGGCATTGGCGGCATCGGCTTTATGGCTGACGGCATGTTCTTCTTCGCCGCCATTGCGGTTTTACAGCTTGGCGACGCCTGCCGGCGGCGCGCAAATTGCCGCGCCGGTCCGCAGCACGACCATCTTTATCGACGTCGGGCCGGTCGGCGTGCCGGAGCGTTTGACGCGGCCGCAATTGGTGGTGCAAAGTGGCGGCCGCATGGATGTGCTGGAACAGGATCGCTGGACTTCGCCGTTCAATAACGAATTGCGCGATACGCTGGCCAACGGCATTGCTGCGCAGTTGGGTGCGGTCGATGTCAAACACGGCGGACGGCAGGCCGGCCAGCCCGTGTATCGCATCGCAATCGATCTGCGGCAGTTCGATGCCGTCAGCGGCGACCGTGTGGATGCTGCGTTCGGCTGGACAGTGAGCAGCGTCGACGGTGGGCGCGCAGCTTCATGTCAGGCGGCATATTCGGTGCCGGTTGGCATGGGCGGCACCGAAGCGCTGGTGGCGGCGATGCAGAAAACGGTTGCCATGGCGACCACGGCGATCGTTGCGACGGTTAATGATGTCCGGGCAAATACCGGCGCGGGCGTGGCGGCGGGCTGCCGTTCCTGATCTGCCGATAGGTATTTGCGGACGTAAAAAAGCCGCTACGGAAATTCCCGTATGAACTGACCCCATAAAGTTGGACGATCATGTAAGCCGGTTAAGGCCGTAAGGGCTGAGTTCTGTATTGCACAGGACTCAGCCCTTTTAACTTGGTCTTGATGCGGTAATGATTGTAGTAGCGGATGTATCCGTGGAGTTCCTTTTGTAGCTGTTCGATGCAGGTAAAGCGGTTCAAATAGAAGCACTCGGCTTTGAGCGTACCGAAGAAACTTTCCATGGCGGCATTATCGAGGCAGTTTCCCCGACGTGACATGCTTTGCGTAATGCCATGCTCAGCAAGGGTTCTTCGATAGGCAGACATCTGGTACTGCCAGCCTTGGTCCGAGTGAAGCAAGGGTCTGTTTCTATCTGGTAGCTTGCTAATGGCCTTCTTGAGCATGCCATCGACCAAGCTGAAGTGAGCCGTCCGACTCATTTGGTAAGCCACGATTTCCCCGTTATACAAGTCCATGATGGGCGAGAGATAAAGCTTTTCTCCTCCCACATTGAATTCGGTGACATCGGTCACCCATTTTTCTCCGAATGCCTCAGCCTGGAACTGTCGCTGCAGCACATTGGCCACGCTCGTATGGCCGGGGCCGCGGTAAGAGCGATATTTCTTTGGCCGCACCAGCGATTTCAAGCCCAATGCCTGCATCAGCCGTTGCACCGTCTTGTGATTGATCATTTCTCCAGTCTGACGCAGAGCGGCCGTCACGCGCCGATACCCATAGCGTCCTTTGTGTCGATCATAAATCCTACGGATACGCGACTTGAGCACCGCATATTGATCTTGCGCTTCCAGCGCCTTGGTCTGGTAATAAAACGAGCTGCGCGCCAGTCCCGCAATTTTCAGCAGGATGGGCAGCTTGTGGCGTTGCCTCAGTTCTTGCACTAGCCGCGCTTTTTTTGCGCAGCCGCTTTCTGTGCCAGGACCAAGGCCTTCCGCTTTTTTAGGTAGTCCACCTCCGCACGCAGGTATTCGATCTCATCGAGTAACTCCTCGCGCGTTCGGGTATCAGTGGCTTTCGTCATTGGCGGTACAGGTGGAAGGCTGGGTTTTATCATCTTTGGGCGTCCTTTCGGCTTGGGTTTCAATGCATCCAACCCGCCCTCATGATACAGCCGCTCCCATCGGCTGACCGTGCCACAACCCCGAAGATTGAACATCGCTTCAACTTCACGATACGACAACCGGTCCTTCTTCATCCGCCGCAATACAGACAATTTGAATTCAGCACTGTAATGCTCGTGCTTCTTGCTTAGCCCCTTCAGGCCATGGTGGCGGTAACTTTGCACCCAGCGGCGGACCGTCCCGTGACCAAGTCCGAACTCCTTTCCGACCGCTCTAGCATTGCCTCCGTTGCTCAGGTATCCCTTTACTACCTCATGCTTGAACTTCGTTTCGTATTTCGCCATGTAAAAACCCCAAAGGTTGGACTTTTGTCCAACTCTTTGGGGTCAGTTCAGTAGCGGCTTTTTATTGTGCTTTCGCGCTTAGTGTCGTTGACTATAACTTAACTGAACAAGACACAGGCGATGTTGAGTAAGTGGCGAGAGCGAGCCAAGCTGTGCGCTAAGACGCGGCGCCGTACTTTAGTACGGTGAGCATCGCAGTGCGCAGATTGGTCCGCTCTCGCCGCTTAATCAGCGTTGCCTATTAGCGATCGCCGTAGGAACGACGTGCGCCATCGGTGCGTGCGCTTGCGCCTTTGTAACCGCCGCCGCTGCCGCCGTCTTTGCGCGGTGCGCTAGGCTTGCTGAAGCTGCGGCCTGCCGGCTTCGGTGCGCCGCCGCGATTGTCGCCCGGCTTCCAGCCGCCTGGACGATGACTCGAACGGGATGCCGACGCTGTACGCTTCGGCTCGAAACCTTCAATCACATCGACCGGGATCAATTGCTTGGTAAAGCGTTCGATCCGTTTGACGTTCATGCCTTCTGCATGATTGACCAGCGAAACGGCGACACCGTTGCGTCCTGCGCGGCCGGTACGGCCGATACGGTGGACGTAATCTTCAGGGAATTTCGGCAGATCGTAGTTGAATACGTGCGTGATTGCCGGAACGTCGATACCGCGCGCGGCAACATCGGTTGCGACCAGTACGCGGATCTGACCGCGGCGCAGGCTGTCCAGAGTGCGATTGCGCGCGCCTTGATGCATGTCGCCATGCAAGGCGGCTGCAGCAAAACCGGCGATGTTCAGACGGTCTGCAATGGTATCCGCATCGCGCTTGGTGGCGGTGAAGACTACTGCCTGATCCATCGACTCGTCGCGCAGCAGATGATCGAGCAGACGATTCTTGTGCGACAGATCGTCGACGAACAGAACGCGCTGCGTGATGTTTTCATGCTTGGTGGCCGAACCCTGGATCTGGATGACCAGCGGGTTATTGGTGATGCGCTTGGCCATATTGCCGACCACGCCGTCGAGCGTAGCGGAGAACAACATGGTTTGGCGTGTTGCCGGTGTGGCGTCGACGATTTTTTCGATGTCGTCGATAAAGCCCATATCCAGCATGCGGTCGGCTTCGTCGAGCACCAGGATCTGCAATTGCGAGAAATCGATCTTGCCCGAATCCATATGGTCGATCAGACGGCCCGGTGTTGCCACCAGGATTTCAGGATTTTTAGCCAGCAATTGCATTTGCTTCGGATAAGGCATGCCGCCCAGAATCGAGATTGCCTTGACGCGTTTCATGAACGAGCCGTATTTTTCGGTGGCATTGGTCACTTGCAGGGCCAATTCGCGGGTAGGCGTCAGCACCAGCATTTTTGGTTGGGCCGGCTTGAAACGAGGACGGTCGCCGCGTGCGCGGGCAGCCTGGTTTTCCTGGTTCGGGGTTTTGCCGGCGATCGGAGCTTCTACTTGTTCGGATGCGAATTTGTGCAGGGCAGGCAGCATGAATGCTGCGGTTTTACCGGAACCGGTTTGGGACGAGACCATCAGGTCGCGACCGGCAATGGCTGCAGGGATCGCTTGTTCTTGCACGCCGGTCGGCTTGGTATAGCCGGCTTCAGTCAGTGCTTTAAGAACGGATGCGTGCAGGCCAATAGCTTCAAAAGTCATAAATTTCTTTCGTAAAGATCAGCGCCCGGCATTTGTTGTGCAAATGTTCAGGACGCAAAATAGCAACGCCAACCAAAAACGAAATGACTAACAAAAGAAATTTCGGCACAAAAGCTTTGCGCCGGGACGGTGTCAGGTGCGACACACAAGGCGGGAGGGCTTTTACAACGCAATGTCCATCAGGACATGCTAAGGCTTGCGAAGCTGCTGCTGTTCGATGCGCCGTCGACCATCGGGTAGAGTACTCAGACAGTGCGGCAGAATCGAAATTTGTACGCTGTATTGCAACGCACAAAGCGCATCATACATGAATTTCTGAATGGATTCTAGAAATCCTTATCAAGAATTCAAATAACTGGCGCGCTGCGGCCGGAAACGGTGCGGCGGCGCAACGAATGGTTTTGCGCCGCCGTTCTGGGGAGAGGTGCTATGGCGTTTCCACGGCCACGCTACGTTTGCCGGGCGTTTTACTCTGTAATGCCGCCGACGATACGGGAGAAGCCGCCGTCCACATACGTAATTTCACCGGTAATGCCGCTGGCCAGGTCGGACAGCAGAAAGGCCGCGGTATTGCCGATGTCTTCCTGCGTTACATTGCGGCGCAGCGGTGAATTTGCGGCGACAAAACCTAGGATTTTGCCGAAGCCCTTGATGCCGCTGGCGGCCAGGGTCTTGATCGGGCCGGCTGAAATCCCATTGACGCGCACGCCTTTCGGTCCCAGCGATTCAGCCAGATAACGCACGCTGGCTTCCAGCGATGCCTTGGCCAGTCCCATCGTATTGTAGTTCGGCACCACGCGTTCGGCGCCCAGATAGGTCAATGTCAGCAAGGCGGAATTCGGGCGCAGCAGCGGTACTGCGGCCTTGGCCATCGCCGGGAAACTGTACGCGGAGATATCGTGCGCGATCTTGAAGCCTTCGCGCGACAGGCCTTCCAGGAAATCGCCTGCAATCGCCTCGGACGGCGCAAAACCGATCGCATGCACCAGGCCATCCAGTTGATCCCACGATTTGCCCAGATCGGCAAACAGGGCGTTGATCTGGTCATCGCTGCCGACGTCGCAATCGAAGATCAGTTTGCTGTCGAATTCCTCTGCGAATTTGGTAATCCGGTCCTTGAAGCGTTCGCCGACATAGGTGAATGCCAGTTCCGCGCCTTCGCGTTTGCATGCTTGCGCAATGCCGTAAGCAATCGAACGGTTCGACAGCAGACCGGTGATCAGGATTTTTTTACCTTGCAGAAATGCCATAAAGACTCCGAGTGTGTTGCGCGATCGGCAGCGCAACGGGGGTGTTGTGCCGCTATTGGTTGAATCGGTCAAGAATCAGTTAAATCGAAACTGACGAGATTGTAGGGGCTTGCGGTGAGGAGGGCAACTTTTAGGATTTGGCCCCGGTTAGGATGGTTGTGGTTGGGTTACGCTTATTTATAGTCTTAAATTATTTATTCAGTCGTCCTAAATTGCTATGGGGCGACGTTATAGCTTTGTGTACAATCATTCAACTTGCCGGAGCGCGTCCCTGCTGCATGCCGCCGTTCCATAACCGCAACTCCACAGTATTCGGGCGCATGGTCAAATTTATTCTTTCCGTTCTGGTGACGGGCCTGTTATTGCCCTGCGCCGCGCCGCCCAGCCATGCCGAGCATGCTTTTTCGCTTTACGGCACGCCTAAATATCCCGCCGGTTTTACGCATTTCGATTATGTTAATCCGGATGCGCCCCAAGGCGGCACCTTATATCTGGCCAATCCCGATCGCAGGACCAGTTTCGATAAATTCAATCCATTTTCGCTCAAGGGCCTCGCCGCCACCGGCGTTGCGGCGCTGATGTTCGAAACGCTGGCAGTCGGCAATATGGATGAAGTCACCACCATGTATGGCCTGCTGGCCGACGACATGACATTGTCGCCCGATCGCATGAGCATGCGTTTTCACATCAACAGCAAGGCGCGTTTCAATAATGGCGATCCGGTCACGGCAGCCGATGTCAAATATTCATACGACACCCTGATTACCTACGGCGCGCCGCAATTCAAATCGACCTATGCCGACGTCAAGCAATGCGTGGTGGTGGATGCCCAAACCGTGCGCTTCGACTTCAAAACCAAAAATCATGAGCTGCCGCTGATCGTCGGCGCGGTGCCGGTGTTCTCGCGCAAATGGGCGCCGGGCGTGCGTTTCGACAATATCCAACTGACGCCGCCGATCAGCACCGGCCCTTATCTGATCGAAAAATTCGATATCGGCCGTTCGATCACCTACAAGCGCAATCCTGCCTATTGGGGCGCCGACGTGCCTGCTCATCGCGGCATGTATAACTTTGCGCGTATTCAGTACCGCTTTTATTCGGACGACGTGGCGCGGCTGGAAGCCTTCAAGGCCGGCGAATTCGACGTGTCGGTCGAGTATGCCGCCAAGAGCTGGGTGCGTAATTACCGTGGCGCCAAATTCGACAGCGGGGCCATTATCAAACGCGAATTTCCGCAATCGAACGGCGCCGGCATGCAGGGCTTCGTCATGAATCTTCGTCGTCCGCAGTTCCAGGACGTACGGGTACGCAAGGCACTGGCGCTGGCGCTCGATTTCGAATGGCTGAACCGGCAATTGTTTTACGACCAATATCGGCGGATCTATTCGTATTTCAACAACAGCGAAATGGCGGCTACCGGTGTACCGCAAGGCGCGGAACTAGCTTTGCTGAGATCGTTGCAGAGCGCCGGCTACAAACTCGATCCAGCCGTTTTCGGCCCAGCGCCGGTACCGCCGAAAACCACCCCGCCGAGTTCCTTGCGCGCCAATTTATTGCAGGCGCGCAGCTTGCTCGAACAAGCCGGCTGGACCTATCGCGACGGTGCATTGCGCAATGCTGCGGGCACGCCGATGCAGTTTGAAATTCTCGACGATGCCGGACCGATGTCGCGCATCATCGGCGCGTATGCACGCAATCTGGCCAAGCTCGGCATTGCGGTCGACCAGCGCACCGCCGACTACGCATTGCTGGCCAAACGCATGGACGATTTCGATTTCGACATGACCAGCATCCGCTTCCCCGATGTTTCCAGCCCCGGCAATGAAATGTTCGATCTGTTCGGTTCCAAGGCCGCGGATCAGCCGGGCTCGAACAATGCATGGGGCCTGAAAGACCCTGCAGTCGACAAAATACTGGATGCGTTGGTGGCGGCCGATACCCGTCCGGCGCTCGATGCGGCGGCGCGCGCGCTGGACCGTGTTTTGCTGAACGCGGCGATTACGGTGCCGCACTGGTATTCGTCGACGCATCGGATCGCTTATTCCAGCCGGCTCGGCATGCCGGCCAAACTGCCGCTGTATTACCAGGCCGATCCTTATGTGATTTCGACCTGGTGGCAAATCAGGCCGAAGCAATAACGACATCCATAACCACGGTCATAACATGAACATCTGGTCATATGTACTGAAACGTATACTGCTGATGATCCCGACCCTGATCGGCGCGATCGCGATCACCTTTGCGGTGATCCAGTTCGTGCCGGGCGGTCCGGTCGAGCAATTGCTGCTGGAAATGAAAGGCCGCAGCAGCGGCGGCGAAGTAGCCACCAGCAGCGGCGCGGCGAACTCGCAATACCGCGGACGCCAGGGCGTCGACGCCGAACAGCTCAAGGAGATCAGGGCCTTGTACGGTTTCGATAAACCGGTCGGCGAGCGTTTCTGGATCATGCTGAAGGGTTTTGCGCGCTTCGATCTGGGGCAGAGCTTTTACCATCACGCCGATGTCTGGACACTGGTGGTCTCGAAATTGCCGGTATCGATCACGATCGGTTTATGGACCTTCTTCCTGACCTATCTGATTTCGATTCCGCTGGGCATCGCCAAGGCAGTGCGGGCCGGCAGCCGCTTCGATGCGGTCAGCGGGGCGGTGGTGCTGGTCGGCTATTCGATTCCCGGTTTCGTGCTGGGCGTGTTTCTGCTGGTGATGTTCGGCGGCGGCAGTTTCGTGCAATGGTTTCCGCTGCGCGGCTTGACGTCGGACGATTGGGATACCTTATCGGCCTTTGGCAAAATCACCGATTATCTTTGGCACATTACGCTGCCGGTGACGGCATCGGTGGCCGGATCGTTTGCCGTGATGACGATGCTGACCAAAAACACTTTCCTGGATGAAATCCGCAAACAATATGTGATCACCGCGCGCGCCAAGGGTTTGAGCGAACGCACCGTGTTGTACAAGCATGTATTCCGCAATGCGCTGATCCCGCTGGTGACCGGTTTTCCGGCAGCGTTTATCGGCGCTTTCTTTGCCGGCAGCCTGCTGATCGAAACCCTGTTTTCGCTGGATGGGCTGGGCTTGCTGTCATATGAGTCGGTGGTGCGGCGCGATTATCCCGTGGTCATGGGCACGCTGTATTTGTTTACGCTGATCGGCCTGGTGGTGAAACTGATCGGCGATCTTTGCTATATCTGGGCTGATCCGCGCGTGCAATTCGAGAGTTTGACATGAGCAAGAGTAACAGTAACGGCAACCCGCAAAGCAACCCGCTGCTTGCCGTGCCTTTGGCCGCCGGTCAATTGCCGGCGGAAGCGGTTCTGCCTGCCATCGCCACTGTTTCGCCCGGCCGCGCGATGTGGCTCAGTTTCAAAAAAAGCCGCAGCGGATACTGGAGCCTGATGATTTTCTTGGTGCTGTTTGTCGTCAGCATGCTGGCCGATGTGCTGTCGAACGATAAGCCCTTGATCGCCCGTTATAACGGCGACATCGTATTTCCGATTGCCGCCGATTTTTCGGAGAAGCGTTTCGGCGGCGACTTCGATTCGCCGGCGGATTATCATGATCCGTTTATCCGCGATCAATTCCGGAAGAACGGCAATTGGGCCATCTACCCGCCCAACCAATACCGCTTCGACACCCTGAATTATTTCTCGCAATCGCCCAATCCCGCCGCACCCTCGGTGGAGAATTGGCTGGGCACCGACGATCGTGGCCGCGATGTGCTTGCGCGTTTATTGTATGGATTCCGCGTCTCGGTGCTGTTCGGCCTGGCGCTGACGCTGACCGGCGTGGTGCTGGGCATATTGACCGGCGCAGTGCAGGGCTATTTCGCGGGGCGCACCGATCTGCTGTTTCAGCGGCTGATGGAAATCTGGGGTTCGATGCCGGAACTGTATCTGCTGATTATTTTTTCCTCGATTTTCCAACCGGGCCTGGGCTTGTTGCTGGTCTTGCTGTCGCTGTTCGGCTGGATGGGCCTGTCCGATTATGTGCGCGCCGATTTCCTGCGCAATCGCAATCTCGAATACGTGCAGGCCGGCCGCGCGCTGGGTTTGTCGAACACGCAGATCATCTGGCGCCATATTCTGCCGAACAGCTTGACGCCGGTCGTGACGTTCCTGCCGTTCCGGATGAGCGCTTCGATTCTTGCGCTGACAAGTCTCGACTTTCTCGGCCTCGGCGTGCCGCCGTCGACACCGAGTCTGGGCGAATTGCTGGCGCAGGGGAAAAATAATCTGGATGCCTGGTGGATAGCGTTGTCGACCTTTATTGTGCTGACGGTGACTTTGCTGTTGTTGAGCAGTATCGGCGATGCGTTGCGCAATGCGCTCGATGTCAGGAGGCGCAATTGAGTACGTCCGTGAATTCGCTGCCGCCTTTGGTGGAGGTACAAAACCTGTCGGTCGCATTCGGTGCCGGCACGAATGGAAAGCCGGTGGTGCAGGAGGTCAGTTTCAGTATCGCGCCCGGCGAGAAATTTGCGCTGGTCGGGGAATCCGGCTCGGGCAAAACCGTCACCGCGCTGTCTTTGCTGCGGCTCAATCAGGACGTCGAATACGGCGGCAAGATACTGTTCGACGGCAAGGATCTGCTGCAGCAATCCGAACGTGCCATGCAGGGTGTGCGCGGCAACGATATCGCGATGATTTTTCAGGAGCCGATGACGGCGTTGAATCCGCTGTTCAGCATCGGCAATCAGATCGTGGAAGTGCTCCGGCTGCACCAAGGCCTGAGCAATCGCGCCGCGGCGTTGCGCGCGGTGGAGCTGCTGGATCAGACCGGCATTGCCGAGCCGGCGCGCCGCGCGGACGCGTTTCCGCATCAACTGTCGGGCGGCCAGCGGCAGCGTGCAATGATCGCAATGGCATTGGCATGCCGGCCGAAATTGCTGATTGCCGATGAGCCGACTACTGCGCTCGATGTCACCGTACAAGTGCAGATACTAGAGTTATTGGATCGTTTGCAGCGCGAAGAAAACATGGCGGTGCTGATGATTTCGCACGATCTGAATCTGGTGCGGCATTTTGCCGATCGGGTCGGTGTGATGGAACAGGGACGTTTGGTCGAAACGGCGTCCAACCGCGATCTGTTCGAGCACCCGCGCGAAGCTTATACGCGCAAGCTGCTGGCCAGTCATCCGCAGCGGTTGGTGGAGGCAATCGATGAAGGCGCTGCGACAATAACTGCACCGCTGCTGAGCGCCGAAAGCTTGCGCTGCACATTCAAGATCAAACGCGGCTGGCTGCGCAAAGAGAATTTTGTCGCTGTCGATGCGGCCGATCTGGTTTTGCAGCGGGGCCGCACGCTGGGTATTGTGGGGGAATCCGGTTCCGGCAAATCGACGTTGGGCATGGCGCTGCTGCGCCTGTCATCGGCGGCGGTGACGGGCCGCGTGACCTATGACGGTCATCGGATCGACAGTATGTCCAGCGCCGCCATCCGGCCGTTGCGCGCCGGCATGCAAGTGGTGTTTCAGGACCCGTTTGCATCGTTGTCGCCGCGCCGCACGGTGGGACAGATTGTCGGTGAGGGTTTGGCGCTGCATCAACCGCAACAGGGTGCGCCTGCACGGCGCGAGGCGATCGTCGCCGCTTTACGGGAAGTCGGTCTGGAGGCGGATATCCTGAACCGTTACCCGCATGCGTTTTCCGGCGGCCAGCGCCAGCGCATTGCGATCGCACGGGCGCTGGTATTGAAGCCGGCGCTGCTGTTGCTGGATGAGCCGACTTCGTCGCTGGACGTATCGGTGCAGCAGCAGGTATTAAGCCTGCTGGCCGAACTGCAGCGCAAATATGGCATGTCCTACCTGTTTATCAGCCATGACCTGGCGGTGATCCGCGCGATGGCGCATGAAGTCATGGTGATGAAGGATGGTGTGATCGTCGAGCGCGGGCCGGTGGAAGTCGTGTTGAAACAGCCCGTGAATCCTTATACCCAGCGGCTGTTGGCGGCATCGATGTATGCGGTCAGCGCCTGAGGGAAGCGCTGATTAAGCGTACCTGGCGGCCCAATGTACGGATTGCAGGGGGAACTTAATTCGTCACCGTACATGCGTACGGCTGCGCTTCTCGTCCATAGCTTGAACCGCCGGCTACACTTACTCAGAGCCTCCCGCCTTAATCAGGGATTCCTTAGTTTTTGCGTGAAGTCCGTTCTGAAGCCAGCGTGAAATTGCCCTTTTTCGCTACCGCATGGACCCGGATAGGCGCTGCAGCGGCAACGTGGCGCGGCGCGACTGCCGGACGGCTATGCGGCTGCACAACCCGGTCTACACCGCGGTAATTACTGCGGTAGGGTACTTCAAGCGACAGCTTCTGGCCGCTCGACAATGCGTCATGACGCAGACTGTTCCATTGCTTGACCTGGTTCACGCTGACGTTATAGCGCTTGGCGATGCCTGCAAGCGTATCGTGCTTGCCGGCGCGTACAAAAATACGTTTGGTATCCGGTTCGTCCGGTGCGATCAGCATTCTGGCGCTTTCGGCCACCTGTTGCGAGATGTCGCTGTCGACCGAGGTCGCTTCAGTCGACAATCTAGGCACCAGAATGGTGGAGCCCGCACGCAGCACCATCTTCGGCGGAATCTGATTTACCGAACGGATGACTTCAGGCGATGTATGGAATTTGCTGGCAATGGTTTCGATGCGTTCGCGCGCTGAAAGCACGGTATGCGAAGTCCAGGAGGAGAGCGCTTGCGTCCACTTGCCCAGGTTGGCCTTGAATTTTTCCGCGTTGCTTTCCGGCAGCAGAATTTGGGTATCGTCGCCGCCGATGATGACCGGGCGGTTGAATTGCGGATTGAGCTGCTTGAATTCGTCTACCGACAGTTCGGCCAGTTGCGCCGCGATCTTGACGTCGATGTTGCGGGTCTTGCCAATGGTGACGAAGTAAGGCTGGTTATCGACGATCGGCAGCGTGATGTTGTAGTCGGCAGGCGCGGCGATAATATTTTTGACCGCTTGCAGTTTCGGATAGTAATTGCGCGTTTCCACCGGCATCAGCGCCGAGAGACTGTTGTAATCGGTCGGCAAGCCTGCGGCTTCCTGCTTCTTGACGGCGCGCTGCACCGAGCCTTCGCCCCAGTTGTAGGCCGCCAGCGCCAATTGCCAGTCGCCGAACATGCCGTACAGCTTTTGCAGATAGGTCAGCGCAGCATCGGTGGAGGCCAGCACATTGCGGCGGTCGTCGGTGAACATGTTCTGGGTCAGGTTGTAATCCAGTCCGGTGGAGGGGATGAATTGCCACATGCCGGCTGCTTTTGCAGTGGAATACGCCTGCGGATTGAAGGCCGATTCGATGAACGGCAGCAACGCCAGTTCGGTCGGCATGCCGCGTTTTTCCAGTTCCTCGACGACGTGATACAGATAACGCGATGCGCGAGTGGTGGTGCGCTGTATATAGTCCGGCCGCGAGCTATACCATTCGGTCTGGCTGGTCACCAGCGGGCTTTCCAGATTCGGAATGCCGAAACCCTTGCGGATACGCGCCCAGACATCGACGTCGTCGATATGCATGGCTTGCGATGGGTCTGTGGCGTTTTGACTGCTGGCGAGGGAACTGAAGGGAGCCGGGTAGATCGAGATGTCGTTGGCGTGGACCAGGGAAGCTGATGCAGTGAGGAATAAGAGCGCTGCTAGAGAGGTTGAGGCTAGCTGTTTCAATAAACGCTGCATAGGTTCGATGTCCTGTAACCGGTGGTCATCTGCCGGTGATGTAAAAAAAGGTAATTCCGCAGTGTACGTAAGCCGGTTTCATCGCGTCAAGTAAAAATTGTATCTCTGGCAAGCATATGGCCGGAACTGTAAGCCTTTGATTAAGCAGATAATTGTATGAATTTCGTGACTGGGCTCGTAGCTGGGCGCCCCTTGGCATCGCCTTAAAAGTTATTTTTCCATTCCCGCAATGCAGCAAAAGCCGTTACAGGCGCCGGATGATCGATATGGCCGCTGTCGGTCAGCGTTTTGATAATCTCCGGCTGGCTATAGCGCATGAAGGGATTGGTTTGTCGTTCCAGGCCGATCGTCGACGGGACGGTCGGCTGGCCGCGGTCGCGTTTTGCCTGCTCGTCGGCAATTCTTTGTTGCAATGCGGCATTGCCGGGTTCGACTGCCTGGGCAAAGCGCAGATTGGCCATGGTGTATTCGTGCGCGCAAAACACTAGTGTGTCCGGCGGCAATGCGCTTAATTTCCCCAGCGACTGCATCATCTGCGCCGGCGTGCCTTCAAATAAGCGGCCGCAGCCGCCGGCAAACAAGGTATCGCCGCAAAACAGCCAGCCTTGCTGTTGCGCCACGTAAGCGATATGGCCGCGGGTGTGGCCGGGCACTTCCAGCACCGATAATTGCAGCGGCAGTTCGGCCAGATCGACCTGGTCGCCCTCATTGAGCGGGATGGTCACGGCGGCGATTGCATCATTACGCGGTCCGTAGACTGGGACTTTGGTATGCTGCAACAAGCGCGGCACGCCGCCGACATGGTCAGCATGGTGATGTGTCAGTAAAATAGCAATCAGCGCGAGGCCATGTTGTTCCAGCGCGGCCAGAATCGGTGCGGCATCGCCCGGATCGACCGCAACGGCGTGGGCACCGTCATGTATCAGCCAAAGATAATTATCCTTGAATGCCGGAACCGCAAGCACGCGCAATGAGTTATTCGAGAGAGCAGGCATAGGCAATATGTTGGATTCATCATCGGAAAAAGCCATTATAGACCTCGGCGCCTGGCTGCAAACGGAGACCGGTTTGTATGTGCGCGATTGGGAACAGGCGCATCTGAATGCACTGACGTCGGATATTTTCGGCTTTCATGCGCTACAGATCGGCTTGCCGCAAATCTGCACGCTGCAGGCCAATCGCATGCCTTACCGGTGGCTGACCGATAAGCATATTCCGGCGCCTTCAGCCGTTTCCGCGCCTTCCATGAATAGCGCGTGCGGGGATGTCGACGCAGATGAAGGTGACGAGCTTGCTGCCGGCAAAGCGATCCCGGTGGTGGTATCGCATGACTTTACCGAGCTGCCGTTTGCATCGCAAAGCCTTGATCTGGTGGTGCTGCCGCATCTGCTCGAATTTGCAGCCGAGCCGCATCAGGTGCTGCGGGAAGTCGAGCGGGTGCTGATCCCGGAAGGGCAATTGATTATCAGCGGCTTCAACCCGGCCAGCTTATGGGGCATGCGCCAGGCTGCCGGCCGTTTGACCGGCGGCGCTTTTTTACCGCGCGACGGCGAATTTATTTCCCTGTCGCGCCTGAAAGACTGGCTGAAATTATTGAATATGGAAGTCGGCCGCGGGCAGTTCGGTTGTTACGCGCCGCCTTGCGCCACACAGAAGTGGTTGCACCGTTTCGGATTCATGGAGCCGGCCGGCGCGCGCTGGTGGCCTTATTTCGGCGCGGTATATGTAGTGCGGGCCATCAAACGCGTGCAAGGCATGCGTCTGGTCGGACCGATATGGAATAAGCGGCCGGCGGCATCGACGCGGGCTGTGGCGGCTACCAATAGAGCGAGAACGGCAAACCGCAGCGACAGTCAATTGCGACAGGAAAGAGATACAAGGACAGATGGATAAGCGGATGGATAAAGTGGAAATTTTTACCGATGGCGCCTGCAAGGGCAACCCCGGCCCCGGCGGCTGGGGCGCGGTGCTGGTGGCCGGCGAACATGAGAAGGAATTGTTCGGCGGCGAACTGGGCACTACCAATAACCGCATGGAATTACTGGCGGTGATCGAAGCGTTGAAGGCCTTGTCGCGTCCTTGTGAAGTCATCGTGCACACCGATAGCCAATATGTCCAAAAGGGCATCAGCGAATGGATACACGGCTGGAAGGCGCGCGGCTGGAAAACCGCGGCGCGTGCGCCGGTTAAAAATGTGGACCTGTGGCAGCAGCTCGACGAGGCGCAGGCGCGCCACAAGATCGAATGGCGCTGGGTGCGCGGCCACAACGGGCACGTCGGCAATGAGCGGGCCGATGCGCTGGCCAATCGCGGCGTTGAAACAGTACTATAAACTTCGGTATAAATAATTCAGGAATTGCTCAATCTCTCCCATGCGCCATATTATTCTCGACACGGAAACCACCGGCCTCAACCCTCGCAGCGGCAATCGCATTATTGAAATCGGCTGCGTTGAAATGCTGAACCGGCAATTGACCGGCAACGACTTTCACCGTTATTTGAATCCCGATCGCGATTCGGAAGACGGCGCGTTGGCGGTGCACGGCTTGACCACCGAATTTCTCGGCGACAAACCACGCTTCAATGAAGTCGCGGCAGAATTTCTCGACTATATCGCCGGCGCCCATATCATCATCCATAACGCGCCGTTCGATATGGGTTTCCTGGATATGGAATTAAGCCTGTTGGGCTTTCCGAATTTCGTCGAGCATGTCGGCGGCGTGATCGACACGCTGCCGATGGCCAAGGAAATGCATCCGGGGAAACGTAATTCGCTGGATGCGCTGTGCGACCGCTACGGTATTTCGAACGCCCATCGCACCCTGCACGGCGGTTTGCTGGATGCGGCGCTGCTGGCCGAGGTTTATCTGGCCATGACGCGTGGCCAAAACAGCCTCAGCATGGATTTGGGCATGGCGGACGAACACGATGCCGCCGGCAATGCAATCGCACTGGCGCCTCTGGCCGACATCATTGTGCGTCCTGCTTCAGCGGAGGAATTGGCGTTGCATGAGGCCGTCTTGACCGGTCTGGATAAAGAGTCGAAAGGCAAGACGATCTGGCGTGCGCTGAATACGACTGTAGTTCCGTGACTCCTCCGTCGCAGTAATAAGAAGTATCTGAGAGAATAATCAGCCGTTTGGATCGAGGCGAATAACGCGTTGCGTGAGAAGATTATTGCCTCGCATTCACTCCGGCTAGTGACGCTTATCTCTCACGGACTACAGACCCATGACTATAACAACCTTACCGGCACAACCTGCCGTCGATCCTCGTTGCCTGCAATTCCCCGATGCTGCCGCAAAGTCGCAGTACAACCCGCAAATCGGCAATACAACGGAAGGCATGATCGATGATCTGGCCGACAGCGTGGCGGCCAATGGCGTTCATGACGACCAGGCCGATCCTTTCAAGGCGTTCGGCAACACGCTTGAAGCGCTAATCGACATCGCGACATTCAAGCTGGCGCCCGAGATGGCGTATCGCGCCGAACAACAATTACTGGCGCTTTATGCCGACCCTGCCGTGTCGTCATCGGTCAATCGCGAGATGATCAAGCAACTGATTGAAACCCAAGATATCCTTGCCGGCAATCGCGGCCCTAAAACAGAGATGTTTGCAATGCCGGCCTCGCTATTGCATTTAATTGGGCAGTCCGCGCGTAACGGCATTGAAAATCAGGAAGTGGATTGCGCGATCCCGCCGAGCCGGCTGGAAGCAATCGAGTCCACGCTGATCGATGCGACCGGCGTGGCGGATGAGCGAGGCGAGGGCAGGGATATCTTAGGTTCTGCGCGTTTTGTCACAAGCGATGAAGTAAATGCAAATTTCGCCAAAATCCATCGCGGTTATGAGCAGGAGATCAATATAAGCGATGAGATTACCGTAGAGGCAATGACGCAGCAGTTCGACGGGTTACTTGGTGTCGCTTCAGAGAAGGGCATAACGGTAGCGCCTCTATTCTGTAATGGTCATTTCATGCTGGTAACAGCGGAGAAAAGCAATGCAGCTAATAAATGTAAATTGACGATCGTAAATACCCATGTGGCGCTTGATGAGATTGGGCATAAGGCTGTGAGCGCCTTATCGACGGCCGAGCGCCGCGACCCGATTAAATGTAATGAAATCGACAATGCCTCGGTAGATCGCTATGACCGGGCGCTGGTAGCTAGAATGAGGAATAGTTTTCCGGGCAAATCGGTAGACCTGACAATACATAGCCAGCAGCTTCAAGGGCATGCAATAAATAGTTGCGGCCCGCTTATTTCATTGTTGGCTGAGAATATCGACGCGAACGAAGAGCGTGAAGTAAACCAGATTGTCCTGAAGTGTTTCAGTATGTGGCGTAATTTAAATGCCCGACAACAGAAAGATGTTGTTATGGCGCAGCGCTCCAAGATGATTGGCGATACTGTTTACGCCAAGATGAGAAGTCGTTTCGTCGATTTGTCGGCACCCTGAATTGCCGTTTTTGCGACGCATAGAGATCGGTTGCCGGCCATTTATTTGTATTTAGTTGTCTATCTGGTATAGGGTATGCGATAATGCGATCCGCTTTAACGGAGGCCGTTTATTTGTTTCAACCGGTTTCGCGTTCATCGCCGCATCAATGCCAAACGGAAGGTTAGCTCAGGGGTAGAGCACTGCATTCACACTGCAGGGGTCGCAAGTTCGAAACTTGCACTTTCCACCAGAATCAGAAAAGCCAGCCTTTGCGCTGGCTTTGTTGTTTTTACGGCGTTAACTTCGTAATTGCGATTTTAATGTTCGACTGCGATCTGATCACGCACCAACGCTCCAGCAATGATCACGATTACCAGCATGAAAATTGCTATCAGCGCGTTTGGCGTCACGGCCGTTTTCCTTGCCTACGCCGCAATGCGCTCTATCTTTGGCCGTTTGACCTTTCCGGCCTGGTACAAATCGTATTGCAACTGCATTCCTGCCCACAGTTCAGGGCTGGTACCAAAGGCAGACCCAAGGCGATATGCCATGTCAGGAGAAATTCCCGCAGCGCCGGTTACGACACGTTGCAGCGTGACGCGACCAACGCCAAGACGAGTGGCCGCTTCCGTTACGGTCACATCGCCTAGATACTCTCTTAGTACCTCGCCAGGGTGCGGTGGATTGTGCATGCGAGTCATATTAGACCTCCATAAAAATCAGTGATAGTCGCGATAGTCCACAAGGACCGCGTCAGTACCGTCAAAAGCGAAAATCATTCGCCAGTTTCCATTAACCGTAATTGCCCAATGTCCTTTTAAATTGCCCTTTAAAGGGTGAAGTCCCCACGAAGGTGCCGACAAGTCTTCCGGCTGTACAGCTTGATCGAGAGCCGCCAGTTGAAGACGCAATTTAGCAGCGTGCGCAGCCTGGATGCCTGCTTTGCTACCCATTTCAAAGAAACGTTGCAGTCCTTTGTGTCGAAAGCTTTTTATCATGGATTTTATTGTATCGCGTATCGCTACACGATGCAATTGTTGTGCGCCGTAGCCGATGCTTTTCCTCGGCCATGAAGTAGGTGATAAAAACGTTTCGGAATTTGCCAGGAGTCTTCAATCAGTAGGACAGTTTGGTAACGTTATTAAATCGTAATTAGAACGCCATGATAGAGTCGCCATAAATCAATTAAGAATGGGGGAATAATGTATTACCATGCGCGAGTTGACTACGCAGCTAAGTCACAGTTTTTTACCAACTATTCTGAAGAACGTCTTAATGAGGTAGTAATAGTTCCTTTCGTGAACGGGCAAGTGATACCACTTCGTGCTAATGGAAAAGTGAACCGTCTTTTTAATATGAAGACCGCAAGCATTGTCAGAATTTATAAGACGTCATCAAAATTAGTAGCCGTAAATGGAGAGTCTCCTAGCAACCAAATGCGTTCGCCGTGTTTTATCAAGAACGATTGCACACCTGAGATGGTTGGCAAACTCAAGTCTCAAGGCACAACGAAAGCGGTTACTTCGCTAATTGAAAAAGCCTTGCAAGAACCAAAGAGACAAATATTTGTAGTAATGAAATTTGGCGATGATGCACTTGATTCCGCATACGTTGGCGTCTATAGATCCGTCGCCAAAGAATTCGGCTTAGAGTGTGTTCGGATCGATGAAGTGGAAGATTCGGGAAAAATTTCCGAGCAAATTCTTGAACGTTTGGCTGAAAGTAAATATGTTGTTTGCGATCTGACTGGCTCCAGACCAAATTGCTACTATGAAACGGGTTTTGCGCATGCTTTGGGTAAAGAGGTCATTTTATTGGCTCACAAAAATGAAAGCGTGCATTTTGACCTTGCTGGTCACCGATTTATACAATGGTCGACGGAGGCGGACTTACGTACTAAATTCCGCAAGCGCTTGAAAGCTCTCGAAGATAATAATATTTTGTGATGATTTCTTACGGATTGTAGAAAATACTGGAACGCTCTTGGAGGCTTTTGGCGTATTGTCGGTAAATTTCTCCCTATTCATTTTTTTGAACTGGAAAGGCGCCATGTGCTTGCCAAATACTTCCAGATCGGCATCTCCTTTTTGCTGTGCTTAGCTAATATGCAGTTTAAAAATAAAGGGGTAAATCCGCCCCCACTTTCAAAAACACATCCTCCCAAGCCCCAATCCGTGGCTGCCTGTAAAGCTTTGCGGAGGGATACCAAGGGCTGTCGTCACGCGCCAAAAGCCAGCGCCAATCAGGGCTGAACGACAATAAAACCCACGTCGCCACACCCAGCGCGCCGCTCAAATGCGCAACGCTGGTATCCACGCTGATCACCAAGTCCATCAATTCGCACAACGCAGCCGTATCGGTAAAGTCCACAAGTTCGTCACCGAAATGGAGGATATTCCCATTGTCTTCAAGCGCCTGCCTGTCGACCGCCCGCACTTCCTTCTGCAGACTGACATATTGAATATCGGACGGCAGATGCCGCATCAGATCCGCCAGCAAAACGCTGCGGTTGCGATCGTTCTGGTGATCGGCATTGCCGCTCCAGACCAGACCCACGCGCGGCTTCGATTTTTCGCCTAACTTGCTGGCCCAATACGCCTGCTTTTGCGGATTCGAGGTCAGGTATTTGTCGGCGCACGGGATCGTGGCCAAGTCGGTTTTGAACACCATCGGCAAGCTTAATAACGGACAGTGGCAATCGAACTCGGGCAATGGGCCGCCCTTGATCGCCAGCACACTCACGCCCGGCATGCCTTTGAATAAATCGGCCAGCGGCGCTTGCACTTCCAGCACGACGCGCGCGCCGAGGTCAGCCGCCAGCTTTGCATAACGCGCGAATTGAATCGTGTCTCCCAAGCCTTGTTCGCTGTGCAGCAGGATGGTTTTCCGATGCAATGCTTCGTTGCCGTGCCAAAGCGGTTGCGGAAAATCCCGTTTCTCTATCTGGGTCTGGTCTTTGGTCCAGCGCCATTCGTACAGATCCCAGCCCTCGGCGAAGTTTCCGCCCAATAACAAGCCCAGGGATTTATTGCAATACGCTTCCGAGTAATCGGGTTGGAGGCGGATGGCGCTGTCGTAACTGGCTGTCGCCGGATCCAGCCGATTGCATTCTGTGAGCGCGTTGCCGCGGTTGTAATAAGCTTCCGCATAGTGTGGGTTGAGGCTGACTGCCTGATCGTAGCTGGCGATGGCAGCATCGAGCCGCCCGCTTTCCTGCAGCGAAAGGCCCCGGTTGGAATAAGCCTCTGCATAGTTTGCGTTAATGCCGATTGCCTGGTCGTAGCTGGCGACGGCAGCATCCAGTTGCTTCAATTCTTTCAGTGCATTGCCCCGGCTGAAATAGGCTTCGGCGTAATCCGGTTTGATACCGATGGCATGATCGTAGCTGGCGACCGCAGTATCCAGCCGTCCGAGCGCATGCAGCGAAACGCCGCGATTGAAATAGGCCAGTGCATAGTCCGGTTTCAGGCGGATTGCCTGATCGTAACTGGCGACGGCAGCTTCCAATTGCTTGAGTTCCTGCAGCGAGACGCCGCGATTGGAGTAAAAACTCGGATTGTGAGGATGGATGGCGATGGCCCGGCTCATGAAGTCGACGGCTTGCTGATGCGCTCCCGCCTGCGAAGCGAGCGCACCCAGCAGATGCAGCGCATCGAAGTGCCGGGGTTGCACTTTCAGGATGTCTTCGTAGGCCGCTTGCGCCTGCGCAAACTGGCCGGCCTGATGGCTTGCTATCGCTTGCTGAAACTTGATTTGTACCCGCGCTTCCAAGGCGTTGGCGGCAGCATTCGGCTTGGAAACATTTTTGCGCTTGGTCGACATGTCCGGTTTTAATAATGGCGTTGCACCGAATACTACTATGTATGGGGTGGAATCGGCATGGTCTGCCGGCCGGGCTGATCGAGTACGGCGGGCGTAGCGGGTGTGCCGGGTGTGCCGGAGGCGGGATGGCCGCTGCCGGCTTCGGGACCGGCCGCCAGCGGAGCGCTGATCAGCATCGTCGGCTGTTTGCCGAGGGAGATGT
Source organism: Herbaspirillum sp. (assembly GCA_036500325.1). GTDB lineage: Bacteria > Pseudomonadota > Gammaproteobacteria > Burkholderiales > Burkholderiaceae_D > Herbaspirillum. The sequence goes on along the minus strand of DASYCG010000048.1, from coordinate 3,724 downwards.
CGGCATCGCGCAGACGCTTGAGCACGTCGAACAGCAGATCGCTGCGCACGCCGTAAGCGAGTCGCGGCGACGATACGAAACCGGTCGCATTGAAGATCAGGTTGTTGTTGTCGATGCCGTCCAGCTGGACGTTCGGGGCCGGCGTGTCCAGCACGGTTTTATTCTCTTCAAACGCTTCCCGCAACAGGGTGCGGACTTGCTCCGCGTCGGCGTTGAGCGGCAATGGCAATTTGATCTGCACCAGGCCGAGCGGATTGGTATGCGTGACATTGCGCACGGTCGACGTGATGAATTGCGAGTTCGGCACGATGACCGTGGAGCGGTCGCCCATTTGAATTTCCGTGGCGCGCACGTTGATGCGCCGGATATCGCCTTCCACGCCGCCCAGCGAAACCCAGTCGCCCACTTTGACCGGACGTTCGGCCAACAGAATCAGCCCCGAGACAAAATTCTGCACCACGGCCTGCAGGCCGAAACCGATACCGACCGACAGTGCGCTGGCGACCCATGCGATGCGTTCCAATCCGATGCCGAGCGCCGATAGCGTCAGCGCCACTGCCAGAATGCCGCCCGCGTAACCGAATAAGGTCGAGGTGGAGGTCTGCATGCCGGGATCGAGATTGGTGGTCGGCAGATAGCGTTTTTCCAGCCAGCGCTTCAATATCCGCAAGCCGAGCAAGGCCAGTCCGAGTACCAACAAGGCCTGGAATACGGATGCCGGCTTGATAGCGATTTCGCCGATGGAGATGCCTTCGTGGAACTGGTCGGCGCGATGCAGTAATTCAGTCGGGCCTTCGCCGAACGGCGCCGCCAGCAATACGAGCGCCACCAATACCAATAACAACCGGGCTGCGCCGGACAACAGCACGGCAGCCTGATCGCGTACTTTCGGTGCGACCGGAGCGGTTTTGGCGGCAGTTCCGGCACCGGCTGCCGAAGACGCTGCGGCATCCGCTTGCTGCGCCGCCGAACCGATTGCGATGCACGCATCGTCGATCAGTATTCCCAGCAGATAACTCGAACTCAGGACGATTACAGTCCAGGCCACCTGCTTGACGACGAAGCTGCCGAAAGCCACGTAGCCTGTCAGCAGTGAAAGCAGGCTGAGGCCCAGGATCAGCCATTGCAATACGATAATGCTGCGCAGCCAAAGTGCATGCGTCGGATGTTCGTGGCTGCCGCTGTTCTGATCCGCAGCGGCTTGCGCGCGCAGCTTGCGCCACATGCGCGCACCGCGCAGCAGCCAGAAAGTCATCGTCAGGCTCAGCAGCAGCGAGGCGATGCAATTCATCGCTACCGTGGTCGCCAGGCCGGCATTGATCAGCACTGACAGGCGCTCGGTTAATCCGACACCGACCATCACCACCGCCAGTGTCAGCGGAAATCCGCGCAGACGCCGCGCCAGCGGATCGGATAAGGGCAGCAAACGCCAGGAAGGCCGGCCGGGCAACAGCAAGGCCTGGCCGAGACCTACGATGTAACCGCCGAAGCTGACCAGCCCCAATATGCTGAACATGAATGTATCGATATCGTCCGGCAAGCCGGTGGTCCAGCGCAGGCCGGTCAGCAGCGCCAGCATGATCAGCGCCGGCGTAACGACCGACAGCAGCACCAGCGTGACGGCATGCAGCGAACGGCGCAAACGGCCCGGCGGCACTTTGGTGGTGGTCAGATTGAATACAAGGCGTCCGGCGATGATGCGCAATATGCACAGTGCGATGGCGGCCAACCCAATGATGGCCCAGACCGAAACCGGCGTGGCGCCGGCGGTGGCGACCAATCGCGCAGTCAAGGTGCGCAGCCTGCCGATGTCTTGCGGCAAGTCGCCGCGCAACTCGTGCCAGAATCCCGGCGCCAGTATCGAGGGCGTCCGTTCGCCCATGCTGGCCTCGAAGCGATCGCGCCGGAGTATCGATATTTGCGAGGCAAGCTGTTCGGCTTCCACCGATAGCAATCCGGCCAGTTTGATCTGCGTATCGAGATCCGTCAGGCTTTTGTTGAGTTGTGCCCGTTGATTGACGATGTCGCGCGATTCGTGAACCCCGGCCGGCGGCGTTCCCAATTCGTCCAGGCGGGCCTGGACGCGGGTCAATGCCGGCGCCAGCGCTTTGGCGGCTTCGTCGGCGCTGTTGGCATCCTCCAGTGCCTTGCCGTGCATCGTCAGTAAGTCGGTATCGGCGGGCTTGGCCGGCAGGGCTGCCTGTATCGCGGCAACGTCCTGACGTATGCTGTCCAGTGTCTGGGCAATGGCCGTGGTGGGCGCCAAGATCGACGGCGTTTCGGGGGTGGCTGCGCGGGCCTGTTGCGGCAGGCCGGCAAACAAAGCGGCAAACGCTATTGCCATGGCGGCTATGGCGATCGATAAGAAGCCGGGAGTGAAGATAGTGAAGTGTGCGGGCAATCGCACGAACGCGCACAATGTGCGCTGCGGGGCCGGGCTTGGCGTTGATATTGTTATTGGGCTTAAGCGCATCTGACGATTAGGTAAGGGATTGCCGTCAGTATAAAGGCAACGGCCAGGTAACCACCAGGAAACGACTGGCAAGAACCCACACAGCCAAAGGCGGTCAAAAAAGGAATTGCCGGATCCGGAAATAAAATTTATTCCATGGAGGAATGATGGTTGACCAAATTCTACAAAGCGGCACGCATATTGCACGCATCACGGCGGTGCAATTGCCGGATGCAACCTTTGAAGCGCAGGTATTTGTCCGCCTGACGCGTGAGCCGGAGATCGCGGAAACCTATATACCGGCCGGCATCTTCCCGAACCTCGACGAAGCAATGAAAGGCGCCGAATCGCGCGCCAAAAGGGCGCTCGAGGAAAACGAATTTTAGGCGAATTTTAGACGGCCGCAGCGGCCGCGGTGGTCGATTCCGCAGCGTTAATCGTTCTCAATTTCGTCGATATCCAGATTCAGATCCCTGATCTCCTCATCGACCGAGGGGGCCATCTCATCGGGATCGACGCCGATGTCGGGATCGATTTCATCGTTTTCGGCGAAATCGTCGCCTACGTCGGTAGCTTCGATATCATCGTCGTCGATATCGCCTTGCAGGCGGTCGGTCTGCTGGTTCACCGAGGCGCGTTCGCCGGTGCCGTTGGAATCGGAATCGTCGCCTGCAGCCGACAAGCCTGCAAAATCGCTGCCGCTGTCCGAACTGTCGCCCGGTCCCAATGTTTCTTTATCATGTCCGCGGCCGAGCTGGCGGTCGCTGCCTTTGATCAGATCCGGATCCAGTGAGCTGTGAGCCATGGTTATTCTCCTTGAAGGGGATTGCTTGAGTACTATTGCTACGGTTCAAGCGTAGTAGTTGCCCATGGATCCAACAGTAGGACGTGCGCTTATTCTGTTGTAAGAAGATTGATAGTTTGGATTTACCTGCCTTTACAATACGGGCAGAGCAGGGCCGGCTTAAAACAGAAGATCACAGGCGCAGCAATCAAAAATTCAAGGGGTTTCCATGTCATATTTTCCGAAATGGCGGTTGCGCACTGCATCCGCCGACGGCACAGCGCAGGTCATTGCCGCCGATGAACGCCTGGCAGCGCCTCAAACCATCGCAATGGGGGTTCAGCATGTGGTGGCCATGTTCGGCGCGACCGTATTGGCGCCGCTGCTGATGGGTTTCGATCCGAATCTGGCGATTTTCATGTCCGGTATCGGCACTTTGCTGTTTTTCGTGCTGGTCGGCGGTCGCGTGCCCAGTTACCTGGGTTCCA
>DASYCG010000047.1:0-18996 GCA_036500325.1 Herbaspirillum sp. | reverse complement strand
GTTGGGCGATCTGCTGGCCGGCTATGAGGATTTTTTCGAATTCGATCCGCGGCAATTGTATTTGATCGAAGCCTTGCGCACCCTGCGTTTGATTCACTACGCGGCATGGCTGGCGCGACGCTGGGACGATCCGGCCTTCGTTGTGGCGTTCCCGTGGTTCAACACGCAGCGCTACTGGCAGGATCGGATACTGGAATTGCGCGAACAGATCGCATTGATGGACGAGGAGCCGCTATGGCCGGTTTAAACCTAAGGCCTACAGATCATAGAACTTGCTGATGACGGAGGAGGTCTGCGTTTCGCACGCCATATGCGGATACCGCCCCATCAAGGTTTCCAGCAAACGGCCATGGTAATAGGCAAATAGCGGCGTATTCATTTTCGGTTCAATGGCGGGAATGATGCCGAATACCAGCTTGCCTTCTTTTACATAGGGACGAAACCACGCTTTATTGTTCCATTGCGGATCGCTTAGCGTGAGATCGCCCTCTCCATCGCACACCCATTCGTCGGTCGCGTGCGTCATTATGTCTTTTTTAATTTGCAACAGGAGATCCAAAGGGGCACTGTTTGGTACGGTGATCGCCATTTCTTTAACTTGATGCCTTGCAGAATTCAATGATGATGGGTGAAATTGCCAATCTGGCAATTTTAACGCACAATTATTTAAGGCGTATGACGCAGCGAAATTCTCGAAATGCGACTATAACGATAGTGAATATCGCATTTTTGCTTCTTAAGATAAAAAAAACCGCCGAAGCGGTTTTTTTATTGCCGTAAAAAATTACGGCGGGGGAACAGGCACATGCCTACTTCTGATTTGGATTGGGCCGATTCGACTGGTGTTGTTGTCCGGACGATGCCGTGTTTTTAGGATCGCTGGAACCTGGGGCATTGCCCGATTTGTTGCCGGAATTGATTTGATTTTGCTTGTCGGTTTCCATTTGTTGCTGGGATCCGGGACGGCTGCTCTGTTGTCCAGGGGGTTGTTGTCCTGGTTTTTGCTGGCCGCCTTGTTGCGCTTGATTTGGCTTGGTGTTTTGATCCTGATTTTGCTTGTTCATAATAACTTCCTCGCAGATGTAGAAGAAAAGTCCTCGCAAGAGGGCACACCCCGCCATAGGGCTTTACATTCAAGAGGGACGTAATGGCGGCGACGGGTGAATCTTAGGCCGCTGCAAAGGCCCTAGCCATACGAGATAGGCTGATACCGGGGTCAGAATTGCTTGTCGGACCTGTCAGTCGATACCTACAATTTCGACGCTTAAAAAGCGGTATTCGACAGGCCGTGCAGCGCGTCGTTTTCGAGGGCCAAATGAAGCTGCGCGATGCTGTCGGCAGTTCTAACGGGGTCGGGAATCCCTTTGCATTCTTCTTCCATCGCCGAGGCCAGCGCCGCAATATGCTGCCATTTACAGACCAGAGCGGCGCCACGCATCCGATGCGCAAGGCGCGCCGCTTTTTCGTAGTCTTGTTGTCTGACCGCCTGTTCCAGATCGGCCAGATCTTCGCGTGCGGTCTTCCTGAAGATTGCCACGAGCTCGATATCGTCGGTCGGCGCCGCATCGTCTTGTTCTGCGTCTTGCTCTGATTTTGCATCCGCCGCGTTCAGGTCCTGACCAGGCAAAACGTGTCCCGGACCGCACCAGCCGTTGAGCATTTTTTCCAGCGCCGCCAATCGGAGCGGTTTGCGCAAAGTACCGTCCATGCCGCTACTGATACAGGCATCGAGATGCTCTTGGCCGAATGCGGCCGAGATGGCGATGATCGGTAAATGCGTCCCGTCCCGGCTTGCTTCGCGTGCGCGTTGCCTGCGCGCAACCGTATAGCCGTCGATGTCGGGCAGATAGCAATCCAGCAGCATCAACGCAAAGGAGAAGCGGGCCGTTTGTTCCAGGGCGCTCAGCCCATCGCTGACGATGGTGAAGCGATAGCCGAGCTGGGTTAATTGCTGGCGCAATACCATCTGATTGCCGGGATGATCTTCGACCACCAGAATACAGGGCGCCTGGCCTGCTGCCGGCGCTGCAACCGAGGCCGGCGATTCGACTTCGACCGATGTCTGCGTCGGCGCCAGCTCGACCGGAATCCGGCAGACGACCGTGCTGCCGACATCCGGCATGCTGCTGAAGCGGATTTCGCCGCCCATCAAGCCGCACAGTTCCCGGCAAATTGCCAATCCCAGCCCGGTGCCGCCAAAACGCCGCGTACTGGTTCGATGGGCCTGGTGATAGGGGCGGAATAAATCTTTTTGCCGATCGAGCGGCACGCCGATGCCGGTGTCGCTGACGCTCAGCAGTAGCATGGCGGCGGCGGTAGCAGGCGGCGCCGGATTCGCTTCCGTTGCTTCGCTCTGCTCCAGGGCAATACTGACGCGTACCAATCCCTTCTCGGTAAATTTCACTGCATTCGAGGTCAGGTTAATCAGAATTTGCCGAATGCGCGCAGGGTCGAGCAATAGATCGGTTGCCGCCGGCAAATCGACGGTCAATGCAATATCCAGATTTTTGGTGCGCGCCTGCAATTCGGCGATGTCGACCACGCCGCGCGCCAGTTGCTGCAGATCGGTCGGTACTTTCGCCAACGTCAATTTGCGTGCTTCCAGCTTCGACAAATCCAGTACATCGTCCAACAATTCCAGCAGTGCTTCCGATGCGTTGCTGGCTAAATCGCTGAGCTGGCGCTGTTGCTGCGTCAACTTGCTGCGCGCCAGCAGTTCGACCGAGGCCAGAATAGCGTTCATCGGCGTGCGTATCTCATGGCTCATGACGGCCAGAAAACGCGCTTTGTCCTGCTCGCTTGTTTCGGCGATGCGCCGTGCATGGCGCGCACGCTGCGCTGCCAGCAATAACAACAGCAGCGCCACCAGGATCAGCGTGCTTTCGAGCCAGCGGTAGCGCAGAATCTGCGCCCAGGACGGTGGCCCATAGGCGTTGCTTACCAGCCAGCGGTCGACGATGACATCGGTTTGTTTGGCTGTCAGCGACGCCAGCGATTTCTGGACGATGGACGCCAGTTCGGGCAACTGCTTGCGCACGCCCATCGAGATCACGGCCGGCACGTCGGCAATGGAGCCGGAAATGTGTAATTCGTTGCGATATTTGGTATGCAGAATCGGCAGCAGCACCGAGTCGATGCCGATCGCCGCATCGGCCTGTCCGGCGGCCACCGCAGCCAGCGCGTCGCCGGGCGTAGCGACCAGATCCATATTGATGCCGGGATAGTTTCGCCGCAGCGTCTGTTCATACATGCCGCCGCCTTTGAGGGCGACGGTCCTGCCGTCCAGTTTGTGCGGATCGAAGATGATCTCACCGTAGCCGCGTGTGACGATAATGGTGCTGCCGACAAAATAGGGCGCGCTGATGAGGAGTTGCCGGCGGATGGCGTAATCGGTAAAGGTCGGCGATATCGCCGGCAACATATCGATCTCCCCCTTTTCCAGGGCGCCGCTGATTTCGCTCGCTGTCTCCGCCACCACGTTGAAGTGCAGGCCGCTGATCCCGGCGATGGCGGCGATATAGTCGGAGGTCATCCCCAGATATTTGCCGTTCTCGATATATTCCAAAGGCTGCAGATGGGGATCGACCGCGATGCGTACTATCGGATTGGCCGCGATCCACGCCAGTTCTTTCGCGGTGAACAGCGACGCTGTCTTTGGTGGAACCACCGCCGAGCGGGCGTATGTCTGCAGCGCAAACAATGGCATGCCCATCGCTGCAAGGCAGGCCAGGGTAAAGCCCAGACGCTGCAGCCGTTGCGACCAGTCCTGTGGCCGCCGCGGCCGCATTACAAACTGTCCAGTTGGTAACGGATCTGGAAAAATTCGGCATCGCTGCGGATGCCCAGTTTTCGATAGCCTGCCTGTTTTTGGGTGCTGATGGTTTTATTGCTGCGGGAGAATTTCTCGGCGATTTGCGCCACCGACATGCCGCTCAAAAAACAGCGCAGCACTTCACGTTCGCGCGGCGTCAGATCGGCGTTGCCGGCCAGAATGCTGGCATCGCCCGGCGCGTTTGCGCTATCCGATGCGGTGGCAGAGGCGGGTGCGGCGGCCGGTATCTGCTGCGGCGTGCCTCTGCTGCTTAGTTCATCTGCAATTTCCGGCGGCAGATAAGTGCCGCCTTTGGCAACAGTGCGGATTGCCGCGATCAAGTCGTCGAGATCTTGCCCCTTGCCGACGAAACCGCTGGCGCCGGCCTGCATCGCCAGCATGACGGTGGCCTGATTGTCATGCGCGGAGGTGACGATGATCTTGGCTTTCGGAAAACGGATCCTGAGCAGCCGGATCAGATTGTGGCCGTCGATATCGTTATGGCCGAGCGCGTAGTCGATCAGCAGAAAATCGGCAGGCGCACTTTGCAGGCCTGCGATCAGTTCCTGGCTGCCGCTGAACGTGCCGACGATATCGATATCTTTTTCCTGTGCAAGCCGTGCGGCCAGCCCATGCCGGATTGCTGCATGGTCGTCCAATAGCGCAACGCTCAGACGTCGGTAAAGGGATGGTCGCAGCATCGTATTTCTTTCGCAATGAAAGTACGTTAGTTGAATACCCGTTTGATACCCGGAAATCCCCGCTCTTAAACCTAATAGCCCAGCGTCAGGCCGTCGGGATCGCGGCTGTCCGAATAACCGTAAAGCCCGTTCGGCGTCAATTGAATCGTTTGCGTACGGCCCATCGGCGGCTGCAACGACAGGGCGTAACCCTGCTGCTTCAGCAAACGCAGTGTATCCGGACTCAAGCCTTTTTCAATGCGCAATGTGTCCGGCATCCATTGATGATGCACGCGCGGTGCGATGCTGGCTTCGGCGACATTCATCTGATGATCGATCACATTCAGAATGATCTGCAGCACGGTCGTGATGATGCGGCTGCCGCCGGGGCTGCCGGTGACCAGGAAGGGCTTGCCGTCTTTCAGCACGATCGTCGGCGACATTGAACTGAGCGGACGTTTGCCGGGCTGGACGGCATTGGCTTCGCCGCCGGTCAGGCCGAATGCATTCGCCACGCCGGGCTTGATCGAAAAATCGTCCATTTCGTTGTTGAGCGTGATGCCGGTGCCGCCGGCTACGACGCCGTTGCCGAAATTCAGATTCAAGGTATAGGTCACGGCGGTCAGGTTGCCGGCTTTGTCGGCGATCGAGAAATGCGTGGTTTGATCGCTCTCGTAGGCTTGCGGCTGGCCGGCCTTGATTTCACTGGATGGCGTGGCATGATCAGGATCGATGCGCGCCGCCAATTGGTCGGCATAAGCGTGCGAGATCAAGCCCTTTTCCGGCACCTTGACGAAATCGGGATCGCCCAGGTATTCGGCCCGATCGGCATACGCCAGCTTCATCGCTTCGGCCATCACATGGATGGTTTGGGCGCTTTCGGAACCATACTCGCGTAGCGGATAGTGTTCCAGGATGTTGAGCATTTCGATAATGTGAATACCGCCGGAGCTGGGTGGCGGCATCGACATCACTTGATAGCCGCGGTAATTGCCGACCACCGGCTGACGTTCGATGACACGGTAGTTTTTCAGATCTTGCGCGCTGATGGCGCCGCCGTGGCGTGCCATTTCGGCAACTATTTTTTGCGCAATCGGACCTTCGTAAAATGCGGCCGGCCCATCGCGTGCGATCAGGTCCAGCGATTTCGCCAGATCTTTTTGCACCAGTTTTTCGCCGGCTTTCAGCGGCCGTCCGTCTTTGAAGAACACCGCGCGGCTGGTCGGCCATTGCCCCATGTGATTGCGTTCTTCGGCGAGTATGGCGCCCAGCGTTTCGCTGACGACAAAGCCGTCGCGGGCCAGCTTGGCTGCAGGGGCGATCACATCGGCCAGCCGCATCGTGCCGTATTTTTTCAATGCATGGGCCAGGCCGGCAACGGTGCCCGGCACGCCGGTGGCCAGGTGGGAATAGGTGGACCGGCCCGGCACGGGATTGCCCTGCGCGTCGAGGAACATGTCATGGGTGGCGGCAGCGGGGGCGATCTCGCGGAAATCGAGGGCGACATTCTTACCGGTTTTTGCGTCATGGATCATCATGAAGCCGCCACCGCCGATATTGCCGGCGTTCGGCAATACCACCGCCAATGCGAAGCCGACCGCAACCGCGGCATCGACGGCATTGCCGCCGCGTTTGAGAATATCGACCCCTATTTGCGTTGCGAGGCGTTGTTCGGTTGCGACCATGCCGTGCATGGCATGGACCGGTGAAACGATGGTGCTGCCGAGATCATATTGACTGGCCGAAGTGGCGGCGCTGGAAGTTGCACTGGCGGGCGGTGTCAGCGTCGTTTGTGCTTGCAACGGACTGAACGCAAGCGCCAGACTTAAAGGCAAGAGCAGTTTCTTGCAGAATGCTTGGGAAATGCTCATTGGCGGACTCCGGGAATAGTTGTCAATATATCTTTCTTAAGCGAAGAAACTGACGACGATTGTAGCCGGGCTATTTTGAATAAGGTGGATTATGCGCTGTCAAATCTTTCAAGTTCAGTTGTTGCAACAAAATAATAATCGACCGCGTGTTACTGACTTATCACCTTAGCAATAAGCCGCTGCTTCCTGTGGTGTTCAGACAAAAAAACGCCCTCATGTTGAATTGAGGGCGTTTTGCCTGTGGCCGATGCTGCCGGAGGATTACGTTGGATTTACTCCCGTTGTGCACCGGTAGTCTGAACGATTTTCGCCCAGCGCACGATTTCGTCATCCAGATATTCCTTGAATTGCGCAGGCGTGCTGCCGACGCCGGTCAGGACTTGTGCATCGAGCAAGCTTTTCACTTCCGGCATCGCCAGCGCTTTGGCGATGGCGTCGCTCATGATTTTGACGCGGTCGGCAGGTGTGCCTTTGGGCGCCAGCATCGCGGTCCAGTTGTAATCCTCGATATCCTTGTAACCCAATTCATACAATGTCGGCACATCCGGCATGGCGGCGACCCGTTCCTTGCTGGTAACGGCCAGGGCGCGGACTTTGCCTTGCTTGACGTACGGTACGACCGACGCCAGCGCCACCGAAGACACCGGTGTTTCGCCGCTCAGCACAGCAATGGCTGCAGGACCGGCACCGCGATACGGCACGCTCGTCATATTCGATTTCCAGATGACGTGAAACAGATTGTCCGCCGACAGCGACGGCGTGGTGCCCAGCCCCGGCGTGCCGTAGGCCAGCGGGCGGGTAGGCCACAAGGCTTTCAGATCGGCCAGCGTCTTTGCCGGCACGGCATCGTTGACCACGATCACGTTAGGCTGCGAAGTGATATTGGCGACCGGCACGAAATCCTTGGCGTTATAGCCGGCATCTTTACCCCACAGTGCCGGGTTGACGGCGAAAGCGGTTGTGGTGACCAGGAAGGTATAGCCATCCGGCGCTGCGATGCCGACTGCAGCGGCGCCCACGTTACCACCGGCGCCGCCGCGGTTTTCGATGATGACGGACTGGCCGAGAATTTTGGTGAGTGCGGGCGCGACGATACGGGCTGTGATGTCTGAAATGCCGCCCGGCGGGAACGCGACGATCAGTTTGACGGGTTTATCGGGATAGCCGGCCGCAGCCGCTGGATTGGCTATCGATATGCCGGCGACCGCCACGGCGGCCCATCCGAACGACAATAATTTGCTCGTGATTGTGTGCATAATCTCCTCTTTATTATTGGTTCCAATTGGTTCTAATTGGTCTTTTTTGCTTTTGCGGAGATCATTCTAACTGAAACGGCACGAAGCCAAGAACAAGCGATTATTCGTCAGTTCTGCACGGCGTGCGATATGGCGACGGCCTTTTTATATTTCTGCAAATTCTGTTGAATGCCCTCGCCAAAGGTTTGGGGAGACTGCCAACTCGCAACCGCGCCTACGGCGATCAATTTGTTTTGAATTTCCGGCTCCTGCATAATAATTTTCAGCGCTGCGGAAAGTTTCGCTACTGCTTCAGATGGGACGCCTGTCGGGCCGACGACGCCGATTTCCGAAGCGTAGTCGTAGCCGGGATAGGTTTCGGCAAGCGCCGGGACATCCGGCGTGCCGGCATACCGCTTGGCCGAGGTGACTGCCAATATATTGACTTCGCCGTTCTTGGCGTAAGCGCCCAGTGCCGGATAAGCGGTCATTGCGACTTGCACTTCGCCGGCAAGTAATGCCGGCACCGACTGGCCCGAGCCTTTGTACGGTACATGTGTCAGGTCAACCCCGGCATCGCTTTTGAACATCTCCATGGCGATGTGATGAATGCTGGGTAAGCCGCTGGCCGACGATGCGGGCGACCACGTCGGGCGCACCGCCTGGCGGGTAGCCGACCAGCACTCTGACCGGGTGATTCGGATAATCGTCCGCAAAACACGATGGCGCCAATGACAGCATGCAGGCCAGCATCAGAATTCCAATTTTTGTTTTGTGTTTCATGTCTGTCTCCCATTAGGTGCGGGAGATCATAGGCAGAGGCAAGATCTGGTGTCTATTGCGGCAATCCAATATGTGAAATCATTTCTTTTGATAGTGATGCCATCGAGAATTATTTGGAAATGCTGAGCATTCTTTCGACATATCGCGCAATCAAATCGATCTCCAGATTCACCTTGCTGCCCACTTTCAAATACCGCAGCGTGGTGACTTCGATGGTGTGTGGAATCAGATTGATCGAGAAGCGGCAGCCGTCTGCGGCGTCGTCGATGCTGTTGACGGTCAATGACACGCCATTGACCACGATCGAGCCTTTATAGGCCAGATATTTGGCCAGTTCGCGCGGCGCCAGCACCACCAGTTCCCAGGATTCGCCGACCGGCTCGAATTTCTGCACGGTGCCGAGGCCGTCGACATGGCCCGACACCAGATGGCCGCCGAGGCGTTCGGCCAGCGTCAGCGCTTTTTCCAGATTGACCGGGCCGGGTGCGTCCAGGCCGGCGGTGCAATCCAGGCTTTCGCGCGATACGTCGACGGTGAAGCTGCCCGCTGTTTTGGCGACGACGGTCATGCAGGCGCCATTCAGTGAAATCGAATCGCCCAATGCAACGTCTTCCAGCGGCAGGCCGCCGGCATCGATTGCCAACTGCACGCCGGCATCGGCGGAAGCGCCCAAAGGATTGACGGAAGTGATTTTGCCGACTGCGGCGACGATGCCTGTAAACATAAATTGCCTTGAAAAATGGAAAGCCGATTAAGTAAATGCGTGGTTTTAAAAGCGCGCCAGCAAGCGCAGGTCGGGGCCGACGCGTTGTACGTCGTGGAATTTTAACGCGATCTGTTGTTTCAGATCGGTCAGCGCAGGCAGTGCAAACATACCGCGCGCGTCGCCGATCAGGGTCGGCGCCAGATACACCAGCAGTTCGTCGACGCAGCCCTCGCGGATCAGCGCGGCGTTCAGCTTGGCGCCGGCTTCGACGTGCAGTTCGTTGATTTGCCGTTTGCCGAGTTCGGCGATGACCGCCGGCAGATCGACTTTGCCGTCCCGGTTCGACAGCACGATCACTTCGTTGCCGCCGGCTTCCAGCTGTTGCCGTTTGCCTGCATCGTCGATGGCGGTAAATATCCAGGTGCCGCCACCGGCCAGAATGTTGGCGTCGAGCCCGATCGACAAGCGGCTGTCGATCAGAATGCGGCGCGGCTGGCGGGGTGTGGCGACTGCTCTCACATTGAGATGTGGATTGTCTTGCAGCACGGTGCCGATGCCGCTCATGATGGCGCAGGCCCGCGCGCGCCAGGCATGGCCGTCGTCGCGCGCCGCCTGCGAAGTAATCCATTGGCTAACGCCGCTATGCAACGCGGTCTTGCCGTCCAGGCTGGCGGCGGTTTTCATCCTGACCCATGGCTTGCCGCGCTGCATGCGCGAAAAGAAACCGATATTCATTTCATAAGCGGCGTCCGCCATCAGGCCGGATTCAACGGCAATGCCGGCGGCGGACAGCCGGGCCAATCCCTGGCCTGCGACTTCTGGATTGGGATCGCCGATGGCGGCAACCACGCGGCCTACGCCGGCTTTGATCAATGCATCGGCGCACGGCGGGGTGCGGCCGAAATGGCTGCAGGGTTCCAGTGTTACGTAGACCGTCGCGCCATGGACGTCATGGCCTTTGGCGGCAGCGTCCCGCATTGCTTCGATCTCGGCGTGATTGCCGCCCGGCGGCTGGGTGTAGCCACGGCCGATGACGATGTTGTCTTTGACGATGACGCAGCCGACGCGCGGATTCGGCGTTGTTGTATATAGAGCCAGTTCAGCCTGTTGCAGCGCCAGCGCCATTGCGGCGGATTCGGTGATTTCAGCGGTCATGTCGGGCGGTTTGATGTTTTAGGTAAGGGATGTTTTGTTTGAAGCCGGGTTCTACGATTCTGATTTTTTCCGATCACACTGCTTATCCGTTGCCGGATTGCAGATACGTGCCCGTCCCTGGTTATTGATGACGATAATTCTGGTTTCCTGCTGTAAATGTAGATGCCAGCGTCCGGATAACGAACTTCGATTGCGACTGGTACTGCGGCCTCCGCCATTGTAGGCGATATAGATTTCCGAGGGGTCGCTGGAATGATTTTCGAAGCGCAGGCCGGAAGGCAGGGCATTGCGATGCAAAATGACGCTGTCGCCGACGCGGTAGCGGCCGGGTTTGCTTTGGGTGGAATTGGTATTGATATTGGGGTGGACATCGGGATCTGCATCGGCGCCGACATAGATGCGCCAACCTTGCGCCCAATCGGTATCGTCGAGCGGCGCCAACTGGACGATCCGGTTGCGCCGGATTGCTTCGGTCCGCGTCAGCTGGATGGCCTGGAACAGGGCATTGGTGCTGGTGAGCAGTTGCTGGCGCAGGATCAATTGCCGGAAGCCCGGTAGCGCCAGGGTTATCAGCAAGCCGGCAATGACCAGTACGATCATTAATTCGATCAAGGTAAAACCGGCGTTGCGGCTGCGCTCATGATCATGTGCCGGTGCAGATGCAAGCAGCGCGTTCACCAGCAGCCGTCCGTATCGGTCGCTGCGCCGGCTTCATTGTCCACGCCTTGCTTGCCGGTACTGTCGAGCGTCAAAATATTGCATAGCGGGTCGCTGAAGCTTGGCGCGGGGATAGCGCGCAGCAGGATGCAATCCTGATCGTCTGCCTGGCTGCCGGCTTGCCCAAGGGTCTCACAGGCACGGGCATCCAGCCGGTAGGCGCTGGCTTTATCCGTGCCCGATGCGCCGGAAAACCGCAGGAACGAAGTGGTTTCGTCGCCGACAGAAAAGCGTTGATAGCGATGCTTCTGCGTGTATTCGCGCTCCTGTTGCTGCATTAATCGCATCAAGGCTGCCCGGCCTTCGGCACGCGCCGTTTTCAGTTTGGCTTGCCGATATGACGGATAAGCGAACGCAGACAAAATGCTGATAATCAGCAGAACGGTCATGATTTCGATCAGCGTAAATGCGGATTGCCGGGAAGGTGATGGCGTTCTCATGGAAAATTTCCGGATGCAATTTCCCGCCAGCTCAGCCGGGCCGATGGATGCGCCGCCGGCCCGGCTGAAGCAGCTTGCCTTAGATAAACGCTCTGCAGCACTACCTGGGTATGCCGATCCGGCCCGAAGCCCAGCGCGCTGATGCGGTAACGCCGCGGCGAAGGTTTGCCGGGATTTTGCGGCAGTAGCGCGATCCGATAGCGTGGCGGGAGCGCGGGCAGCGCGCCGATGCCGGTTTGCATGAGGCGTCCGCTGTATTGCCCGTAGATCACAATGGCAGAAATGCCGGATGTCGAAAATTCCCCAATTTCCCCTTTGCCATTATTGCCGCCGAACAGCGCGTAACGCTGGGAATTCGGATTGCCGATGTCGTATTCCGCATCCAGCAGCGCCGCTTCCGCTGCTTCCCATGCGATCTGGCGGTCGCGTCGATTGCGGCTCATCTTTTCGCTTTGCAGGCTGGTTTGCATGGCGGCGATGCCCAGCATCATCAGTACGATCAGCATCAGTAATGCAATGACGAGCGCTGCGCCTTGTTGCCGGTGGAGGCCATCGTTGCGCATGGCTTACTCCGTCTCGTGGCGATCGCCGCCAGCGTGAAAATTGCTATGGTTGCGCAATGCGACCATTCGATGGAATTGCCGGCGTGAACGGTCTCGTCCGTCTTGTATCGTCAGTACGATATCGACCGCCTCAACGTTCTGCCAATCTTTGGAAGCGACCGCGTCGGCATTCACAAAAGTATCCGGCAGACCGTCGCGATTCAAATCCACGCCATATTGGAATTGCATGTTTTCGACGCCGCCGGCAATTGCACTAGCGCGGAATTGTTGTTTTTTATCGCGATATTTGCAGAATAACTGGGTCTCGCCGGACTTGCCTTTGCCGACATAAAAAATACTCCAGTTGTAGAGCGTATCGTCGGTGATGGGCTTCTTTGCGGCGTGGCCGCCGCAGTTCCGCATGTTCGGATCTATTGCGCCGGCGGCGTCTGTCGCCATAAACCTTGTAATCAATGCGTCGCTGTGATCGAGGCCGGCAGTGCGGCGTTCCGCGAAATCCAATTCCTTTCCCCGCAGTGAAGCATCGTCGAATCCGAGCAGCATATTTTCAGGCTGCTTTGGCGCCGCCGTACGTTCGCGGTGAACACTGCGATCGGCATAAGCCGTTTGCCTGATTGCCGCGGCCAGGACATCCATTGCAAATGCGCCGGTGTCGCCGATGCGTGCGCCATCGTCGATCGCCAGATAGGTTTTTTGCGCCGACAACAGCAGGGCGGTGGCGGCCAGCGTGACCAGCATGCCGAGCGTCAACGCAATCATGCATTCGATCAGTGTCATGCCGCATTGGGTTTGGGAGGCGGCTATTTTCATGATGCCGGGTCGCCGATCTGCAGCACGAATTGCGGACCCTGCGCAATTCGTCCGGCGGCCGCGGCTTCGCCCGTATTGCCCGCGCCGGATTCATCGGCCTCCCGGCGCCATCCAAGCTTGACCACAATGCCTGCACCGCTGCCGCCGGTGCAAGCCCATTTCGCGCCTGCGGCATCGCCTTGGCCATTGCCGTCCCATGGCTGTGCATCGCGGCAGATGCCGACGCGTGCCTGCGGCAATGCCGCCTTTACCGCTTGCAGCCATCGCGCCACGCCGTACTCGCGCAACGCAGACGGATCGCATACGGCGCCGCCGGTACAGTCGCTTGCGGCAGGAATGGAAGCGTCGTAGCGGTATTCGAAAAGAAAAGGCCGGTCGTCATTGGGCGCACGCCAGGCGCGAATCATTTCGGCCATGTCGCTCGCCAGTTGCATCGCGCTGATCTGATAGCTGCTTTGCCGCTGTGCGCGCAATGCAGTCAAATGCATGCGCATCATTCCAGTCAATGCAATGGCGAGCACCAGTACCGCCATTAATACTTCGACCAGCGTGAAACCCCGCAACATGGCAGTGGAGTTGAAATTTGAATGTGTGAGCGTTTGAATATCCGGCCTTGGCGCCCGGGCAAGCTCGGGACGGTTTCAGGCGGGCATGATGCGGAGGAAGAAATTGCAGAGCTGGCTGTGAGAAAGCAGCTTCGGCTATCAAGAACGGTACGTCAAGCTGTTATCGATGACGTCAAGATACGCTTAATCAGTGCTTCCTACGAAGCTGCGTTCTGGCGTCGATACTCGGCGCGTTTCATTGTTATATAGTCGTCGCGATTCAGTTCATGTAATTGTTTAGGGTAGCGTTCGGTAGTGCTAAACCAAGTCTGAAGTCTTTTTTCAAATTGCTCCGAAGGTGCTGCATTCATCGCGCTCAGATAGGCGTCGATCGCCAGGTAATAACGCATCGTATTGCGCTCGACTACACCGCGCACGCCGCCGACGTAGCCGCCATTGCCGCCATCGTTGCCGGCAACCCGGGTGAAGCCGATTTTGTTGCTGCCGGTCGTGGCCAGATACGCCTTCATCGCCATTTTTCCGGCGAAGCCATAACGATAGGAATAAGTCAGATGCAAAAAGCTGTGCGTTGCATCGATAGCGATGGTTTCCAGATGAATACGGTAATTGCTGGTATTGAGCGGGCCTTGGGCAGCGCTGAGAATGATGGAAAAATAATCGGCGTCGCTGGTTTCGTTGCGGTATTTGAAATCGACGTGATAAGTGTCTCTCAATTCCTGTTGGTTTTTCTTGCCGAGATTGACCGAGAGGGCCGGTGCTGCGGCATCGCCGTCGGCTTTGCAGTATTTGATGTTGAGATGCAGGATCAGTACGTCGCACCAGTGCGCCGGATTATTCAATGCGGTATTGACAGTGGCAAACGGATAGTCGACCACGGCGTAGATATCGCCTTTCTGGTTATCGGACGATTCGGCCGATTCCAGATAAAGCGGGCGTTGATACTGATTGTTTTTCAGTTGTTCTGCCAGCGCCGCGTATTTGGCATGCAGCGTTGCCGAGGTATTTTGCGCCGCAGCCGTCTGGGCCGCGCCGATGCCGGCGGTGGCAATAGCGACGAAACACAGCGCATGGAGGATCAGAGCGACGCGTTGCGCAATTGCCCTGCCGGAAAATAACTGAGGCATAAGCCGGTTCCTTGAGACGGTGACGGTTTCTATTGACAACGGCCTGACGGAATACGTTCAACTCAGAGCAGGCGCGCCCACAGCCGCGAACCGAATTCCTTGATGCGGCTGCCGATTGAACGCTGATGCCAGCTTTCCAGTGTGATCAGTTGAGATGCCTTCAAATCTTCATTGAACATGTTCTGCATTTGCGCGCCGAATCCCCGTCCCAGAACCACCGCATTGATTTCCTGATTCGTCACAAAGCTGCGCCAATCGAGATTGGTCGAGCCGATGGTCGACCAGACACCGTCGATGACGGCCGTCTTGGCATGCAACAGCGCGTCCTGCCGTTCGTAAATCTTGACGCCCGCGCTCAGCAATTCGTCGTAATACGAGCGGGAAGCGTAATGCACCAGCGCCGAATCGCTCTTGCCGGGCAGCAGCAGGCGCACATCGACGCCGCGCGCCACGGCGTCCTTGAGCGCGCTCAGCATTTGCGGGTCGGGAACGAAATAGGCATTGGTTAAATACACATTGCTTTGGGCGCTGTTAATGGCAGACAACAGTGTTACGTAAATCACGCTATACGGCTGGTCCGGCGAACTGCCGATCGCGCGCACGATATCATCGCCCATCGGCGCCACGGTCGGGAAGTAATTCTTTTCAGGCAGGGGATCGCCTTTTTGCCGGTTCCAGGTATCGATAAACAGGTGTTGAAAACTGACGGCAACCGGCCCTTCGACGCGGATGTGGGTATCGCGCCACGGCTGTTCACCTGATTTGTCGTCCGATTTCGACGGCTTTGCACGGCGTTTGAGCGAGACGCTGGAGCCGCTCGAATAGACGCTGCTGATATTGATGCCGCCGACAAAGGCAATGCGGCCATCGACTACCAGCAATTTGCGGTGATCGCGCTGGTTCACATCCCAGCCCTTGCGCAGCGCCAGCGGATTGACCGGATTGTATTCCAGCACTTTGATGCCGGCGTCGCGCATGCGCTGGAAAAATTCCTTGGGGGTGCCGATGGAACCCACGCTGTCGTAGATGAAAGTGACCTGTACGCCGGCCTTTTGCCTGGCAATCAATGCGTCCGAAAAGCGGTGGCCTTCATCATCGTCTTCGATGATGTAGGTTTCCATTTCGATGTCTTTTTTTGCCTGCGCAATGGCGGCAAACATCGCATCGTAGGTGCTGGGGCCATCGATCAGCAACGTGACTTTATTGCCGACGACCAGAGAGCTGCCGAGTATTTCCTGTTCCAGCGCCAGATGCTGTTCGAAGATATCGGTCGGCTTGCCGCTGGCGGCAAGTTTGTCCAATATGGCTTTGCTTTGCTGCTGCGACAATGGCCCGCGCGCGCCTTGCAGTTGCACCGGCTGAGAGCTGATCGACATTTCCGGTGTCAGCACCGGCAGCGACGAGCAAGCCGTCAATCCCCCAAGCGTGAGACAGAGTGCAACGGATAGCCGGGCGATAAAGTTCATGGTTTGATTTATTGTTTTAGATGGTTCATGTTGCAGTGCGCACATGAATAAAAATATCGCCCAGGGCGACGATTTGTCCCGGGACGATTTTGCAGGTTTTGCGCAGTTCCTGGCGGCCATCGACTTTGACCTTGCCGGTTGCGACCAGTGCTTTGCCGGCGCCGCCGCTATCGCATATGCCCACCAGTTTCAAAAGCTGGTTCAGTTCGACATAGGCCCCATTCACTTCAAATTCGAGTTGTTGCATTGCGTTTCGTCCTATTTTTTTTCAGATTCAGCAGATTAATGAACGCCACTTTTTACGCGTTTTCATTGCGATACTTTGCGCTTATATTTGCTGATTTCGATATAAGAGTGGCGCCGGGCGGTTTCGTTCTCACGATCGAGCGGATTTTTTTGGTGTCGATGGATAGCAGATAGCCGGTAGACAGCGAACAGACCGCCGAAGCCGGAAAATGGCCGGCAAGATAGCCGGCCAACCCTGCCGCTGTGGAATGAATAGGGGTGCGCTGGTTTTAATCCCGTTGCGGAACGATCATTTCCGCATAGTCGTACAGAGCCCCGAGGATTTCTTCTCCGCGCTCGTCGGCGTTTTCCGACAAGGTATCGATTTCGGCAAACAGGATATCGACATTGCGGAAGCCGCCTTCGCCGTCGAACAGGCGCGCGGCGCGATGTTCTTCCCAACGTTCCTGTTCGATTTCGGACAATGTCTCGGGAAAATTACGCGCGCGATAGCGAAATACCAGTTCTTCCAGCCGGGCATCGTCGAAGCCGGGATGGGCAGCGGCCAATTGCTGCGGTTTCATGGCTCGCAAGGCCGTCAACTGGCGACGGTCGTTATTGCCGACGAAACCGCCGTACAAATCTTCATCCACGTCCGGCGCGGCTTCGGCTTCGCGCTGGTAAACCTGCTGCCATATCGCGTTCATGTCGGGCGCGGCGCGGGCATATTCGGCATGTTGCATTGCAAGATCAAGATCGAATTGCCAGCGCTGCATCATTTCCGGCGACAGCGTTTTCAAATTATTGATCACCATCGGCGATTTGTTCAGATGGATCGATTTGACCGGCAAGCGGGTCATGCCTTCCGGCAAAGCGTCGCGCTTTGAAAACAGGCGGGTGCGGATGGTCGCGGCATCCAGCGGCCAGAGTTCGCGCGGATCGTACGCCAGATCCCAGGCGATCAGTTCATTCTTGTTGGTCGGATGCACGCCCAGCGGCCACATCAATGCGATACAGCCGCGGTCGGCCGGAAACATGCCGGAAATATGCAGGAAAGGGCGTGCCGCGGGCCAGCCGATTTCGGTCGCAACGCGATCTTTCTTATGCAGCGCCAGGCAAAAATCGAACAGGCGCGGTTGCGCATTGCGGATCATCCGGGCCAGGCCGATGGTGGCGCGCACGTCGGACAGCGCATCGTGCGCGGCTTCGTGCAGCAAGCCATTGGCCTTGCTCAAATGTTCCAGCCGGAAACTGGGGCTGCCGTCTTCCTTGGTCGGCCAGATCATGCCTTCCGGGCGCAAAGCATAGGCAGTGCGCACCACATCCAGCAAATCCCAGCGGCCGCAATTGTTTTGCCACTCGCGCGCATAAGGATCGATCAGGTTGCGCCAGAACATGAAGCGCGTGATTTCGTCGTCGAAGCGGATGGTGTTGTAGCCGACGCCGATCGTGCCTGGTTCGGAAAAGGCGCGCTCGATAGTGGCTGCAAACTGGTATTCCGGCACGCCGTGCTGCAGGCAGTGCTGCGGCGTGATGCCGGTGATCAGACAGGATTGCGGGTCGGGCAGGAAATCCGGCGCCGGCTTGCAGTACAACATGATCGGCTCGCCGATTTCATTCAGTTCGGCATCGGTACGGATGGCGGCAAATTGTGCAGGGCGGTCGCGCCGTACTTGCGCGCCGAAGGTTTCGTAGTCGTGCCAGAGAAAAGTATGTGAGGACATTAGTCTTATTTATTCCTTGGCTTCGATGCGGCCGCGCGCGATGCCGGCTTGCAGCACCTCGCTCAAACGTCCCTGGCGCAGAGGCGGGTCGTTGCGGCCGAAATCGATATCGTCGATCACCCAGCCGCGCTCGTCTTCGACCAGGAACAGGCGCTCTTTCCATTTGACGATCGCGTTTTCCTGAGCGGCGTTGAACTCGATATTGCAATAGGCGTGATCGTCGTTGACGGTGCAGTCGGACACGCGGGCGGCCGAAAACCCTTGCGGACGGGCGGTGAACAGATCGCCTTCAAACAATGGCGCCAGGAGATCGGCGTTGTTGGCGAACTGGTCTTCTTCGGCGACCGATGCGTCCTTGAGTTTTTCGAACAAGGCCACCGACAGCAACGGCCGGAAGCGCATCAATTCCGATAGCGACAGCGCGCCGGCCGGCGGCGCGGCCTCATGCAGCCGATAAAAAGCGGCGATGTTTTCCTTGATGCTTTTATCCGCATCGGCTTTTGGCGTGCATGCGGCGCAGATCAATACGGCCAGCAAGGCGGCCGAATTCAATAAAGGCCGCAGAGGATTGCAGCGTTCCGCCGGCATGTGCATCGGGGTACCGGTAGTGCATGTCATATCAAATCGATTCCGTCAGCAGTGAGAAATGTTCGACCGTGGGCGGCATGGCGAAGAACGGGCCGACGATGCCGCGCCATTCGGCGAAAGCAGGCGATTCGCGAAAATCGACGATGTGATTTTCCAGCGTGTTCCAGCGCACCGTCAACAGATAACGTTCAGGCGATTCGACGCCCTTGTGCACTTGATGGCCCAGATAGCCGGTCGCTTTGGCGATCGTCAGGCCGAGCGCGCGCTCGATGGCGGCGTCGAATTGCGTCTGCGTACCGGGCTGAATGCGGATGTCCGCGAGTTCGAGAATCATGCTTTTCCTTATCTATCTTGATCAAACCACCAAATGTATCAGACATATCGAAAGCAGCCCGCCATTTGGGGCGGGCTGCTGCATTTTTATTACAGTATTTTGCTGCGGTATTTTGCCGCAATGTTATTGCATATACCAGCCGTGACTTACAACAACTGACTGCCCGGTCAACGCATTGGTCGGGAATGCAGCCAGGAA
>DASYCG010000046.1:0-3789 GCA_036500325.1 Herbaspirillum sp. | reverse complement strand
CCAGCCCATGTTATTGGTGGCGCCGCCCAGATGGAAGATCGAATACAGCATCAGTTGCACCGGGCTGCTGCGGGCGCCGACCACCAGATCGGTGCCGGATACCGATTCCGAAAAACTTTCGCGCATGTCATGGCGAACCCGCTCGATGCCCAGCAACAATGTGCTCGACAGGGCGATTGCAATCAACATCAGTATCAGTGTGAAACGGCGATTCCATGCGCTGTGCGCTGCCAGGCGTAGTAATAGTTTCATGCGGCGCTTTCGGCAAGGATTGTGGCAGTATTGATCTCATCGAGCGCAACGCGATGCGTGAAGCGTTGCGCCAGGCGTTGATCGTGGCTGACGAACAGCAGGCTGGCTTCGGCCTGTTCGCATTCGCGCTGCACCAGATCCAGGAAGCCTTGCTGGCGGTCGGCGTCCAGCGCCGAAGTCGGTTCATCGGCAACGATGATTTCGGGCCGGCCGATCAGGGCGCGCGCGGCGGCGACCCGTTGCTGCTGGCCGATCGACAACTGCGTGGCCGGGCGGTCCCATAGCGCCGGCGCCAGATCGAGGTGGCACAGCAATGAAGCCGCGGCGTCGCGCAAGGTTGCGCCCTGCGCCCGCGCCCGCTCGCGCCGGTAAGCGGAGAACTGGCAAGGCAGCAGCACATTATCGAGAATCGATAAGTACGGAATCAAATTGAATTGCTGAAAAATGAAGCCGATGTGATCGACCCGGAAACGGTCGCGCGCCGATGCCGACAGCCTGCGCATATCGTCGCCCAGCAGACGCACCTGGCCGCTTTGCGGCAGGATAATGCCGCCGATCAGCGCCAGCAGCGTACTTTTGCCGCTGCCGCTTGGGCCGGACAGGAAAACCTGATCCTGCCGCGCCACGCTGAAATGCGTCAGTTGCAGGGTCGCGCTACTTTGACCGGGCCAGGTAAAACCGATCTGGTCCAGTTCGATGACGATGTCGCCGGCCTTGCCGGTATTGCGCGCTGCGTCGCTGTTCATTGTCTGTTCGCCCGATTTAAAAGGGGATGCTGGTTGAACCCGGCGTTAACGTCGCGGCCGATTGGCCCTTCAAGGTCACGGCCTGCACATTGATCGAATGGAAGCCTGGATACAGGTCGAACAGCTTGACGTCGATCGCCTTGATCTGTTCGGGATGCGCGCAACTGAAAACGAAATCGCCATCCAGATTGGCGTGGCCGTCGTGCTTGTCCGGCGCGGTGTTGCCGAGAGAGGCGGCATCGGCCGCCGCTGTCGATGGCGCCTCTCCCAGCAATGCCGCGCCCAGCACCGCGGACACCAGTTTTACCGAAACCGGTTTGCATTGCGCGGCTGGCGTGATGGCGAAAATGCTGGCGGCCGCATGCAGTTGCGCGCCCATTTTTTTAGTTGCCTGCCGATCCGGCGCGCTGTTGGCGGCATGTTCGAAGCCGAGCAGGTTGATCAGCGGTGTTGCCAGATGCAGCGACAGCGTATTGCTGTCGATGGCGACATCGAGGTTGCCCACGCCATGCACGTGCGCTTCATGCGCGCCGGCTGTTGTGAATGCAGACAAGGCGGAAATACAAAAAGGGAGGATGAATCTGGCGGGAATGAAGCTGAAACGATTGCATTTCATGGGATTTTCCTGGGGTGAATGAAAGTCGGGCGATTTTTGCGGGCCGTTGCATTATAATCACAGTTTGCAACCGTGTTGCAAGCAATCAAATCAAGCAGGGGCAGGTGTGGCAACGATCAAAAATTTCTTTCTTAATACCAGCGTGCTGGGTTGTCCCGGCTGGCTGCGCATCATGCTGGTGCTGCCGGTCTGCGCATTGCTGTGGCTGGGCGTATGGTGGGCGCTGACCGGAGATTTCTCTTGAGCGCCGCCCATCATGATCATGATGGGTCTGCGCATTCTCATACGCATACCCATGCACATGACCCGCTATCGAACAGCAGCGCCAATGCCGTCATCGCACTGGAAAACCTGACCGTTACCTATCAGCGCCATCCGGCTTTGCATCATGTCAGCGGCCATTTCGAAAAAGGTTCGCTGACCGCCGTGATCGGCCCTAACGGCGCCGGTAAAAGTACGCTCCTCAAAAGCATTCTCGGCCTGATCCGCATCAATAGCGGCCATGTCGTCACGGCGCCGCACCGCAAGCGGATCGCCTACCTGCCGCAGCAAGCCGACATCGAACGCAGCTTTCCGATCTCGGTATTCGATTGCGTGCTGCTCGGCTATTGGCAGCGCATGGGTTTGTTCGGCCGGGTCGATCCGGCGATGCACCAGCGCGCTTATGCTGCGTTGGCGGCAGTCGGCCTGGAAGGCTTCGAACAGCGTCCGGTCGGAAGTTTGTCGGCGGGGCAATTTCAACGCGTGCTGTTTGCCCGCATTCTGCTGCAGGATGCCGAATTGATCATGCTCGATGAACCATTCAATGCGATCGATTCCAGGACTACCGGCGATCTGCTGGCCATCGTGCAATCGTGGCATGCGCAAGGGCGCACGGTGATCGCGGTCCTGCATGATTACGATCAGGTGCGGGCGCAGTTTCCGCAAGCGCTGCTGTTGGCGCGCAATGTGGTGGCATGGGGCGAAACGGATACCGTTCTCACAACTGCCAATCTGCAGCGCGCCAAGGCCATGGCCGAAGCGCAGGACGATCACGCGCCGATCTGCGAGGTTGCTGCATGAGGATTTCAAGATGAACCTGGCCGACACGGCGCTTGCGCCGCTTTATGATTTCGCCATCGCGCCGTTTCAGGAGTTCGCCTTCATGCGGCGCGCACTGGTCGGCACGCTGGCGCTGGCTTTGAGCAGTGCGCCGCTGGGCGTGTTGCTGACATTGCGTCGCATGAGCCTGTTCGGCGAAGCGCTCAGCCATGCCGTGCTGCCGGGCGTCGCCGTGGCATTCATCCTGTTCGGATTATCGCTGCCCGCGCTCAGTATCGGCGGCTTCCTGGCCGGGGTTATCGTGGTCGGCGTGGCCGGCCTGATCAGCCGGTATACCGATCTGAAAGAAGACGCCAGCCTGGCGGCGACCTATCTCGTGGCGCTGGCCTTGGGCGTGATCCTGATTTCCAAATTCGGCACGCAGATCGATCTGCTGCATATTTTGTTCGGCAATGTACTGGGCGTCGACACCGGCGGCCTGTTGCTGGTGGCCGGCGTTTCGACCATCAGTGTGCTGATGCTGGCCGGCCTGTATCGCGGTTTTTTGCTGGAAAGTTTCGACCCGGCCTATCTGGCGGCCAGCGGCAGCCGCGGCAGTATTTATCAGCAATTGTTCCTGATGCTGGTGGTGCTTAATCTGGTGGCGTCGTTCCAGACGCTGGGCACACTGATGGCGGTTGGTCTGATGATGCTGCCGGCGGTCTCGGCCAGGCTCTGGCACGACACCTTGCCGGCGCAATTGATCAACAGCATGGTGCAAGCGGCCGCCGCCGGTTATGCGGGATTGATGTTGTCGTATTACGCATCGGTGCCTTCCGGGCCGACCATTATCGTGTGCGCCGGCGTGTTTTATTTGTTGTCGCTGTTGTTCGCGCCGCGCGGCTGGTTGCCGCGTGTGTTGCGCCGCCCGCATTTGCGGGCCTGAGCTGTATAAATTATTTAAGGCAAGGCTGATTAAGTGCCATGGGCGGCTTTTTTTTTAGTGCCATGGGTGGCCTTTTTTTTAACGCGGCATGGGCCGTACCCCTCACCCAAATGAACGATTTTTTATGGCACTAAAGAAAATCAGCCGATTTCGAACTTTCTTTAAATCCATAAAAGACGTTCATTTGGGTGAGGGGTACGGCCCATGCC
>DASYCG010000045.1:0-1863 GCA_036500325.1 Herbaspirillum sp. | reverse complement strand
CGCCAATTGCTGCAAGGTCACACCAAAAAAGTAGACGGCTTTAACGACAAAGCCACCGTCACTGCGCTGCGCGAAATCGCCGCCGGCAAAATCGGCATTGAAATGCTGAAAAAAGTCCCTTCTTAATATCTCGCGCATTCTCTTATCGCGTAACGCTGCCGATACCCTTCCCAATGAGCCTGCTCCCCACAGATTCAACGGTATCCGCAACGCCCGCAAAAAACCGCACGAGCGTCAACCGGCTTAATACCGAACCGGAGCACGAAGCAATCGTGCCGAATTCCCGCGTCGCCACCTTTTCCCATCTCACCGTAAAACTCACCGAATACCTGACGCCTTCAGAACTGAAGAAAGTCAAGGAAGCCTATCGCTTTTCGGATGAGATGCATCTGGGTCAGATGCGCAAGTCGGGCGAACCGTACATTTCCCATCCGCTGGCGGTCGCCGAAATCTGCGCGGACTGGAAACTCGATGCGCAAGCCATCATGGCCGCCCTGCTGCACGATGTGATGGAAGATCAGGACGTCAAGAAGGACGAACTGATCGAACGTTTCGGCGCACCGGTAGCGTTGCTGGTGGATGGCTTGTCGAAATTGGACAAGATCGAATTCCAGACCCAGATCGAAGCCCAGGCCGAGAACTTCCGCAAAATGCTGCTGGCGATGGCGCGCGATGTGCGGGTGATTCTGGTCAAGCTGGCCGACCGCTTGCACAATATGCGCACGCTCGGTTCGATGATTCCGGAAAAGCGCCGCCGCATCGCCAACGAAACCATGGAAGTCTATGTGCCGATTGCACATAGGCTCGGACTGAACAATATCTACCGCGAGCTGCAGGAACTGTCGTTCATGCATTTGCATCCGCTGCGCCACCGCACGCTGGCCAAGGCGGTCAAGGCGGCGCGCGGCAATCGCCGCGAAGTAGTCAGCAAGATCCTCGAATCGGCCAACAATACCCTGGCAGCCACCGGCATCACGTCGCAGATCGACGGCCGCGAAAAAACCTTGTACGGCATCTATCGCAAGATGCGCAGCAAGCAGTTATCGTTCTCGCAGGTGCTGGATGTCTACGGTTTCCGCGTCGTGGTCGACAGCTTCGCCAATTGCTACGTCGCGCTCGGCACCCTGCACGCGCTGTACAAGCCGATGCCCGGCAAATTCAAAGATTACATCGCCATCCCCAAACTGAACGGCTATCAGTCGCTGCACACCACGCTGATCGGCCCTTACGGCACGCCGGTCGAATTCCAGATCAGAACACGCGAAATGCATCACGTGGCCGAATCCGGCGTGGCAGCGCATTGGCTGTACAAGGAAGACGACGACAACCTGACCGATCTGCAGCAGCGCACGCATGCATGGCTGCAATCGCTGCTGGATATCCAGAAGCAGACCGGCGATTCAGCCGAATTCCTGGAACACGTCAAAGTCGATCTGTTTCCCGATTCGGTCTACGTCTTCACGCCGAAATCCAAAATCATCGCCTTGCCGCGCGGCGCCACCGCGCTCGATTTTGCGTACAACATTCATACCGATGTCGGCGATCAGACGGTGTCGTCCATCATCAATCATGAAGCGGCCGCGCTGCGCACCGAACTGCATAACGGCGACATCGTTGAAATCGTCACATCGCCGTTGTCGAAACCGAGCCCGAACTGGCTCAATTTCGTGCGCACCGGCAAGGCCCGTTCGGCCATTCGGCACCGTCTGCGTACGGTGGATCAGGCTGAATCGGTGGCCTTGGGCAAACGTCTGTTGAATCATGAATTGATTGCGCTGGGCCTGGAAACCGATCTGCCGAGTTTATTGATCGAACGGCTACTGCGTGAATCCAGCGCCAAGACGATGGAAGAAATGTATTTCG
>DASYCG010000044.1:0-3086 GCA_036500325.1 Herbaspirillum sp. | reverse complement strand
CGAAATCATCGTGACCCGCGTCACGGTGCCGGTCGGCGAGGACATCGGTTTCCTGCCGGGTACGGAAGAAGAGAAGATGGGCCCATGGATGGGCGCATTCGACGACAACCTGGAAGTGCTGAACAAGTCCGATTCCGAGGGCGGCGAATGGGGTCGCGCCGCCACCCAGGACCTGATCCGTTCGCGCATCAAGATCAAGTCGCTCAACTTCATGCGCGGCCGCACCTTCGTCAACAAGTTCCTGATCATCGACGAAGCGCAGAACCTGACGCCGAAACAGGTCAAGACGCTGGTCACCCGCGCCGGCCCCGGCACCAAGATTATCTGCCTGGGCAACATCGCGCAGATCGATACGCCGTACCTGACCGAAGGCTCCAGCGGCCTGACCTATGTGGTCGATCGCTTCAAGGGTTGGTCGCACAGCGGCCACGTCACGCTGGCGCGCGGCGAACGTTCGCGCCTGGCCGATCACGCCAGCGAAGTGCTCTGACGAAGCGCTGATGAAGTCCGCCGAGCGGCGCAATCCCGGCCCTGCGATGCTCACCGTGCTCACGTGCGACTGCGCTTCCTGACCAGACCTTGCCACCGCTCGGCGAACTTTCCCGGCACTTTGGACCGTCGTTAAAAAAGCCTGCCAGTCTTGCGACTGGCAGGCTTTTTGATTTTTATTCCAATTTCAATGCGGGGCGGCCCTATCTTAGAACAATCTGGTTCCTATCCACCAGGCAATCGCGGCCGCGAACGCCGACGCCGGAATCGTGAAGATCCAGGCCCAGACGATATTGCCGGCCACGCCCCAACGCACCGCCGACATTTTCTGCGAAGCGCCCACGCCGACGATGGCGCCGGTAATGGTATGCGTGGTCGACACCGGCACGCCCAGCGCGGTGGCGACGAACAGGGTAATCGCGCCGCCGGTTTCGGCGCAGAAGCCGCCGACCGGTTTCAGCTTGGTGATTTTCTGGCCCATGGTTTTCACGATGCGCCAGCCGCCGAACAAGGTTCCGAGGCTGATCGCCGCATAGCAGGAAAGAATCACCCACATCGGCGGCGTGTCGGCGCCGGCCTTGCCGGTGGCGATCAGCAGCATCCAGATGATGCCGATGGTTTTCTGCGCATCGTTGCCGCCATGCCCGAGGCTGTACATCGAGGCGGAAAACAATTGCCCGCGCCGGAACCATTTATCGATCTTGCGCGGCGTGGAACGGACGAAAATCCAGGACACCAGCAGCATCGTCAAGGCGCCCAGCACGAAACCGAGCAACGGCGACAGCACGATGAAGATGATGATCTTGATCAGGCCGCTGGCAATGAGCGATCCGGTGCCGGCCTTGGCCACGGCAGCGCCGACCAGGCCGCCGATCAGGGCATGCGAAGAGGATGAGGGAATGCCGAAATGCCAGGTCAGGAAATTCCAGAAGATGGCGCCGACCAAGGCGCCGAACACCACATAGTGATCGACCACCGCCGGGTCGATGGTGCCTTTGCCGACCGAGGCCGCAACCGTCAGCTCATGGAAAACGAAAATCGCTACCAGATTGAATACCGCCGCCATCGCGACAGCGGTCTGCGGCTTGAGGACGCCGGTCGACACCACCGTGGCGATGGCGTTCGCGGCATCGTGAAAGCCGTTCATGAAATCGAACAGCAATGCCAGCACAATCAAAAAGCCTAAAACGTAAATACTGATCTGAACGGTGTGCATGAAGGATTATTCTAAGTGTTGGTCGAAACAGCCATGTTCAAGCCTGTATGCGCGCGGCAAACATCAGGCGTAAGGCGTCAGGCGTTTTCGACGATGATGCCTTCGATGATATTGGCGACGTCTTCGCAACGATCGGTCACCGTTTCCAGGATTTCGTAAATGGCTTTCAGCTTGATCAAATTGCGCACATCCGGCTCGTCCCGGAACAGCTTGGACATCGCCGCGCGCATCACATGATCGGCATCCGATTCGAGCCGGTCGATTTCCTGGCAGATGGTGAGGATGCGGCGCGAATTGTCCATGTTCGGCAGCAATGCCACCGCGGCCTTGACCTTGTCGGCGCAGGCCAGGCACAATTCCGCCAGCCGCTTGGCTTCCGGCGTGATGGCCTTGATGTCGTACAGGGAGATGGTTTGCGCGGCGTCTTCGAGCAGGTCGAGGATGTCGTCCATGCGCGTGATCAGTTGATGGATGTCGTCGCGGTCGAGCGGGGTGATGAAGGTCTTGTGCAACAGCTCGATACAGTTGTGGGTCACCTTGTCGGCCTGCTTCTCGAGATTTTCGATAGCATGCACGCGCAATTCCAGATCGTCGAAATTGGTCATCAGAGCGACCATTTCCTGGGCGCACTTCACGCCCAGTTCGGCATGCTCATTGAACAATTCGAAAAACTTGCCTTCGGTAGGCATGAAACGTCCAAACATAATCTTGCTCTCTCTCAAATAATTATCTGTACGGGCACATGGCGGCCGATACGGTAATGCAATTCAGTCAAGCCGCTGTCGGGTGCGGCGCGCGCGCGGCGGGTATTGTGCTCCGTTCATGTCCTCCGGCAGCCTGCGGTTGCCTCCCCCTTTACTTCACTGCGCACAATACCCACCGCGCGCGCACCGCACCCGACAGCGGCTTGAGCGACAGAATTCTGCCTCGCTAATCGCCACCATAAGGATTCGCCAGGCTGCCGGCGTAATTATCGAACTTGGTGTACTGGCCGAGGAAGGTCAGCCGAATGCTGCCGATCGGGCCGTTACGCTGCTTGCCGATAATGATTTCAGCGGTGCCTTTTTCCGGGGAGTCCGGGTTATAAACTTCGTCGCGATAAATAAACAGGATCACGTCGGCATCCTGCTCGATGGCGCCGGATTCGCGCAAATCGGACATCACCGGCCGTTTGTTCGGGCGCTGTTCCAGCGAGCGGTTCAGCTGCGACAGCGCGATCACCGGGCAGTTGAGTTCCTTCGCCAGCCCTTTCAGGCTGCGCGAGATTTCGGAAATTTCAGTGGCGCGGTTTTCGCCGGCGGAATTGCCGGACATCAGTTGCAGGTAATCGATGATGATCAGGCCCAGTTTGCCGCACTGGCGCGACAGCCGCCGCGAGCGC
>DASYCG010000043.1:0-17907 GCA_036500325.1 Herbaspirillum sp. | reverse complement strand
ACTGCCGTAGTAATGCGCCGCAGCGGTTTGCGCTGGCCTTTTCCCGCCGATCTGGCGCAGCGCCTGACCGGACGGCGGATTACGCAAGCCGGGCGGCGCGGTAAATATTTGTTAATCGGATTCGAGCATGGCACCTTGATCGTGCATTTGGGCATGTCCGGCCATTTGCGGATATTGACGCTGGATATCGAACCGAAGCTGCATGATCATTTCGATTTGGTGGTGGGCAACAACCTGCTGCGCATGACCGACCCGCGCCGTTTCGGCGCCGTGCTTTGGCACGATGCCGCCGATGGCCATGTGGAAGAGCATATTTTGCTGCGCGGCCTCGGCCGAGAGCCGCTGGAAGAAGGCTTCAATGCCAATTTACTGCATAAACTGACGCGCAATCGCAGCGCCGCTATCAAGCAGGTATTGTTGTCCGGCGATATCGTGGTGGGCGTCGGCAATATTTATGCATCCGAAAGCTTGTTCAAGGCCGGCATCAATCCCAAGACCGCGGCGCATAAAATCAGCATGGCGCGCTATCAGAAATTGGTGATCGCCATTCAGGAGACCTTGGCTGCCGCGATCGAGCAGGGCGGCAGCAGCTTGCGTGATTTTATTGGCGTCAACGGACAGTCCGGTTATTTTCAGCAGAATTATTTCGTCTATAACCGCAGCGGCGAGCTGTGCCGGATTTGCCGTACGCCAATACGCCAGATCAAGCAGGGTCAACGCTCCACCTTTTATTGTGTCAATTGCCAACGATGAAACGTCTTGCAGAATTAGCTGAAAAAACAGCGCCGGGCAAAGCGGGGGCCGGCATCATAAACACCGCAAGCGCCCGGCTATCGAAAACCGCTGTGGAAGAATTTGCCGATGCTTCTTTTTCCGCCGCGGTAATAGCGTGGCAAAAGCAACATGGACGGCATGCGCTGCCGTGGCAGAACACGCGCGACGCGTATCGCATCTGGCTCTCGGAAATCATGTTGCAGCAGACGCAAGTCAGTGCAGTGATTCCCTACTATCAACGGTTTTTGGCGCGTTTTCCGGACGTGGCTTCGCTGGCATCGGCGGCATCCGAAGAAGTGATGGCTTTGTGGAGCGGGCTGGGCTATTACTCGAGGGCGCGCAATCTGCATCGCTGCGCGCAACGGGTAGTGGCGGAATACGCCGGCCGGTTTCCGGACGACCCGGAACTGCTCGCAGATTTGCCGGGCATCGGCCGTTCGACGGCGGCGGCAATTGCAGCGTTTGCTTACGGAAAACGCGCCGCCATCCTGGACGGCAACGTCAAGCGGGTATTCGCGCGGACCTTTGGCGTCGAAGGTTTTCCGGGCGCCAAACCGATCGAAGATCATTTATGGCGGCGCGCCGTGCATCTGCTGCCGTTGCAGAACATGGAGTCGTATACCCAGGGTTTGATGGACCTGGGCGCGACGCTTTGCACGCGCAGCAAGCCGGCTTGCGCGCGCTGTCCGTTGGCGGCGCGCTGTGTTGCCCATGCGACCGGCCGGGTAGATGAACTGCCGGTACGCAAGCCTAAAAAAGCCGTCCCGGAGCGCAGTACTGCGATGCTGGTAGTTGCCGATAATGATCAGATTTTGTTGCAGCAGCGGCCCGACAGCGGCATCTGGGGCGGTTTGTTATCGCTGCCGGAATGCGTATCGGGCGCCGAGGCGGATAACGATTCGGAAGAAGATTTGAAGCGGCGCGATGTTGAAATAGCCAGAGTGGTGGCGCCTTTCGGCGTGATGCAAAGCTGCGCGCCCTTGCAGGCTTTTTCGCATGGATTTACCCATTTCAAACTGCAGGTAGCGCCGTATCAGGTAATACTTGAGAAGCGTGTGCCGAATCTCGGCCAGCACGATTACGTTTGGTATCCGATCGGTCAATTGGCCGATGCGCCTTTGCCGGCGCCGGTGAAGAAATTGCTGCTGGCGATTTTCTTGCGTCCGGATTTATTTTCGGATGGTGTTTTGACCGGAGGAAGTTGAGTCGGACGGTTTAGCCCGATTGGGATCAGGCTGCGATTTGGTCCGCGATCTAGTCCGTAATAAGATGCGCCTGCACTGTCGAATCGCTTAATTCGCGATGGCGCAGCACCACGGTTTCGCTTGCCGTGAAATAGGCCGCCAGATGTTCAGCCAAATATACCGAACGATGCTGGCCGCCGGTGCAGCCGATGGCCACCGTCAAATAGCTGCGATTGTCCCGCTTGAATGCCGGCAGCCATTTTTTCACGAAATTCCGTATATCGTTCAATAGGTCCGCAACTTCCGGCAGCGCCGCCAAAAAATCGATGACCGGCTGATCGCGGCCGGTCAGTGGGCGCAACGCCAGATCGTAATGGGGATTAGGCAGCATGCGCACATCGAATACCAGATCGGCATCCAGCGGCACGCCGAATTTGAACGCGAACGATTCGAACAACAGTGTCAGCGGCGCGCGCTCGACGGCGATCAGTTCATTGATCCAGGCGCGTAATTTATTGGCGCGCAGATCGGACGTATCGATCAATTGCCCGATGGCTTCAATGGCGCCCATCAGCTCGCGTTCGGTGCGAATGCATTCGACCAGCGTCAGCCGGTCGGTCGGATTCTGATCCGGCAGCAAACCGTGCGAGAGGGGATGGCTGCGGCGGGTTTCCGAGAAGCGATTTACCAGCGATTCGGTCTTGGCTGTCAGGAACAGAACTTTGACGTCGTGGCCTTGATCGCGCAACAGTTGGATATCGCGCGGCAAGTCATGCAGCGAAGCTGCGCTGCGCGCGTCTACCGCGATAGCCAGCTTGTCGCCATCGTCGCGCGCGCGGATGGAAACCAAGTCGCGCAACAGTGGCGGGGGCAGATTATCGACACAAAAATAACCGGCGTCTTCGAGCGCACGGAGAGCGACCGATTTACCTGAGCCGGAAATGCCGGTGATGAGAATAATGCGCATGCCGAAATAATACAGCATGTAGGCGTTGGATCAGACCTTGTTAAATCAATTGATAGCAGGCCCTAGTCCTGATCCATTGCTTTGCGTTGACGGGCGATGAATTCCTGCAAGGTATCGATGCCGCGTAATTGCAGAATGGTATTGCGTACCGCAGCCTCCAGCAGCACCGCGATGTTGCGGCCGGCCGCAACGGGAATGACTACTTTGCGAATCGGCAAGCCCAGCACATCTTCAAACTGGGCATCGATGGGCAGGCGCTCGTAATTTTCTTCCAGCGTGCTGCGGCGCACCAGATGGACGATCAGTTTCAGGCGCATTTTGCGGCGCACGGCCGTTTCGCCGAAGATGGCTTTGATATCGAGCAGGCCGAGGCCGCGCACTTCCAGCAGATTTTGCAGCAGCGCCGGACAGCGGCCCTCGATCATATTAGGGGCAATGCGGGCAAATTCGACGGCATCGTCAGCGACCAGGCCGTGGCTGCGCGAGATCAATTCCAGGCCGAGTTCGCTTTTGCCCAGACCGGATTCACCGGTGATCAGCACGCCCACGCCGAGCACATCCATGAACACGCCGTGCATCGATATCTGTTGCGCCAGCTTTTTCGACAAATACACGCGCAGATAATCGATTACCTGCGCGGCCGGCAACGGCGTTGAAAACAGCGGGATATTTTTTTCGTCGCAGATCGCGAGTATGTCCGGCGGCGTCGCCAAACCTTGGGCGATGATGAAAGCAGGCGGCTCGCCGGCGACCAGTTCGGCAGTTTGGTGCGCGCGCGATGCCGGCGACAGGCGTTGGTAATATTCGGTTTCCTGATGTCCATAGACTTGAATCCGGCCGGGATGGATCAGATTCAAGTGGCCGATTTGATCGGCTGCGGAAACGGCGTCGCCCGAGATCAGCCGCTCGCTGCCGGAAAATCCGGCAAACCAGCCGAGTTGCAGGGATTCACGGTTTTCGTCGTATAGCTGTTGGATCGAGAGCGCGGTATAAGAGGGCATAGGTCCGGGGCATAGGTCCGTGGCATAGGTCAGGGCATCAGTCGATTCAGGCAGTCTTTTCCAACGTGGGCTGCCAATTGATGATGCGGGTATGAACCGACAAGGCATCCGGATCGGTCGTCAGCGTATCGCGCATGCCGCTGTCCGAAAACAGCTCGGCAATTTCGGACAGGATTTCGAGATGCTGTTGCGTCACGTTATCGGGAATCAATAGAAAAATCAGGAGTTTGACCGGTTCGCCGTCCGGCGATTCGAATGGGATTGCTTCTGCCAGGCGCATAAAGGCGGCGATCGGCGCTTTCAGTCCCTTGATGCGCCCGTGCGGTACGGCGACGCCATGGCCGAGCCCGGTTGAACCCAGCCGCTCGCGTGCAAACAGATTGTCGGAAACGGTGGATCGAGCGATGCTGCAGTTATTTTCAAACAACAGTCCGGCTTGTTCGAAAGCCCGTTTTTTACTGGAGACTTCCAGATCGACGACTACGTTTTCTAACGCGAGAATTTTTGCAAGGTTTGTCATGAGGCCGGGCGTGGTACAGAAATGAACTTTTGCGGATTATAGGCTTGTTTTCGGCTTCTGTAACGCTGCTCTGCGGCCTCCGGGCGTCCGGTGTACGGCCTTGAAATTTATTGCGAATAATTTCTTTGGGGAAATTATTCCGATGCAAAATCGCCGCCGATTCGACGCCGATTCAATAATGGTTCAGCCGGGAGTCAATGAAACTCGGCGCGCAGAAACACAAACAATACATCGCCGTTCCCTTTGTTCTTCGACAGTCTCGGCACGTAGGCAGCCATCAGTTTCGTGCTTTGCGTGCCGACCGATGCCAGCGGCAGGGCAATCGGAAAGGGGACGCCGTTGAAATAATCCTGGCGGCTCATCAGCATCGCGGTGTAGCCCAGCCCTGCTTCCAGGCCGGTGTTGGCGATCGGATAGACCCATTCATACGCATAGCCGCCCATGAATTGCGGCTGTTTGTGCGAATCGCTGATACCCATTAAAAACAGCGATTCGTCGTTGCCGGAAGCGTTGCGATAGGTGCGCCCGTAGCCGCCGCCCCATGATTTTTCATTCAGTTGATCGAGTTTTTCACGAGTATATGTATCGCGTCCGTGATGCGCCCAGCCCGAAAGATAAACTGCGTCGGTGCCGTCATTGGCGACGGTGCTGATGCGATCCTTGACGTCCTGCCAGAGTGCATCGCCGGTTTCGTCTGCTGCGGCCGGGAAAGCCTGTAGCAGGAGAGCGCCGGCAAACGCGGCGGAAAATAGCGGTTTGGTAAGTTGCATAAGTGTATTTATTTTGTTGAGATGATTTTTAATCCTGATAAATTTTATTTCGCCGACTGGCAATAAGACTGGGAAAACGACGATTTGTTACATGTTTAACGTAATTTTTGGCGAAAAGGATCGCCCCCTTCATTGGGGGCTATCTGAATTGACGTTGAAAGTTATTTTTAGAAATGAATAACCGGAGATGCGGAAATTCGATCAAAAATCGGTCGAAATGCGCGGATTTACTGCCGGGCGTGACGCAGATTGGACGGCGGTTTGCCGGTCGAGAAGTTGCTGCGCCAAGGGTTGATGTCGAGGCCGCCGCGGCGTGTGTAGCGCGCGTAAACCATCAGTTTGGCCGGTTTGCATTGACGCAATATGTCGATGAAGATGCGTTCCACGCATTGTTCGTGGAATTCATTATGTTCGCGCAGGCCGATCAGGTATTTCAACAAGCCTTCCTGATTGATCGGTGCGCCGACGTATTGAATCTGCACGCTGCCCCAGTCAGGCTGCCCGGTCACCAGGCAATTCGATTTGAGCAGATGCGACACCAGCGTTTCTTCGACCGTTGCGGTATCCGGTTCGGTGCGCAGCAGCGCCGGATTGGGCTGATAGCTATCCACTTCGATGTCCAGGCGGTCCAGCAGCAGCCCTTCCATCTGGCCCATCTTGACGTTGGCGAATTCGTGCGCCGGCGTCAGCGTGATCTGCACCGGCGCGCCGAAGCCGGCCGACAAATCGGCGCGCAGCAAATTCAGCAATGCGTCGCTGCCGGCCAGCTTGGTTTGATTGAATGAATTCAGGTACAGCTTGAACGACTTCGATTCGATGATGTTGGGCGAATCCGCGGGAGCGATGATGGTCGCGATGGCCACCTCGGGTTTGCCGCGCATATTCAGCCACGAAACTTCATAAGCGTTCCAGATATCCACACCGAAAAACGGCAATGTGCCGCGCAAGCCCAATTCATCGCGCTTGCCCTGGCGGACGATCGGAAACAGCAGCGATGGATCGTACTGCGAGCAGTATGCGCTTGGTTTGCCCAGTGGCGATGCCTCTGGGGTGTCGGGGATATTTGCCATGCTTTGCGTCGTTTTCGTATCGATTTTGTGTCTTTTCAGCCGAGGAATAATTTATACAGCGGATTTTTGCTTTCGTCCCAGTGACGATATCCCAGATTGGCCAGGAAGGCGCGGAAGGCTTTCATTTCGCCTTTCGGCACTTGCAGTCCGACCAGGATACGGCCGACATCGCCGCCCTGGCTGCGGTAATGGAACAAGCTGATATTCCAATCCGGATCCATGCTGTCCAGGAAGCGCATCAACGCACCGGGACGCTCCGGGAATTCGAAGCGATACAACAGCTCGTTTTCGGCCAGCGCGCTCTTGCCGCCGACCAGATGGCGAATGTGCACTTTGGCCAATTCATCATGCGTCAGGTCCAGGGTGCGATAACCGTTTTTCTCGAAATTTTTGGCGATCTTGCCGGATTCGTCATCGCCGCTGCTTTGGATACCGACGAAAATATGCGCTTCCTTGTGATCGCTGATGCGATAGTTGAATTCGGTCACATTGCGCTGTCCGACCAATTCGCAGAAGCGCCTGAAGCTGCCGCGTTCTTCCGGGATGGTAACGGCAAATACCGCCTCGCGCGTGGTGCCTATGTCGGCCATTTCGGCGACGAAGCGCAAGCGGTCGAAATTCATATTGGCGCCACAGGCGATCGTGACCAGGGTTTGATTCCTGATCGGCTTTTTGCTCAGGCGCGCGCGCTCGATATACGCTTTGGCGCCGGCAATCGCGAGTGCGCCGGCCGGTTCCAGAATGCTGCGGGTGTCCTGGAATACATCCTTGATTGCGGTGCAGACCGCATTGGTATCGACCAGAATGATTTCATCGACGTGTTTTTGCGCCAGGCGGAAGGTTTCCTCGCCCACCAGTTTGACGGCGGTGCCGTCGGAAAACAGGCCGACGTCGGATAAGGTCACGCGGCGGCCCGCTTTCAGGCTGCGCGCCATGGCGTCGGAATCGGTGGTTTGCACGCCGATGATCTTGATATCCGGACGCACCGCCTTCACGTAAGCGGCCACGCCGGCGATCAGGCCGCCGCCGCCGATGGCGACAAAGATGGCATCGATCGGCCCCGAATGCTGGCGCAGAATTTCCATGCCGATGGTGCCTTGTCCGGCGATCACATACGGGTCGTCGAATGGATGGACGAAGGTCAGTTTTTGTTTCTTTTCCAGCGTCAGCGCGTGGGTATAGGCATCGGTATACGACTCGCCATGCAGCACGACTTCGCCGCCGAGCGCTTTGACTGCTTCGATTTTGACATCCGGTGTCGTGGTCGGCATCACGATCACCGCACGGCAGCCGAGCTTGGCCGCCGACAAGGCCACGCCCTGGGCATGATTGCCGGCCGAGGCGCAGATGACGCCGTGTTTTAACTGGGACGGCGTCAAGTGCGCCATCTTGTTATAGGCGCCGCGCAGTTTGAAACTGCGCACGCTTTGCATGTCTTCGCGCTTGAAATAAATCCGGTTATCCATCTTTTGCGACAGATTTGTCGCCAATTGCAGCGGCGTTTCGACGGCGACGTCATAGACACGCGCGGTCAATATTTTTTGTAGGTAGTCTGTAGTCATGGATTTATGGATGAAAAGCGGCGGATTAGTGAACGGGCAAGCGGCTCATTATAATGGAGCGCTTCGTACTGCGCCGTACCTCTGCGCCGCACCTTGCGCGGTCGCTGCTCTTTTAGATTGAATCCATGCTCGAAATCGCTGTTATCTGGTTGTTGAAGGTTCTTGCGTTGCCTGCGGTCGGACTATCTTCCGTCTTTGTCATTGGTTTCATCTCCGCCACGTTGATCCCGATGGGGTCGGAGCCGGCGGTATTTGCGGTCGTCAAATCCAATGCTGCGCTGTTCTGGCCGGCAATCCTGGTCGGCACCGCCGGCAATACGCTGGGCGGCGTCCTCGATTATTGGATGGGTTATGGCGCCAAAAAGGCCTTCGCCGAGGAGCGGAGCAGCCGCTGGTTCGGCTGGCTGCTGCGTTTCGGCCCCAAAACAATGCTGCTGAGCTGGCTGCCCTTGGTCGGCGATCCGCTCTGCGTACTGGCCGGCTGGCTCAAGTTGTCGTTCTGGCCTTCCATGTTTTATATGGCGATGGGAAAGTTTCTGCGCTATGCGGTATTGACCTGGCTCCTGTGGTGGATTCCAAATGGTTTTTGGCACATGATCGGCGCCTGGCTCAGGTGACGCCTGCCGGACAATGCCCGGCGTAAGGCGATCCATCTGCTTTATTGTCCGATTGATTTATCTGATTGCTGTCCTACTGCTGCATAATTGCCGATTTGCAATTACTGCATCTCTCTCGTGTGCAGGCGCAATAAGATAGAATGTCTGTTTAGCAGCTCACTCACTATTTACCGATGAACGCCCCCGCCCAAATTCAAGTATTGCTTTCCGATACGCCGCATGGCGACGGGTCTACGCGCTTGCGTGAAATTCCTTATAACTACACTTCGTTTTCCGATCGCGAGATTGTGATCCGGCTATTGGGCCAGGAAGCCTGGCACTTGCTGGACGAGCTGCGCGGCAAGCGCCAGACCGGCCGCTCGGCGCGCATGCTGTATGAAGTCCTTGGCGATATCTGGGTCGTGCGGCGCAATCCGTATCTGCAGGATGATTTGCTGGACAATCCAAAGCGGCGCGCAGCGCTGATTGAGGCGCTGAATCATCGCCTGTCGGAAGTCGACAAACGCCGCATCGCCAGCGATCTGGCCGAGGCCGGCGACCAGGTTGCGCGCATTCGCAGCGCCAACGTCGAAGCGCTGTTGAAGGCGGCGCAAAAGGCGATCGCCGATTTTGCCGAAGAATTCAAGCAAACCTACGATTTGCGCAAGCGCGCTACCAAGGTGCTGGGACGCTATACCGCCAAAGACAATATCAAGTTCGACGGCCTGTCCCGCGTCTCGCATGTGACCGACGCCACCGACTGGCGCATCGAATATCCGTTCGTCGTCCTGACGCCGGATAGCGAAGATGAAATGGCCGGCATCGTCAAAGCCTGTATCGAGCTGGGCCTGACCATCATTCCACGCGGCGGCGGCACCGGTTACACCGGCGGCGCGATCCCGCTGACGCCGTTATCCGCAGTCATCAATACCGAAAAACTGGAAGAACTGGGCGCTGTCGAAATGACGGTGCTGCCGGGTCTGGATACGCCGTACGCGACCATTTTCTCGGGCGCCGGCGTAGTGACCAAACGTGTGACCGATACGGCGGCCAAGGCCGGATTCGTGTTCGCGGTCGATCCGACCTCATCCGAAGCATCTTGCATCGGTGGCAATATCGCCATGAATGCCGGTGGTAAAAAGGCTGTTTTGTGGGGCACCGCGCTCGACAATCTGGCTAGCTGGCGCATGGTCGATCCGAACGGCGATTGGCTCAATGTCACGCGGATCAATCACAATCTCAGCAAAATTCACGATGCCCCCGAGGCGACTTTTAAACTGGAATGGACTCATCCGGCTGAAAAAGGCGCGCAGATCGATGCGCCGTTCAAGACCGAAATGCTGGTGATTCCGGGCCGCAAATTCCGCAAGGAAGGTCTCGGCAAAGACGTGACCGATAAATTCCTGTCGGGTTTGCCGGGTGTTCAAAAAGAAGGCTGCGATGGCTTGATTACATCGGCCGTCTGGATTTTGCACAAGATGCCGACCTTCACGCGTACTGTGTGTCTGGAATTTTTCGGCCAGCCGCGCGATGCGATTCCTTCGATCGTCGAGATCAAGGATTTCATGGATGCCGAAACCCGCAAGGGCGGCGCCACGCTGGCAGGCCTGGAACATATGGACGAGCGCTATTTGCGCGCGGTCGGTTACGCAACCAAATCCAAGCGCGGCGTGTTTCCGAAGATGGCGCTGTTCGGCGACATCGTCGGCAACGATGAAAACGCAGTGGCGCATGCCGCTTCGGAAGTCGTGCGCATCGCCAACAACCGGGTCGGCGAAGGTTTCGTTGCGGTCAGCCCCGAAGCGCGCAAGAAATTCTGGCTCGATCGCTCGCGTACCGCGGCGATCGCGAAACACACCAATGCGTTCAAGATCAACGAGGACGTGGTGATCCCGTTGAACCGCATGGGCGAATATACCGATGGCGTCGAGCGCATCAATATCGAACTGTCTGTGCGCAATAAATTGCAATTGCTGGGCGAACTGCGCGAGTTTTTCCTCAAGGGCAATCTGCCGCTGGCCAAGAACGACGATGCGGAAGGCGAGACCATTCCGGCTGCCGAAATGCTGGAAGACCGCGTGCATCAGGCCGAGCAAGTGCTCGACAGCATCCAGGCGCGTTGGACCTATCTGCTGGATCATCTCGAACAGCCGCTGAGCGAGGCGCAGGGGCAATTGTCAATGCTGCTGCCCGAGACCTTGCTGCAGCCGATTGCACAGCGTTTGCTGGAACAGCCGGACGCACGGGTTTTCGATCTGGTGCAGGACCGCACCATTCGCGTTTCGTGGAAGATTGAAGTGCGCGCGCCGTTGCGCAA
This sequence comes from Herbaspirillum sp., assembly GCA_036500325.1. GTDB lineage: Bacteria > Pseudomonadota > Gammaproteobacteria > Burkholderiales > Burkholderiaceae_D > Herbaspirillum. Next base: position 7,146 of record DASYCG010000043.1, on the reverse strand, counting down.
CATTTTCGACGGCGCCGCGTTCAAGCCGGTGCTGGACGAATGCACCGTCATCCATAAGCGCGTATTGCGCGGCCGCGTGTTCGTGGCGCTGCACATGCATGCCGGCGACGGCAATGTGCATACCAATATCCCGGTCAATTCCGATCATTACGAAATGCTGCAGGATGCGCATCAGGCCGTGGCCCGCATCATGGAACTGGCGCGTTCGCTGGATGGCGTGATCTCGGGCGAGCACGGGATCGGCATCACCAAACTGGAATTCCTGAAAGAAGACGAAATCAGCGAATTCCGCGACTATAAATTGCGGATCGATCCGGAAGGCCGTTTCAACAAGGGCAAGTTATTGAACCTGCCCGGCCTGGAAGCCGATCTGAGCAATGCCTACACGCCATCGTTCGGTTTGATGGGGCATGAGTCGTTGATCATGCAGCAAAGCGATATCGGCGCGGTCGCCAACAGCATCAAGGATTGCCTGCGTTGCGGCAAGTGCAAACCGGTCTGCGCCACGCACGTGCCGCGCGCCAATCTGCTGTATTCGCCGCGCAATAAAATCCTGGCGACATCGTTGCTGGTCGAGGCTTTCCTGTACGAGGAACAGACCCGGCGCGGCGTTTCGATCAAGCACTGGGAAGAGTTCGAAGATGTGGCCGATCATTGCACGGTCTGCCATAAATGCCTGACGCCTTGCCCGGTCGATATCGATTTCGGCGAGATCTCCATGAACATGCGCAATCTGTTGCGCAAGATGGGTAAGCGATCGTTCAATCCGGGGACGGCGGCGGCAATGTTTTTCCTGAACGCGACCGATCCGGCGACCATCAACGTCACGCGCGAATTGATGACCGGCTGGGGTTTCAAGGCACAACGCTTCGGTAACGATCTGTTGAAGAAATTTGCGCGCAAGCAGACCAAGCGGCCGCCGGCGACTGTCGGTCGCGCGCCGATCAAGGAACAGGTTATCCATTTCATCAACAAGAAGATGCCGGGTAACTTGCCGAAGAAAACCGCGCGCGCATTGCTCGATATCGAAGACGACAAGATCGTGCCGATCATCCGCAATCCGCAGACCACCACGGCAGATACGGAAGCCGTGTTTTATTTCCCCGGTTGCGGTTCCGAGCGCCTGTTCTCGCAAGTCGGCCTGGCGACGCAGGCGATGTTGTGGCGCGTCGGCGTGCAGACCGTGCTGCCGCCGGGTTACCTGTGCTGCGGCTACCCGCAACGCGGATCGGGCGATTACGACAAGGCCGAGAAGATCATCACGGACAACCGCGTGCTGTTCCATCGCATGGCCAATACGCTGAATTATCTGGATATCAAAACGGTGATCGTGTCGTGCGGGACTTGTTACGATCAATTGCAGGGCTATGAATTCGACAAGATTTTCCCCGGCTGCCGCATTATGGATATTCACGAATATCTGCTGGAAAAAGATGTCACCTTGTCCGGCGTCACCGGCACGCGCTACATGTATCACGACCCTTGCCATAGCCCGATGAAATTGCAGGATCCGCTGAAAACGGTGAATGCGCTGATTTCAACCGTCGATGGCCAGAAGGTCGAAAAGAACGAGCGCTGCTGCGGCGAATCGGGTACTTTCGGCGTCAGCCGTCCGGATGTCTCAACCCAGGTCCGCTTCCGCAAGGAAGAGGAAATGGTCAAGGGCGCCGACAAGATGCGCGCCGACGGTTTCGAAGGCGAAGTCAAGATACTGACATCTTGCCCATCGTGCCTGCAGGGCTTGACGCGCTATAACGAAGATTCGGGCACCACCGCCGATTACATCGTGGTCGAAATGGCCAAGCATCTGATGGGCGAGAACTGGTTGCCCGATTATGTCGCACGCGCCAACAACGGCGGCATCGAACGGATTCTGGTGTAAGCCATGAGCGCGGATCACTGCGAATTGTGTGAAATCGACGGCGGCGAGGTATTGTTCCGGACCGTCGATTATCGCGTGGTGCTGGTCGACGACGCGGCGTATCCGGGTTTTTGCCGGGTCATCTGGCAACAGCACGTAAAAGAAATGACAATGCTGTCGCCGGTGCAGCGCACCATGCTGATGGATGCGGTGTGGCGGGTTGAAGCGGCATTGCTCGAAGCGATGCAGCCGGTCAAAGTCAATCTGGCCAGTCTCGGCAACATGACGCAACACATCCACTGGCATCTGATCCCGCGCTTCAACGACGATGCGCATTTTCCGAATCCGATCTGGGGCGAGGCAAAGCGGGTGCCCCTTTCGGCCGTAATGGCGGCGCGATCTGCGTTGTTGCCGCAGTTGCGCGAAGCCGTGGTCCGCCATCTGACGAAATAAATCAGCTATCGCCGGCGCGATCTTCGTCCAGTCTAATCTTCCAGGAAAAAATCATGAGCGCTTCAAAACAAAACCCGGTAGCGCCGCAGCCCACCGCCTTCAAAGTGCGTAAGCAATCGCGGGTGATGGAAGTCAGTTTCGATGACGGCGCCGAGTTTTCGCTGCCGTTCGAATTGCTGCGCGTGTATTCGCCATCGGCCGAAGTACGGGGTCATGCGCCGGGCCAGGAAGTCTTGCAGCTCGGTAAGCGCGAGGTTGAAATCCAGGCGTTGGAACCGGTGGGTAATTACGGCGTCAAACCAAGCTTCTCCGACGGGCACGACAGCGGCATTTATACTTGGGATTACCTGTATCAATTGGGTCGCGATCAAGCTGTAATGTGGGAAAAATACTTGAAAAAGCTCGAAGCGGCGGGGCATTCCCGTGAATCCGGCCGCGACGCAGGTGCGACTGCGGTGATCAAGATAGCCAAGGCATCCATGCCGTCGACCACGCCGACATCGCTGAAGAATGGCCCCGGCTGCGGACACCTGCATTAATACTTGCGTTTAAATACGTTTTTCTGGAGTTGTTATGACCAAGACCACGCACTTCGGCTACGAAACCGTAGAGGAAGACGCCAAAGTCCATAAAGTGGCGGAAGTTTTTCACTCGGTGGCGGCTAAATACGATGTCATGAACGATCTGATGTCGGCCGGCATGCACCGCCTTTGGAAAGCCTTCACGATTGCCCAGGCGGCGGTGCGGCCCGGCTTTAAAGTGCTCGATATTGCCGGCGGCACCGGCGATCTGGCCAAGGTGTTTGCCAAACAGGCCGGCCCTTCGGGCGAGGTATGGCTGACCGATATCAACGAATCGATGTTGCGGGTCGGCCGCGACCGGCTATTGAATAAGGGCATCGCCACCCCCAGCTTACTGTGCGACGCCGAAAAGTTGCCGTTCCCCGATAATTATTTCGACCGGGTCTCGGTGGCCTTTGGACTGCGCAATATGACGCACAAGGATAGGGCGCTGTCGGAAATGCGGCGCGTCCTGAAGCCGGGCGGAAAATTGCTGGTGTTAGAATTCTCCAAAGTCTGGCGCCCGCTGCAAAAACCGTACGATGTTTACTCGTTTTCCGTGTTGCCGTGGCTGGGCAAGAAGATTGCCAACGATGCCGAAAGCTATCGTTATCTGGCCGAATCGATACGCATGCATCCTGATCAGGATACTTTGAAACAGATGCTGATCGATGCCGGCCTGGAACGCGTCGAGTACTTTAATTTGTCGGGCGGCGTGGCCGCTCTGCATACCGGCATTAAGTTTTAGCTTTTCAACATTAGGAATGCCATGAAACGTTTATTGATTGCACTGCTGATCGCTGTTACAACGTTTGCAATGATGTCGACGGCCGACGCAAGACGCCTGGGCGGCGGCGGCTCCTTCGGGAAGCAATCTTCCTATTCGCGCCAGAATTCCGCTACGCCGATGCCGAGCCAGCCTGGTTATACCGCGCCGCGTCCGGCAGCGCCAGCAGCGACGCCCGGCGCAGCAGTGCCGCCTGCCGCACCGGCCAGCCCATGGCGCGGGATTGTAGGCGGCGCTTTGGTCGGCCTCGGATTGGGCGCTTTGATGTCGCATTTCGGCATGGGCGGCGCAATGGGCGGCATGATGTCCAGCATTCTGATGTTTGCCGTGATCGCCTTTGCTGCAATGTTCCTGATCCGCATGTTCAGCCGCAAGAGCGGCAATCGCCCGGCGAACGAACCTTTTTATGCGGGCGGCAATTCGAATTCACCGGCGCAAACCGCCGCGTATTCTTCTACGCCTGAAATCGGTTCGCAAATCCCTGGCCAGCCGCCGTCTCCTTTTCAATCCGCCCAGCCCGGTTTCCAGTCCGCGCCTTCGGGTTTGAGCGCCGGTTCTTTCGGCGCCGGCGGTACGGCAGCCGCAGTCGCACTCGGCATTCCGGCGGATTTCGATGTCAACGGGTTCTTGCGCAGCGCAAAATCCTATTTCATCCGTTTGCAGGTCGCCGGCGATAAAGCCGACATTCACGACATCCGCGAATTCACCTCGCCCGAAATGTTCGCCGAACTGCGCTTGCAGATCCAGGAACGCGGCGCCAGCCCGAACGTGACCGATGTCGTGCAATTGAACGCGGAATTGCTCGGAATCGAACAGGTCAGCGACGAATATCTCGCGACCGTCCGGTTCGGCGGTTTGATCAAGGAAGCTGCGGACGCCTCTGCAGAGCCGTTCACTGAATTGTGGAATTTCAGCAAGCCTGTCGACGGCCCCGGCGGTTGGGTTTTGGCCGGCATTCAGCAGACTTCCTAAGCCGTCGCATGCGTGCGCCGTCAGATCGTGGCAGCGTGGCGGCATTTCCGGTTCTCGTGGTTTCATTTTCGCTCTTCACCGCCCGTATGTTACGGGCGGTTTTACTTTGTAAACATGACGCAAAACTCTTTTAAATCGCCTGACTTGCCCCGGCCCGATCTGCGCATGGCGCTGATACCGTTATGCCACGCAATCAATCATTTGCTGGTGCAGGAACCGTGGGCGCAACAGACGCTGCTGGCGCATGGCGGCAAGACGGCTGCCATCGATACCGGCGCGCTGGTGTTGCGCCTGCGCGTGACTGCAGATGGTTTCGTGGAAGCAGGCGACGATGCAGGCAAGGACGCGGCCGGTGAAGTAGCCAAGGAAGCAACCAATGAGGCGCCCGCCAGCGATGTCACGATCAAGATCAAACTTTCCGATTTACCGTTGCTGGCCGTCAATGCCGAACGTGCGTTTTCATATGTGAAGATAGAAGGCGATGCCGATTTTGCCAACGCCATTTCGCAGGTGGGCCAGAATTTGCGATGGGATGCCGCGCACGATTTGAGTAAGGTGATCGGTGAAATTGCGGCGCAGCGGCTGGTGTCCACGGCGCAATCGGCAACTACCGCGATGCGCTCGGCACATCGGTCGCTGACGGAAAACCTGGCCGAATATTTCCTCGAAGAACAACCGATGCTGGTACGCCCTGCGGCAGTCAGCGAAATGAGTGGCGAAATTGGTAAACTACGCGACGATATCGAGCGACTCGCCAAGCGGATCGAAAAACTGGAAAGTAAGGTTCCATAAATGATTTTAAGAACACTGCGCTTGTTTAAAATCCTGCGCGTCGTGGTGCGGTATGGCTTGGATGACATCGTGATGTCCGGGCTGAAAGCGCCGCGTATCTCGAAGATACTTAACGGGCTGCTGTTTTGGCGCGACCTTTCGGCGCCGCCCGGCGTTCGCCTGCGTATGGCGCTGGAAGATCTGGGGCCGATTTTCGTGAAATTCGGACAAGTGCTGTCGACCAGGCGCGATCTGCTGCCCCTGGATATCGCTATCGAACTGGCCAAATTGCAGGATCGCGTGCCGCCCTTCGATTCCGACCTGGCAATTGCCCAGATCGTTAAATCGCTGAAAGCGCATCCGGACCAATTATTCAGCAGTTTTGAACGGGTGCCGGTGGCATCGGCTTCGATCGCCCAAGTGCATTTTGCGGTGCTCAAGGACGGCACCGAGGTTGCGGTGAAAGTATTGCGCCCCGGGATGAAGAAGAATATCGACGAAGATGTCGATCTGATGCGCATCGCGGCCAACTGGCTCGGAACCTTGTGGCCGGATGCCCGCCGTCTGAAGCCGAGAGAAGTGGTCGCCGAGTTCGACAAATATCTGCATGACGAACTGGATCTGATGCGTGAGGCGGCCAACGGCAGTCAACTGCGCCGCAATTTCACGAACTCCGATTTATTGATCGTGCCTGAGATGTATTGGGATTATTGCTCATCGTCTGTCATTGTGATGGAGCGGATGAAGGGTATCCCGATTTCGCAGACCGAACGTCTGATCGCCGAGGGCGTCGATCTCTCCAAATTATCGCGCGATGGCGTCGAGATATTTTTCACGCAGGTATTTCGCGATGGATTTTTCCACGCGGATATGCATCCCGGCAATATTCTGGTTTCTATCGAACCGGCCACGTTCGGCCGTTACATCGCGCTCGATTTCGGCATTGTCGGCACGCTCAACGATTTCGATAAAGATTATCTTTCCCAAAATTTCCTGGCCTTTTTTCGGCGCGATTACAAACGCGTTGCCGAAGCGCATATTGAGTCCGGTTGGGCGCCCAAGGAAACGCGCGTCGATGAATTGGAATCTGCGGTGCGCGCCTGCTGCGAACCGATTTTCGATCGTCCATTGAAAGACATTTCTTTCGGCCAGGTGCTGTTGCGCCTGTTCCAGACCTCGCGGCGTTTCAATGTCGAAGTCCAGCCGCAACTGGTGTTGCTGCAAAAGACCCTGCTTAATATCGAAGGTCTCGGGCGTCAGCTGGACCCGGAACTCGATCTGTGGAAGACCGCCAAGCCGTATCTGGAACGCTGGATGAATGAGCAGGTCGGCTGGCGCGGTGTTATCCAGCAACTGAAAATCGAGATGCCTCGCTACAGCCGCTTGCTGCCGCAACTGCCGCGGCTGGCGCATCAGGCGCTGACGCAGGCTTCTGAATCGAATGCGCAGCAGACCACTGAGCTGATGAAGCGTTTGATCGCCGAGCAAAAGCGCACCAATATGCTGCTGGGTATTGCGGTGTATTTCGGGGGCGGATTGCTGGGCGGGATATTGCTGGTGAATCTTCTGCTGCGCTGGGCGGCGCATGGGGGCTGAAGCCAGCCCCCATGCCGTGAGAAATTTTTTGTTAGCGGACTTTGGCGTTTTTAATTAAGGCAAGGCTGATTAAGTGCCATGGGTGCCCTTTTTTTTAACGCGACACGTGCCGGACCCCTCGCCCAAATGAACGGTCTTTTATGGAT
>DASYCG010000042.1:0-7709 GCA_036500325.1 Herbaspirillum sp. | reverse complement strand
AACAGGAAAATCGGGTCCATGCCGTTCGCATGCATTTTTTCGACAAATTCTTCACATTCTTCGGGCGGATAATCGACCACGATCGTGCCGTCCACCCCTGCTTCGAGCGCGCCGGCGATGAATCGATCCAGCCCCATGCGTTCGATCGGATTGGCATAACCCATCAGCACCACAGGCGTCGTGCTGTCGGTCAAACGAAATTCCCGAACGAAGGCAAACACATCGCGCATCCCGATATTGAACTTCAGCGCGCGTTCGCAAGCCCGTTGAATTACCGGCCCTTCCGCCATCGGATCGGAAAACGGCACCCCAAGTTCCAGAATATCGACCCCGCCTGCAACCATCGCATGCATCAGCGGCACGGTAAGCGCCGGCGCCGGATCGCCTGCAGTGATGAAAGTGATCAGCGCCTTTTTGTTTTGCGCGGTCAGTGCGGCAAATGTAGATTGGATTCGGGACATTTTTTTATGCGTAATTTTGAAATTGAGCAACGCGGCCGGGTGGCCGCGTTTTACCGCTTGATTGTTGCTTTGCTTAGACCGATTTGCCGGCGCGCTCCTGGACGGTGTGCATATCCTTGTCGCCGCGGCCGGACAGATTGACCAGCACTATCCGGTCCTTCGGCAAGGTCGCCGCCAGTTTGGCGCCGTAAGCCAATGCGTGGCTCGATTCCAGCGCAGGGATAATACCTTCGATCCGGCAACAGGTATTGAACGCCGCCAACGCTTCATCGTCGGTAATGCAGACGTATTCGGCGCGTCCCAGATCCTTCAGCCATGCATGTTCGGGGCCGACACCCGGGTAATCCAGACCGGCCGACACCGAATGCGTCTCGATGATCTGGCCGTTTTCATCCTGCAGCAAATAAGTGCGGTTGCCATGCAGAACGCCGGGGAAGCCCAGCGTCAGCGAGGCCGAATGACGGCCCGACTCCAGCCCTTCGCCGGCCGCCTCGACACCGATCAGCCGAACGTCCTTATGGTCGATATACGGATAAAAAATACCCATCGCATTCGAACCGCCGCCGACACAAGCCACCACATAATCCGGCTGGCGTCCTGTCATTTCGGGCATCTGCGTCAGGCATTCAATACCGATGACGGACTGGAAATCGCGCACAAGCATCGGGTAAGGATGCGGGCCGGCGACCGTACCGATGATGTAGAACGTATCCTCGACATTGGTAACCCAGTCGCGCATGGCTTCATTGAGCGCGTCCTTGAGCGTCTTCGAGCCGGACTCCACCGGCACCACTCGGGCGCCCAGCAATTCCATCCGATACACGTTCTGCAGCTGCCGCTTGACATCTTCGCTGCCCATATAGACCACGCATTCCATGCCGAAACGCGCACAGATGGTTGCCGTAGCCACGCCATGCTGCCCGGCACCGGTTTCGGCGATGATGCGCCGTTTGCCCATGCGCTTGGCCAGCAGCGCCTGTCCGATCACGTTATTGATCTTGTGCGCGCCGGTGTGATTCAGATCTTCCCGCTTGAAATAAATCTGCGCGCCGCCGGCCTGTTCGGACCAGCGCTTGGCGTGATAAATCGGGCTTGGGCGGCCCACGAAATGTTTGAGTTCGGAATGGAATTCCGCCAGAAATTGCGGATCGTGCTGGTATTTGGCGTAAGCGTCGGTCAGCTCGGTGAGGGCGTGGGTCAGGGTTTCTGCAACGAAACTGCCGCCGTAGCGGCCGAAATGCCCTTTGGCATCCGGGAAATTGTAAGGCCCGTCATAGGATGAGGATGGCTGCAATGAAGATGGGGATGCGGATGCCGACTGAGATGGCGATTGGGCGAGATTAGTATCGCTCATGCTGATTCCTTTTAATAAATTGCCTGGCGTGGAGCCTGGATCATGCGCGGCAGCGGCTCAGCTTGCGCCGGCGATCGCGTCATCCGCAGCTTGTACTGCGGCGATGAATGCGCGAATCTTGCTGCCGTCCTTGATGCCCTTGCCGCTTTCGACGCCGCTGCTGACGTCGACCGCGTGCGGGCGAACATGGCGCACTGCCTCAGTAATGTTGGCAGCGTTTAAGCCACCACTCAAAACGGCCCGAGGTGCGAGTTCTTCTGGAATAAGAGACCAATCGAATACCTTTCCACTACCGCCATAACTATCGACCAGCGTATCGAGCAGGAGTCCGGTGAAGAACGGACTGGCCGAACGATAGGCAAGCTCGTATTCTAACAAATCCTCGGCCTGCGTCGTAGCGCCAATTCGGGCCGCCCGCATAAACGGCCGTTTGACGGCGGCGGCGATCGCGGCGCACTGTTCCGGTGTTTCATCGCCATGAAACTGCAGCATGGATAACGGCGCATGCGCCAACACCTCAGCCACCTCTTGCGCAGAGGCATTGACGAACAGGCCTACCGCGGAAACGAAAGGCGGCAATTGCGTAATCAGAACAGCGGCGTGCTGCGGTGTGATGAAGCGCGGGCTTTTCGCGTAAAACACAAAACCGACCGCATCGGCGCCCGCATCGACCGCAATGGCGACATCCTCAGCCCGCGTCAATCCGCAAATCTTGATTCTGGTGCGATGCTTCATAAGCGATATCTCATAAGCCATGTTTCATAAAATCAAAGCGCGCAACGCTTCGGCATCTTGCCCCCAGGGCCAGCCGTCGCGCGTGCGCTGCTGCGGCAATTGCGATTGCCATTGCGCCGGGTAATCGACCCGCGCCAGATACAAGCCGTCGGCCATGAAGGTCGGAGCCGCCTTGCTGCGGTCGCGCTGCGCCAGCACCTCGGCGACCCAGTCCGGCGCCTGCTTGCCCTGCCCCACCATAATCAGGGAACCGACGATATTGCGCACCATATGGTGCAAAAAAGCATTGGCGCACAATGTGAATATAAACATATCGCCGGATTGCGCAATATCAAGAGTATGCATGCTGCGCACCGGCGTCTTGGCCTGGCATTCGATCGAACGGAACGCTGAAAAATCATGGGTGCCGACCAGATGCCCGGCGCCTTCGCGCATATTCTGCAAGTCCAGCGGGCGAAACACCCAGCCCACGCGGCCGGCCAGCAGCGGCGAACGCACCGGATGGTTGTAGAGCAAATAATGATACGTCCGGGCAATCGCACTGAAACGCGCATGAAAGCCGTCCTCTCGGGCGTAGGGCGAGCCGGATGCAGCAAGGCCGGCCGCCGCTTCCATTTCAGCTGGTGCCTGCGGCGATAATTCGCAAGCCCAGCGTACTGCGATCGACGTCGGCAGAAAGGCATTGACGCCGCGCACCCAAGAAGCGGCATCGCGCACCACCGTCGTATCGAAATGCACGACTTGCTCAAGCGCATGCACGCCGGAATCGGTGCGGCCGGCGCAAACCACCTCCAGCGGTGTCAGCGCAAAACGCAGCAAGGCTGCTTCCAGCGCATCTTGCACAGTCTGGCCGTGCCGCTGCGTCTGCCAGCCCTGCCATGGGCCGCCATCGTATTGAATGCCAAGTACGATGCGCCTGTTTGCCGCCTGCGTCATGTCGATACTCTCACGCCAGCACCTTCACGCATTTACCTTCACACCGGGACTCCGAAAAAATAAAACGGGCGCATGCACGCTGCGCCCGTATCTGCAACACCTCGACCAAGACGTCTAAACCAATTGTCCCAGCATTTCCTGCGCTTTTGCGACTTGACGCCGATTACCGGATTTGGCGACTTCATCCAGCAACTCGCGCGCGCCATCTTTGTCGCCGATTTCCTGGTAAGCCGCCGCCAAATCTATCTTGGTGTTGATTTCCTTGGCAAACGAAGAGGTTTCATCTTCGTTCTCTTCTACCGCAGGCGCAGTATCAGCTGCAGTTGCCTTGTCTTCCGCCTGGTCGCCCAAATCCAGATTGAGGCCTTCAATTTCAGGCGGCAATATCGCGGGCGCTTCAGGCGTCTGAGCAAGTGCCGGCGCAGGAACGGCTTTCGGTTCCGTCGGCGCTTCGTCCATTGTCCCTATCGACTTCGCCGCCGATTGCGCTGCCAGTTCGGCTGCCAGATCGATATCGGGTAGTGCTTCGCCCGTTTCAGGCGGCGGCAAGTCCTTATCCTGATCCAGCTCGAGATCGAAGTCCAGCTTGCTCATGTCGAGCGGCGGCGGAACCGGCGTTGCAGCAAGGGGGGCCGCCGGTTCTTCAAGACGGCTCAAATCGATTTTCAACGCTTCTTCCGCGTCGCGCTTGGCTTGCTGCTCGGCAGCTTCTTTCTGCGCGGCCTCCAGCGCAGCGGTTTCATCGCTGGCAAACAGCGGATCGGCCATGATCGCCGCTTCAACTTCAGGCGCTACCGGCACCGGCGGCTCGGCGGGCGCTTCCATAATCGGTTCCGGCTCAGGCGCCGTCGCTACCATCGGCGCAATTACTGCTTCATCTTTCGGCGTCACCGGCGGCACGATCGGCGACTGTTCGGCGTCAGGGTCAAGCGGCCCCGGGGCCGCTTTGCGGCGTGCACGATAGGCGGCCCAAGCCAGCAAAACCACCGCCAATAAGCCACCGCCCGGCAACAGCATCGGATTATCGCGCCAGCCTTCGAAGAAATCCGGCTTTGGAACCGGCGCGGCCAATACCGGCTTCGACGACGGTGCCAGCGTTGTATCTGCCGCGGGTGCTTCCGACGCCGGTGGCGTCGACGTTACTGGCGTTGTCGATGTTTCCGGCGCTGCCGGCGCTGGTGTTGCATCGGGAGCAGGCGTCGCAGCGGCGCTTGCAGGCGCATCGGCGGCCGGTGTGGCGGCAGGCGCGGCGGCGGCTGCGGCAGCAGGTGCAACCACCGGAGGGGTATCGGCCTTTTTAGCGTTCAGCTCGGCCAGATTCTGATTCTTGATTTCCAGCAATTTCTGCAAATCGTTAACGTTTTTTTCCAGGTCCTTGATACGGGATGCGGCATCGCTGGCGGCTTTATCCGCTGCGATCTTGTCTTCGCTGGTCATGCCGTCACCGGCGCCGCCCTTGGACAATTGCAGTTTATCCTTGGCTTCGCCGGCAGGTGTCGAACGCTCCTCTACCTTCGCAGTAATCTTGCCGCTGGCGGTCTGCGATGCGGCACCGGCTTTTTTGGCCGATCCGCCGGCGACGTGGCCGGCCAGTTGATTGCGGTAAGTATTAAAATCCTGCGCCTGGGCCACCACGATAGCGTTGGCTTCCGGCTTCTCCAGCGCTGCGGCGGTGGCGGCGTCCGGTATCGAGAGGACTTTACCGGCGTGCATGCGGCTCATGTTCTCGCCGGCAAATGCATCCGGATTGGCGCGATACATCGCCACCAGCATCTGATCCAGCGAAACACCGGCCGGACGCATGCGATTGGCAATTGCCGACAGCGAATCGCCCTGCTTGATCTTGTATTCGGATGGCGCCGATTTGGCTTTTACGGTCTTCGGTGCCTTGGCTGCGGCTTTGGCGGCTTTGGGTTCTGCTTTGGATTCAGCTTTGGATTCCGGCTTGGCTTCCGCTTTAGGCGCTACTTTCGCCTGCGCCGCCTTGCTGTCCGCAGCGGCGGATGCCGACGCTACCTGCGCCGTGTTTTCCTTGGAACCGCGCGGCGGGTCCAGCAAAAAACTGTATTCACGCACTGCGCGCGGCGTATTCGGGCCGCTTAATTCGAGCAGGGCATCGACAAACGGCTCGTTGAACCCGTCGGCCGACGTAATATGCACCACTTGCGCATTCCCGCGCGCCTCGATTGCAAACCGTAACGCACTCAGCGCCGGGTTGTATTCCACATTGGCCTGGCTGAAAGCCTGCTGCGGCGCCAGTTTGACCGCCAGCGATTGTTTTTCCTTTGGATTGACCGACAACAACTCGACTTCCGCATTCAGCGGCTGCCCGATGGCAGATAAAACAGTCAGTTTGCCGAGCGTGGCCGCATAAGCGGCGGCCGGCAAGGCCGACAATAAGCAAGTGAGTGTGACGGCAGCGCTTATCTGTCTCAATCGGGATAACGACGTATGCGGTGTATGCGTGGATGTAATTAGATGCATTTTTCGATTAGATAGAGAGATAAAGCGCTGAAATCGCGATTTTAGTGTGCCTGCAACATATCACCAAGGAATAGGACGTGCAAGCACGGCATGTCGGCCCTAAATATGGTCATTGTGCGTGGCCGCTCAAAATGCAGCAACCCCGTCAGAATATTGCCGTCCTGACGGGGTTGCCAATACCGGTACCGCGCGACCGGAATAAAGTTAATTTTGCAGCACTATTCGCAGCATGCGGCGCAACGGTTCTGCCGCGCCCCACAACAGTTGATCGCCGACGGTAAACGCCGACAAATACTCGCCGCCCATTTGCATCTTGCGCAAACGGCCGACCGGAATCGTCAAGCCGCCTGTCACAGCGGCAGGCGTCAGATCGCGCTTGGACGCTTCGAGTGTATTCGGCACCACTTTGGCCCATTGATTACTGTCGGCCAGCATGCCCTCGATTTCATCCAGCGGAACGTCTTTTTTCAGCTTGATGGTCAGTGCCTGCGAATGACAACGCATGGCGCCGATGCGCACGCACAAACCGTCGACCGGAATGATCTCCTTGGCGCCGGGGCCGAAAGCAGGACCGCGGCCCAGAATCTTGTTGGTTTCCGCGCCGGCTTTCCATTCTTCCTTGGAAACGCCGTTGCCCAGATCCTTGTCGATCCATGGAATCAGATTGCCGGCCAGCGGCACGCCGAAATGCCTGGTTTCGGCAGCATCGAAGGAATGCTGTTTTGCCAGTACCTTGCGATCGATTTCCAGGATTGCCGAGTGCGGATCGTCCAGCAGCGCCTTGACTTCGGCATTGATGGCGCCGAATTGCGTCAGCAGTTCGCGCATATGCTGTGCACCGCCGCCGGATGCCGCCTGATAAGTCATCGATGTCATCCAGTCGATCATATCGTGCCGGAACAAGCCGCCCAGGCCGATCATCATGCAGGAAACGGTACAGTTGCCGCCGATGAAATTCTTGACGCCGCGCTTCAGCGCGTCTTTGATCACGTCCAGATTAACCGGGTCCAGCACGATGATGGCGTTGTCTTCCATACGCAGCGTGGAGGCCGCATCGATCCAGTAACCGTTCCAGCCGGCCGCGCGCAGCTTCGGGAATATTTCGCTGGTGTAGTCGCCGCCCTGAGCGGTGACAATGATGTCGCATTTTTTCAATGCTTCGACGTCGTTGCCGTCTTTCAGCACCGTTTCGTTTTTAGCGTACGACGGCGCTTTGCCGCCGGCATTCGAAGTCGAGAAAAATACAGGTTCGATCTCTTTGAAATCGCCCTCTTCCTGCATGCGTTGCATCAGGACCGAACCCACCATACCGCGCCAACCGACCAGGCCAACCAGTTTCATTTTCATTCCTACAATTTCGTTATCAAAAAAATCCTGCCGCTATCGCGACTTTACTGCTGATGCGGCTCCGACTCTACTGTCGACGCAACAGTTAATACCACCGACATTACCACTTCCAGGCTTAAGCCAGCGCCTTGACTACCGCGTCGCCCATCTCGGCGGTGCTGACCTTTTTCGTGCCGGCTTCGTAAATATCGGCGGTGCGGAAACCTTGCGACAATACCTTCTTGACCGCATTTTCCACGCGATCCGCCTGCTCCGCCTTGTTCAAGGAATAACGCAACATCATCGCCACCGACAAAATCGTCGCCAACGGATTGGCAATACCTTTGCCTGCGATATCCGGCGCCGAACCGTGCGACGGTTCGTACAAGCCCTTATTGTTGGCATCCAGCGAG
>DASYCG010000041.1:0-14052 GCA_036500325.1 Herbaspirillum sp. | reverse complement strand
AAGCCGGCACCACTGTCTGGTTTGCGTTGAAATTCAGTTCATCCGTCTTCGGAATCTTTGATGCATTCCCCGATGAAGCAGCGCGTCAGGCGCATCTCTCCGGCCCTATTGCCGCGGCTTTGATGGAGAAGGCCGCCGAACTCCTGGCTGAGCCGCCCGACCTCAAGATGGTGGATGTTTTGGCCGACAAGCTTTCAAGCTGATTTGCTCGCCGGCCAGACATACCTTTCTACAATTTTTCCTTGGCGGCGAGCGCGCACTCATCCGTCAACTTGAAATACCGCTGCACCAGATCCGGTCCCAGATCGTAGGGATGCGGTTCGCCCGGCTGGCGACTCGCAAGCAAACGACTCTTGAAATAGGCGCCATCGAATTCCGTGTGATTCGACATCAGGATCGTGGCATTGGCATCCGCCGCCATCTTGGCCATATGCAGTTGCGAGTCGATGTAGGTATTCAAGCCGGCCACGCTTTTATAAATACCGTAAATTGCCGTACCGCCGGAATAGGCAATCGTGTAGGGCTTGCCGTGATCCGTCACATTGAACAGCATCGACAGCGTGCCGGGTGTGTGGCCCGGAGTGGCCACCAGCGTTACGGTGGTATCGCCCAAGGTAATTTTTTGGCCGTCGACACCGACGATGTCGCGCTTCGGTTTACCGCCGGGCATATCGGGGCCGTTTTCGATCATGGTCCAGTCCGGCCCGCCCATCACGACACGCGCGCCGTAACGTTCCTGCATCAGCCGGGCGCCTTCATCGTGGTCGCTATGGCCGTGGCTGATGATGACGTACTTCACATTGGCGGGATCGAGTCCGACCTTTTTCAGGCCGTCGACGATTTCATCTTCGACCGCATAGTGATACAGGGTATCGATCAGGATAATGCCCTGGCTGGTAACGAGAGCCCAGGATGAATGGTATTTCTCGCCGAGAAAATAAAGGTTGTCGAACATCTTGACCGGCTCGGCATGCCAGGTTGAACGCTCCGGAATCGGGCGTTCGACGCCCCGTTTGGTACCGCCGGCACCGGCGCCCGGCGCGATGCAAAGCCGCGCAAGGGTGCCGGTCAAATCGAATGCCGCAGCCTGCTTGGCGGTGGCCAGATGCGCTTCGATAGCGTCGTTTTGTGCTTTCGACTGCGTTTGCGCCTGCGCGAACGGTACGCACAACGCAGCCATCAGAGGAAGTGCGAAGGCGAGCCTGCGCTTCGGTGTCATTTTCATGTTTTGTCTCCGTCGGAATTTTTTATGTGGACCGCATGCGCCGTCCTGCGCTTATGGTAGCGGAAATTGCGCAGTGGGAATATTGCGCCGCCAATCCGGCAGAATTTAAGCACCGAGTGGTGCAAAAATGCACATTGTTCCGGCAGGTCTGTCTCAGTATATTTGCCTCAGCGATCAATCCAAAACCGACAGAACGAACTCCATGAAAACAATTACAGCGGATGTGGTGGTGGTCGGCGGCGGCGCGGCAGGTTGCTACGCCGCACTCAACCTGAAAAAGGCCGGCCTGAACGTCGTCATGGTCAGCAAGGGCCTGGTCGGAAAGAGCGGCGCCGCCCTGTTCGCCGGCAATCTGGTGTTGGCGGGACACATGCTGGGCAACAGCGATCAGCAGGCGCGCGACACCGCGGAGTTCTTGATCAAATACCACAACCAGTTCCTGATCGATCAAACCTGGGCCAAGCGCTGCGGCCAGTGGATAGAAGCGGTTTACTACCCGGAGCTGGAAGAAGCGGGACTTTATTTTCGGCGCGACGACGCCGGCGAGATGGTGATCAGCCCCGGCAGGATTCGCAGCATAGCGGCCAACGCACAAGGTAATTCCGGCGTGGCCTTCATGGATCTGCGGCGCAAGCAAATCATGAAGGCCGGCATCGAACGGTATGAGGAAACCGCCGTCACGGCATTAATGACGCGGGAAGACGGTTCGGTCGGCGGTGTCTTCGGCGTCCATATCCTGACCGGCGAATGCCTGTTCGTACAGGCTCGCGCCGTGGTGCTGGCGACCGGCTACTCCGACCGGCTGCACCTGCGTTCGACCGGCACGCGTGAAATGGCAGGCGATGGTATCGCGATGGCCTGGCGCGCCGGGGCCTCGATGGTAAATCTAGAAATGCAGTGGTGGCATACCAACGACGTCGCGCACCCGCCGTCATGGCAACGCATGCAGATTTACCCCAATCCGATTCTGGGATCGCCGGATTCGGCCCATATGGTGAATGCCGACGGCGAGGAATTCTTCAACCAGCAAAAAGACGATCCCCTGGCCTATGGGCCTTACACCGTCCAGTTGAAGGCCCTGGTCAGGCAAGTTCGTCTGAACAAGGCCAGTTACGAAGGCGGCTACTACGCCGGCTTCGATCACATGGATGTCAAAGCCGTCGATACCTATACGACTTACGGCAAGGTGTTCAAGCAGTTGGGCATGGACGGCAGCAATCATCTGCTGGAAACCGCGGTCACCGCGCATTACCGTCAAGGCGGCATTCTGGTGGACAACACCACCATGCGCTCCACGGTGGAAGGACTGTTCATCGCCGGCGGCGTCGGCGGCCATTCAAACGGCCTGATCGCACTCGCCACCTATGACGGCAAAGTGGTTGCCGATGGCGTGACGGCGGCTTTCGCAAGCCTGTCCGCGGAACCAGTGCATGAAGCGTTTGCGTTGCGGGAATATGAACGTGTCACCACCTTGTTGACCGCCCGCAGGGCCGACCCGATCACCCCCGCCGCCCTGAAGAAAGAGATACAGGAATGCATGACGCGCCATGCCGGCGTCGAGAAATCGGAAGCCGGCTTGCAGTGCGCGCTGACGCAGCTGGAACGCTTGCGCCGCGAGGCCTTGCCGAGGATGCAAGTCGGCTGCGCCACGCGAGTCGCCAATTACGAGTGGTTCGATGCCATGGATGTGGTGAACATGATCGATGCGGCCGAACTGATCGTGCGCGCTTCGCTGCAGCGGCAAGAAAGCCGCGGGCCGTTCATGCGCTCCGATTACCCGGATACCGACAATATCCATTGGCTGGCGGCCAACGTGATGCATCGGCGCGGCGACGGCGTGGAATTCGAACGCATTCCCTATGCGACGCCGACCTTCAGCCCGGGATTCGATATCAAGCCGAACATGGAGGTGGCCTGGTGAAGCCCGCCGAGAATCCCGTCAAGATGGTCGTCGAGTTTCTGCGATTCGATCCGGTCGATACGCTGGCGGCCAGAAACGCCGCCTGCCGGCCTGGCGATCTCATCAAGGTGGCGGTTCAACGCTCTGAAGAAAGCCAGGATATCCAGGTATTCGAGGTGCCCTATGTGAAGCACATGCGGGTGCTGGACGCATTGAATTACATCGCCGAACATCAGGCGCCCGATCTGGCCTATCGCTGGCTTTGCGGTTCCAAGATGTGCGGGACGTGCGGGGTGCGCGTCAATGGCAAGGAGGTGCTGGCGTGCTGGGAAGCGGCATCGGCGGAGATGCTGATCGAACCGCTGCGCAATCTGCCTGTGATTCGCGATCTGGTGGTCGACCGCACACCCTTCGATGCGCGCATCGCCTCCTATGAACCGTGGATCGTGCGCGACGAGGCCTATCCCGGCTTTCCGGAGCCGCTGACGCACAAGGCAATCAAAAATACCTCCAAAGCACTGGACTGCATCGGCTGTCTGGCCTGCTATTCCGCCTGCCCCGTCATCGGCTTGGGCAGCCTGACGAACTTTGCCGGACCGGCGCCGTTGGTGCAGCTTGCGCAATCCGCGCTGGACCCGAGAAACAGCAAAAGCAAAGTGAAGTCCGCGCTGGCGGGGGTCGACGTATTCAGTTGCGTCTCCTGCTACAAATGCGAAGAAGTGTGCCCTGCAAAAATTCCGATTGTCGGTCAGGTGATCGAACCCTTGAAGCGCGAGATGGCTGTGCACTATCCCGAACGCGCCCGGCACTCCCTGATGTTCGCTTCGATTGTCGCCCGGCGCGGCTGGATCGATCCCGCCGAACTGGTGCTGCGTGTTCAGGGCATTCTCGCGCTGAGCAACGTGGCTAAGGCGGCCCGGATTATCCGGCTGATATGGCGCGGCAAAGTGAATTTGAAGAAAACCGTTTTCGGATGGCGCAGACCGGCCAGCGCAAAGGCTGCCGGCACGATCATCAACAGGAGAAAAAAGTGAACTTTGCCTATTACCCGGGTTGTTCCGCCCAGAGCACTTGCTCGGAGCTTAACGTTGCCACGCACTCGGTTGCAGAGAAACTGGGGCTGAAATTGCATCAGCTCTACTCCGCCACCTGTACCGGTTCTCGCGAACTGCGGGCACAGGATCCGTTGGCGTACCAGACCTTGAACGTACGCATCTTGGCGCTCGCCGAGAAATTGGGCATGCCCTTGATGACGGTCTGCAATACCTGCACCTTGAATCTGCTGGAAGCTCAAACCGCATTCCACGGCGATCCCTTGCTGGCGGCACAGATCAATCAAAGCCTGGCCGAAGAAGGGCTGCAGTATCGCGGCACGACCCGCATCACGCATTTTCTGTGGATGCTGTTCGAAGACATCGGCGAAGAGCGCCTGAAAGCCATGATCGTCCGCCCGCTGCATGGCCTGGATCTGGCGGCTTTCTACGGCTGTCACATTGTCCGTCCACCCGGCGAATATGGATTTGTCGATTCGCGCAATGCGACCGCGCTGGAGCGCCTGGCGGTATTGGTGGGCAGCCGCCCGATCGATTACAGCGGCCGCGTCGAATGCTGCGGCTTTCACACCGCCGCGCACGACGAACGCATCGGCATCAAATTAAGCGGACGGCATCTCGCTTCCGCCAAAGCCAACGGCGCGATGGCCATCGTCACGCCATGTCCGCTATGCCACACGGTGCTGGACACCTTGCAGCCCGAGATGGAAGACGACCTGGGCGCAGCGCTGGACATGCCGATCTTGCACCTGCCGCAATTGGTCGGCCTGGCATTGGGGTTGACGCCCGGCGATCTGAAGCTGGGCCAACATGCGGTTCCTGTTTCCACCATCAAATGGTTCGACAAGGCGCCGGCGACGATACGGTGACTTGATATCAAGACACCGCAGCCGTATGCGCCGTCATTGCCGATGCTTCATTGCCGATGCTTCATTGCCGGGTATAGTAGCGAAAAACAATGACGCTAATGGCGCTATTTCATGAAATCGAAACGCAATCCGTCATGGGACGACTTACGCATATTTCTGGAGCTCAGCCGTCATCCGTCCCTGCATGCCGCTTCCAAAAAACTGGGGGTCGACCATGCCACCGTATGCAGGCATCTGGCGCGGGTTGAAGCGGCGTTCGGCTTGAAGCTGGTCGATCGCAAAAAAAGCGGCGTGCACGTCAGGCCGGAAGCCATGGAATTGCTCAAACACATCGAGCATATGGAATTACATGCGCGATTATTATTGCAAAGCGCCGGCGCACTGAACGAAGGTCTGCAACTGGTGCGCATTGCCACCATGGAAGGTTTCGCCAGCGGCTTTATCGCGCCGCGCACGCCGCTGCTGCACAGCTTGCATCCGAACATCAAGATCGAGCTTGTTGCGACCCAGATGACGATGGATGTCAGCAAGCGGGAAGCCGATATATTCCTGGGCTTTTTCAAACCCCAATCCAAAATGCTGCGCAGCAAGAAGATCGGCGAATTTTCGCTGCATTTATATTGTTCGGACGCTTATATAGAAAGAAAGGGCTTGCCGGCATCGCACGATGAATTGCCCGATCACGACTATGTCGGGTATATCAAGGATTTGATGGAAATCGATGCCGTCGCGTGGCTGGAGGACTTGGTCCCCTCGCCCCGGCTTCTGTTCCATAGCAATAGCGTGATCGCGCAACGCGCAGCCGCCATTGCCGGCCTGGGCATTGTGATGCTGCCGACCTTTGTGACGGCCGGCGTGGAACAGTTGAAGCCGATATTGCCAGAGCAGTTCGTGGTCAAGCGCGAAGTATGGATGTCGGTCGGCGCGGATCCCGAATTCCTGTCGCCGGTTCGAACCGTCATGACGTTTCTGGAAGATCAGTTTGAAGCGCTGTCCTTCGGCGATTGAGGTTTACTTTCAAATACTTCAACCATGAGCGCGACTATGGCTACAAGCGCAGCGATGAGAAACAACAGACGATGGTTGCCGCCGCTGGCGTTAAAAAGAGCCGAATACGCGTAGCCGGTTATCGCCATCGCGGCGGCCGACAATATGGTGGCCCGGCTCCAGGCGATGTTTTGCCTGGACGCATTGTGCGGGATCGATTCATGGACCCGGGCAAGCGCCAAGGGCACGATGCCCGGAGCAAAAGTGCCAATAACGATTGTTAATAAACCCAGCAATAAATAGTCCCCCACAAAGTAGACGGCAGCCAGTGCTATTGCTTGAACAAGGACTACGAGCCTTACCGTAGGACGCGGCCCCAAGCGATCGGCGAGCAATCCATACAGGGGCGGCCCCGCAATTGCGCCCAAGCCATACAGAATCCAAAAGATCGACCCTAGATGCGTTCCACCGCCAAGCCCACGTGCAATGAAGTCCACCAGGAATACCATCGGCGGAACGGCTGCGATTGCCATCAGCGCGTATTGCACATAAAGGATGTTGACTGAACGTCCAAAATGCGTACTGGCGGCGGATGGCGTACGGGATTGCGCGGTAGACCCTGCACTTAGTTCGGTCGACGGCCAGGCAAACCAGCTCGCGCCGGTTAAAACCGCCGAGATAATCGCCAGGCCCATCCAGGTTTGCGATAAGCCCAGATGCAAGAGCAAAGGAATGACGGTTCCCGAACCGGCGATGCCGAGCCCTAATCCAAGAAAAATCGCGCCACTTGCAAGTCCTTTGCGCGCCGGAGGGATGTGCGGCAATACAGTCGCGGCAACCAATACCATCACAACGCCACCCGCTATGCCGGACAAGAGCCGCCAGCCGAAGTACCAGGCGAATGACAATGGTGTAGCGCACGCCAGAAACGCGGCGGTGATAAGGACCATCATCAAGCGCAATGTGCGCACATTGCCTAATTGCTTGCCGATTGGCCGGCCAAGTAATGCTCCGCAGACATAACCGGCAAGGTTCGCCGAACCAAGATAGATAACACTGGAGGTTGAAAACCAATGCGCCTGGATCAATTCGGGAATGAGCGGCGTAAATGCAAATCTGGCCAATCCGATGCTCACGAGACTGGCGCATAGCCCTGCAAAAATATAACGCCAGGCCAAGGCGCGATCCACCTGTGCCGGCGTAAAGGAAGTCGTATGGTTGGGCATGATTTTGCTAGTTGGTGAGCAGCGAGATGACGACTTTTCCGAAAGCGCCACGCGCCAGATGCTCGAATGCCGAAGGAACGTCACTGAATGGATAAACCTTCTCGATGACAGGTTTGATGCCATATTCGTCGAACGCCCGATTCATCGCCTCGAATGCGCTGCGCGGCGCGACCGAATTGCCTTGTATGACGGCCCTTTTTACCAACAAGGGGATCACATTGAAATTGACATTTGCACCTTGTAAAAAACCAATGCAGGTAATGCGGCCTTCCGGCGCCACGGCGTCGAGCGACTGCTGAAGGCTATCCCCGCCCATCACATCCAGAATGTGATCGACACCTTGTCCATTGGTTAATTCCAGAGCCCGTGCCGCCCAGGCGGGCGTCGTGCGAGTGTTGATGAATCCGGAAGCGCCCAGTGCCTTTGTGCGTTCAAGTTTGGCGTCATCGCGAGAGGTCACAATGACCTTTGCGCCATGGGCCTGTGCGATCTGCATGCCAAAGAGGGAAACGCCGCCCGTTCCCTGGACCAGTACTGTTTGTCCCGCTTTTAAATGTCCGGTTTCGATGAGCGCGTACCAGGGCGTCAGTGCAGCAATCGGCAGCGTCGAGACTTCCTCATCCGACAATGACGACGGCGCTTTGACGATCGCGTATTCGGGCAACACGATATACTCGGCCAACACACCATTCAACGGACCACCCAGCGAAAGACTGTGGTCCGCCAGGCTATACGGCGCCAGGCGATCGATCCAGCGCGTACGGAAATTCCCCGACACACGATCCCCGATGCGGAATCGGCTTACCTTTGCCCCGGCACCGACGATCTCGCCTGCCATATCCGAAGCCGGCACGAAAGGAAACGCAGGTTCGTCCGGGAAATATCCACCTTCGACAGCCAATTTGTCACGGTAATTGAGAGAAACCGCGGATACACGAACCAGAACGTCCCCCTCTCCAGGGACAGGAATTGGCAGTGATGCCAATTGAAGGTTATTCAAACCATAGGCTGACAACTGCCACGCCTTCATTGTTGTGTTCATGATGCGAATTCCTTGTTGATCACGTTCGGTTTCCAAATGGATGCCCTCCGACGAGAAGCTATCCGACATGACCTATTATTTGGGCTTGCAAACAAAAAGACAAACGAATAATATGAATGCTATCCAGTTGTTTATCTAATTGATAATGAATCCTCCTAACCTTGAGCTCGATCTCCTGAAAGCCTTCATCGCTGTCGCAGAAACCGGTAGTTTTACGGCTGCGGCAGATGTGGTTGGACGATCGCAATCAGCGGTCAGCCAAAAAATATTGCGCCTGGAGGAGGTCCTGCAATTACGGGTGTTTGATCGAACCAGCCGCTCGCTCAGTCTTACGCCAGATGGCGAACGCGTCCTCATATCAGGCAGGCGCTTACTCGCGCAATATGACGAATTCATGCGGGAACTGAGAGAACCTCTTCCCGTAACGACGCTGCGGCTTGGCATCTCCGAGAACCTTATTCAGACGCAGTTGCCTCGACTGCTTTCCCGTTTCAGCCAGCGATATCCTGATGTGCAATTGGAATTGACGACCGGATCGAGTCTGGAGTTGCTGGCTAGTCACGAGGCTGGGCTTTTGGACGTGGTGATCGCCAAGCGAAAAAAAGAAGGGGCGCCGCATCGCGGCCGTGTCATCTGGCGCGAACCGCTGGTCTGGATAGCGGCGACAGACTTCCGCAATGACAGCAAACGCCGGGCCAGACTCGTGATGATGCGGCCGCCTTGCGGGTATCGCGAGGTGATGACGGAGGCGCTGGATTCGATTCATCGCGAATGGACAGCCGCTTGTACCGCCAGCAATTTGATCGGCGTGCAAGCAGCGGTTGCCGGTGGATTGGGCGTCACCGTTTTGGGAAAATCATTCGTGCAAAACGGCATGAAGATTTTGCCTGCGTCAGATCAGTGGCCGGCGCTTCCAGCCACCGAGGTTGCCGTTATCGGGGAAGATTCGGCAATGCAGCATATCGTGCAACCACTGATTTCAATCTTGACCGAGGCGTTGATGGAAAGCACTAGCTTGATGCTGGATTCCGGGCCCTGAACAAGACACGTTTATAGTAGACCTGCAATCCTCTTCGTAGATAAAAAAAGATATGCAAAAACAAATCCTGGGAAAATACAGAGATTGTTTCTGGATTAGAGCTATACCTCCGCTGGTCCTGCTTTGCGCTATCCAGAAGCTGGCCCCGTATGTCGGGAACGATACCCTTGAACACATCTTGAATGGGCCAATCTTTCTTTGGATTTTGGCTTACGGATTTTATTTCGCAGTCGTCGTTACGAATGATCGACCTTCGTGGAAAACATTGCCAGACATCGTCACGACTTGTCGTTTCCTTTTAATTCTTATATTTTTCTGGCTCCTCCAACTAGCGGGAAACTATATTTTTCTACACCATGGATTTTTTGCGGGCAGCCATGCAAGAGAACCCGAAAAGTTGGCAGCGACCATTTTAAGAGGATCGGTATTTGCGCCATTTTTTGAAGAGATTGTTTTTCGGGGTCTGTTTCTGCCTTTACTAATCAGTTGTCTCCAGCTACTGGATTATGCATGGCTTCGCCGCAGCAGCGTTATTTTGGCAATTCTTATTCAGTCGACGGTTTTCGGACTAGTTCACTCGGAGACACCGATATGGTTTTCGATAATATTTCAAGGCAGCGTCGGCGTTTTCCTATCGTTTACCTACTTGGCGACCCGATCCCTTTGGTTAGTAATCGCCTTACATGTGGTATCGAATTCTCTGAGCACCTTTGTACCCATAGTTGCCGAAAGCACGATAAACGGCTATGCCGCGGAATATAAATATCTATGGGAAATTATATTTATTTTGTCTTCCGCAATTACTTTTTCTCTATTTCTTCCCATATTTCAGCAGTTTAAAAATAAGGTGCTTTCCACTACCTTTATCTATAAATTTAGATTTTAAGGTTCGAATGATAAATGCCGGCCGCGGATCTTCATGTGACAGGAGATTTGGCCGCGCCGTCTGAAATTACGCGCCTGCGTCTGGTTGCAGGCGGGACTTCAGATCTTTAGTCATCGAAACGAGCCGGCGTATTCGATGATGAATTAACAGCCTTATCGCTCGATGCCGGCGTCTCGCAACGACACATCAGTTTTATTGAAAGCGGACGCAGTGTCCCTGGCCGGCGACGGAGGAAAATCATCGAATATTGATGGGCGGCACGATCGATTCCGAATCTCACCACCATCGGTGACATTACCTTAATACAGTAAGGAAACTCTGTCAGCTTGGTCAGCAATTGCGTATCCATGACGCAGATGAACTCAATTTCCCACAAGGGGGTCGTAAACATATTTGGGAGGCGACATGTCGAACGCATTGCGCGAAAAACTTCTTCGCTTTGAACAACTGATGAACCAGGAATACGGGCTTGAGACGAAAGCGCTCATAGAGGCGCTTTTTTTACAGACCAGTATTCTCAATGAACGGTTATTCAGCATCGAATTGGCCTTACAAGGCAAAACGCCCAGGCATGGACTCACGGATCCGGAATTGCCGCCGAGTTCGTCTCGGAATAATAGGCATACGATGAATACCATCCTCAAGCGCGATCCCGCAGTCGAACAAAGGGACATTATTGAACGCCTCCAGGTCTTCCCTTCCATCGATATCGATGCAGAAATCGCGCGCCGCACAGCTTTTTTGATCGATGCAATGACGCAGGCCGGCCGTTACACCCTGATCCTCGGTATCAGCGGTGGTGTCGACTCTTTGACGGCCGGATTTCTGGCGCAGAAGGCTGCAATGGAAGCACGCGCACAAGGACATGCCGCCGCGCAATTTATTGCCGTGCGCTTGCCTTATGGTGAGCAACACGATGAACCCGACGCTCAACAGTCGCTGCGAACGATCAGCCCGGATGTCGTCATCACTGTCGATATCAAACCCGCCAGCGACGCCATGCTGAGTTCACTCGCCATGGACGCATTAAACAAAACGACGGACAGCGACAAGGATTTCATCCTCGGCAATATTAAAGCGCGCCAGCGAATGATCGCCCAATACGCCATTGCCGGGAACGAACAAGGCCTGGTCATCGGCACGGATCACGCAGCCGAGGCTTTGACCGGTTTCTTCACCAAGTACGGCGATGGCGGCAGCGATGTACTACCGTTATCAGGGCTGACCAAGCGTCAGGTACGGTCCATCGCCAAGCACTTTGGCGCCCCGGACACGCTGGTCGGCAAGATACCTACCGCCGATCTGGAAACACTGACGCCGATGAAACCCGATGAAGACGCTTTGGGTCTGACCTATGCGGAAATTGACGATTTTTTGGAAGGGAAACAGATAGACGATCGCAAAGCTGCGCTTATTCGAAAGCGTTTCGAGGAAACTGAACATAAGCGCAATACGCCCATTGCCCCGAATTGGGAGAAGCGCCGTCCATAAACTATCGGATCAGGTGCTTGCGAGCCTGTCGAGGGTCATTACGATGGTTATCGGTCAAGGCTTTGCACCGCCTGCGAGTGGCAGCGTATTCAGGCGCGCCTCAATCTCGAGGCGCACAGCATCCGGAACTTCCCTATCCTGAAGAGCCTTGGGCCAAAGGTCTTTGACAAGCGAAATCGTTTGAGTGACGGCCGCTTTGGCAATACGTTCCGAAATCCCCGCTTGCTTGGCAATAGCGGCATAGCTGTCCAGGGTTTCCTGCCGCTGCAATTTGTCGATTGCGACGTTGGTGGCGAAACCTCGAAAGCCTGCCAGTGCTGAAACACAGACGATATCGTAGGCCGGCGAAAGCTCAGGGCGGATGCCATTGTGGTAGAGCACACTGAAGTTCTTCAGGTGAGCGTCTGAGTTTCCGATGAGCGTGTTGACGGTCTGCCGGATAAAGAACTGACGGACATCTTCGATGCCTCGCGTGCTGAGGCGGTCCAGCACTTGAATCAGCTTGACGAATTCTTTTGCACCGGAATACTTCCGGCCAGGCATGAGGGTTAGCAACTGGCAGGCGTCTTCCATATGTACCGCGCTGCTGGGGCTGCGGTCGAATCGGTCCACTGCCAGGAAGCGTGTATCGGGTCCCAAAGCGGCAACCAGGTCTGGGTGGTCGGTCATCGTGCTCATGGGCGCAGGCCGGCATTGCGCAACGTTGACTCCAGCCAAGCCCGCCAGCGTCATGCAAGCATACTCATTCATCACTTGCGAGTCGTCACCGGCCGCCGGCAGCTTGGCGATGAGGTCGGACAGCCTGCCTTTGACCGGCATGCAATACCGTTTCCCATCCTTAGCGTGAGAGAGCGCCAGCTTATCCTGCACGCCAGATAGCGATGCGGCCCCCTCAGCAGCCTGCTCAGGCACACTGATTTCGAGATTATCGATGCCGCCGGTGACACCGTACGCGCGGGCAGCTGCAGTCAGATTGTCGAGGTTGGCCGGCACCACGGCAACCGCACCCGGCAGGTCTTCGCCGGCGGCGGCCAGGATGCCGAAGTCATCCATGTCGCGGTGGCTCTTACGCGTGGCTGCCAGTCGACGACGAAGAGCCGCCTCTGGCATCAGACCCGCGAAGAATGGCGGCAACTCACCGCGCTCCCGGTACATCGCAGGGTCGAAGTGGTTATTCAACGTTTCCTGAGTTACCCGCTCGTTGCCAGGCAGCGTCATGGAAATCGACAGCGTGGCTCGCTGCGTATCAGCCAGGTATTGCTCTGTGGCGATGAAGCGCGTTGCCCGCCCCGCTTCGCAGAGCCAGCCCACGTGCTGCCCGTGAAGCCATACTTCCAGATATCGCGGCATCAATACGTTGCTCAATTAAGCCCCCCAAGGAGGCGGTCGACCGTTGATGGGACATCGTCTGGTCCGATAGTTTTGCCGGACAAAAGGTGCGAAACCTCGGGGAGGAGATGCTTGGGAATAAGGACTAGACGTGCATCCATAGCGTCGGCTAGCGCTTCGAAGGTGCTGAGCCGGGAATCCAATTTTCCGCTAAGTACATTGCTGACTTGAGGTACGCTCATAGCCGTCAAACTTGCAAGGCTCTGCAACGTTTTTCCCAATTGGCCACGGCGTTGCTGTAGTTGCTCGAAAACGGTCATTTTATTCTCTCAGATAAATTATGTTTATTATTTTATGTTAAAACATAAATTATTGCGACAATATACTTATTGAAAGACATAATAATATTCGTAAATTATACTTTAAATATAATGTTAGCCAATTGTCCGCGCTAACTAATTCCGAACCTCTGACCCAAAGGGAACCTCATTGGTTGAGAATGTAGTCTGTCCCACCAGCGTTTTTGGACGAAAAAAAACCCTTGAAATTCAAGGGTCTAAATTCGTTGGCGGAAGCGGTGTCAGTCAAGCTATTCTCCGCCAACGTGCATTACGGTGATTCGAATTGCGCGATGGCACTGGCCGTTTACACCTCTGAGGCTGGTTGCAGAGCACTGTGCATCAGCGCATCCAGCTTATCCGGATCCAATCCGGCCGACTCGCCCGGCTTGCGGTGGCGCCGATGCCGTAACGCCAATTCTGCCGCCCTGCGCACATCGCCCGGTGCGACGACGTGGCGGCCATCGAGCGCGGCCAGCGCACGCGAGGCCTTGTGCATGACGATGTCAGCGCGCAAGCTGGCGACATCGAATTCGCAACACAAATGGCTGATCAGTAGCAGCGTTGCGTCGTCCGCCTTGACCTGCGGCAGCAGGCACTGCGCGTCGTAGATCTGGCGACGCATCTCCACCTGTTCCTTGTTCCATGACTTGATAAAGCCTTCCGGA
>DASYCG010000040.1:0-13937 GCA_036500325.1 Herbaspirillum sp. | reverse complement strand
TTTGCCTTTCTCGCGGGTTTTGACTGCTTGTGCCACGATCTGGGCAAGCTGTCGTGTGCTTGAAATTGGCTCGATTGCCCGGCGAGCAACAATCGCCTTTGCAATCTGAACAGCAAACCGTTCTTCCCCATATTCTCGTATTACCTTTCCAATCGTCAGCTCTGCTTCGTTTGCCAGCCAGTCGGCGGCCGACACGCCGCGTGTAGTATCCATACGCATATCCAGCGGTCCGTCGGAACGGAAGCTGAAACCGCGCGTTGCATCATCGACTTGCGGCGATGAAATACCCAAATCCAGCAAGATGCCGTCAACCTGCCCGATACCGCGCTCGGCCAAAGCAGAATCCAGCGTCGCAAAACTATCGTGCACTATCGAAAACCGTGGATCGGCAATGGTTTGCGCGGCCGCGATCGCTTGCGGATCCTTATCGAATGCCAGCAAACGGCCGCCGGCGCCAAGCCGCTCAAGAATCTTGCGCGAATGGCCGCCGCGGCCGAAAGTGCCGTCCAGATAAATGCCATCGGCACGCGCGCCTTCTATCGCCAGCCCATCGACTGCTTCATCCAGCAACACCGTGCGGTGCTGCAAATCCGGCACCGTTTGCAAAGTCATCACGTTGTGCCGTCAGAATGAAAAATTACTTAAAACATCCGGCATGCCGCCGGCAATGGCTTGGGCTTCGCTTTCGGCCAACTGCGCGGCATCCCATATTTCAAAATGACTGCCCATGCCCAACAGCATCACATCGCGCTGCAAGCCGACCACACTGCGCAATTCCGGCGCGATCAGGATCCGGCCCGCGGAATCCATTTCGACGTCCGATGCATTTCCCAGGAATATCCGTTGCCACGCACGCGCCGACATCGGCCACGCAGCGATTTGCTCGCGATGGCTTTCCCAGGTAGGCCGTGGAAAAAATAGCAGGCAGCCATGCGGATGCCGGGTCAGCGTCACGCGCCCTTCGCATTGCAGCGCCAAGGCGTCACGATGCTTGGCCGGAATTGACATCCGTCCTTTGGCATCGAGATTTAAAGCTGACGCGCCCTGAAACACTGTGAATACTCCTGAATTGTGCGGCTAACACCTGTGGCTGAATCGGCATTGCGAAAAAGCAATCGGTAAGGCAACTTCCTTTTACAAGGTCGTTTTACCCCACAAAAAAACACTTTTTCACACTGCCGCCCACTTTAGAGTATTGGACTAAGACAGGTCAAGCGATATTACAAAGGTGAAATAGGAATTTACTGAATAAAGTCAAAGACTTAGCACACACTGTTAAGACGGGTTAAAAGTCAATTATCAAGAAAATTAATGACTTAGCGCAGATAGTGAAAGTTACACCTGAGATAAACACATGGGTTTATGGGTAAATTCGGTGTTTTTGAGGGCGACTAAATTAGCATCGCCGATTGATACGGAGCATGCAGAGTAATCGGCACAGGGCGATCGCAACTACCCTCAGCGAGCCGGCGCGAGATCGGCCAGCGGGTGTCCATCGACGCCGTCGGCGGTCCATGGATCGGCAAAAGCATCGTCGACCCATTGCGGGGTGACATCGGCCAGAGCGGCCGGCTGCCATTTCGGTTTTTGATCCTTATCGATCAGCAACGCGCGAATACCTTCGGCGAAATCCGGGCGCGTCGCGCAATGCAAGGAGACAGTGAATTCCAGCCGGAACACCTGCGCCAGCGACAAATGCCGCGCGCGCCGTTGCATGACATACGACACCCAGGCCGATCCCGGCGCGCCGGCCGCCAGCGCGGCACCGGCCCTGCGCAACCAGACGTTATCGGTTTTGACATTCAACAGCGCATCGACGATTTCGGGCAAGGTCGGCGCGCTGCAGAGCCCATTAATCAGATCCAGGTTATCGCGCAGCTGCGAGGATGCAAAAAGGGAGCCCGCCGCCGGCCCCTGCCGTGACTCTCCCCGCTCGGCCTGCAACAAGACGCGGCTCAATAAAACCGCGGCATCGTCACTGCCCCAAGGCTGTTGCAACAAACGGTCGATCACCGGCTGACGCGCATCATGGCCGATCTGATAATCGGCCAGATTGACGAACTTGGCGTCGGCTGCGTTGAGTGAAGCGCCGGTCAACGCCAGAAATACGCCAAGCTGTCCCGGCATGCGGTTCAAAAACCAGCTGCCGCCCACGTCCGGGTATAAACCCACCGTAATTTCCGGCATGGCCAGGCGCGAGCGCTCGGTGACCACGCGATGGCTGGCGCCCGCCATCAGGCCGAGACCGCCGCCCATGACAATGCCATGTCCCCAGCAGAGAATCGGCTTTGGATAAGTGTAAATCAGGTAATTGAGGCGATATTCGCGCTCAAAGAATTGCGCGGCATAAGGATTGCCGCGAATATCGTCGCGCTGTGCGGAAGCGTGATGCGCAATCATCGACCGATACAACTGCTGCAGATCGCCGCCGGCGCAGAATGCCTTGTCGCCATGTCCCTGCAAGATCACCATTGCGAGACCGGCATCGGCGGCCCACTGCGTTAAGCGAGCGGTCAGCAAGTCGGTCATTTCGAGCGACAAGGCATTCAGCGTTTTTTCGACATTCAGTGTGGCGATACCGATACGGTATCCATGGACGGCTGGCAGTTCTTCGAACAATACCGCTTCACTCATGCATCGCTCCTGTGCGCATGCGCAACATCCGTACAGCACCGGAAAAATAAAATCAAAGCAGGCCGATAGGCCGGATTCTGTTACGACAAGTTGCCTTGTTATGACAGTCATTCCTCTAGGCGCTGAATTACTCCAGCGCTCAAGCTTCCTACCCGCACGCTCCGCGAGCAACATCAACGCGTGCCTATTTGGAATTGCTCCAGGTGGAGGTTACCGCGTTTCACCGTAACTAAATACGCTCGTCTCTGTGGCCCTATTCCTCGCCTTATACCTTGCGGCTTTCAGCGGACGGCCGTTAACCGTCACCCTGCTCTATGGAGTCCGGACCTTCCTCCCGCTATCACATTACGAGATAGCCAGCGACTGTCTAGCCTGCTTCGAGGCGTATTGTAGCGCCGATTAAGCGGTGCAGGCAGCCCAATCGCACTTAGAGGCTGTAGCGCCGATTAAGTGGTGCAGGCAGCCCAATCGCACGGCTGCGATGCTCACCGTACATAAAGTACGGCTCCGCTTCTCGCCGCACGCTTGAACCGCCTGCACCACTTACTCGACGCTACCGAGCTGCATTTAAAGAACCGAATCAACCCTGAAGCGCTACGCCGAGATGCTGCGGCGCTGAGACGCCAAGGTGCCTCTTCGATCAGGAATAGGGCGGGGTGTTGTGCGCAGTGAGGTAAAGGGGGAATGCGGCCGCAGGCCGCAGGAGGACACGAACGGAGTACAACACCCCGCCCTATTCCAGATCGAAGAGGCAATCACCGTCCTGGAATCCGCTTAAAATCGTACGCTAAAAAGAAACATCAACGATCAGGCAACAACAAGCGATAACCAACAGCAGTTTCCGTCAGCAAATACCGCGGCTGCGCCGGATCTTCTTCCAGTTTTTGCCGCAGATGGCCCATGTAGACGCGCACATAATGCCCGTCCTCCGAATGAGAAGGCCCCCACACTTCGCGCAACAATTGCGGGCTGGTGACCACGCGCCCGGCGTTGGTCGCCAGCACTGCCAGCAATCGATATTCGGTCGGCGTCAACCGCACCGGCTGCCCTTCGCGCGTCACCAGGCGTGCCTTCAGATCCAGCTTGATGTCGCCGAACTGGATCTGGCCGTCGCCGCCGGCGGCAGACTGGCGCTGGCGGCGCAAAGTGGAACGCACCCGCGCCAGCAATTCACCGACGCCGAACGGCTTGCCCAGATAATCGTCGGCACCCGCATCCAGCGCCTTGATTTTGTCCGCTTCCCCGGCGCGCGCCGACAACACGATCACCGGCACCGCAGACCAGCGGCGCAGATCGATGATGAAATCGATGCCGTCGCCATCCGGCAATCCCAAATCGAGAATGAC
The DNA here is from genome assembly GCA_036500325.1 of Herbaspirillum sp. Lineage (GTDB taxonomy): Bacteria > Pseudomonadota > Gammaproteobacteria > Burkholderiales > Burkholderiaceae_D > Herbaspirillum. The sequence goes on along the minus strand of DASYCG010000040.1, from coordinate 9,957 downwards.
CAAATCAGGTTGCCGCGTGCCGGCGTCGATCAGGCCGCGCTGCATGCCGGCCGCTTCAAAAACCTGCCAGCCTTCTTGCTCCATCGCACTGCGCACGAAACGACGGATCTGTGGCTCGTCTTCAACCAGCAAAACAATAGGAGAGGAATTTGTCATGTCGTTTCAATCTTCAATTTCGGGCAGCGCCGGCGGCGTTCCCAACGGTAAGGTAAATACGATATTGGCGCCGCCTTCCGGCGATGGCGCGGCGCCGATGACACCGCCGTGCGCAATCACGATGGCCTGGCAGATCGCCAGACCCAAGCCGACGCCGGTGGTCGCCGATTCCTGCTCGCCGCGGGTGAATTTTTCAAACAATATCTGTTCGCGCCCCGCCGGCAAACCCGGGCCGTTGTCATATATCGATACTTGCATGTATTGCCCGGCCACTTCGGCTGCAATCACAATGCGCGAACCCGGCGGCGTGTATTTAATGGCGTTTTCGACCAGATTGCACAGCACCCGTTCCAACAACACCGCATCGAAACGCACCAGCGGCAGGCGCGGCGCAAGGCGTGTCTGCAGCACATGGCCAGACAGGCTGCGGCCGCAGGCGCGCAAGGCGCTGCCGACCACTTCTTCCAGCGGTTGCCATTGCAGATTCAGCTCGACCTTGCCGCTTTGTATGCGCGCCATGTCCAATAGATTCGACACCAGATTACTCATGCGCAAGGCTTCATCGTGCAAGGCTTTCGCCAAGCTCATTTGCGTATCGGCCAGCGGCGGCTGCGAGCGCGTCAAGGATTCCGACAAACCCACCAGCGATGTCAACGGCGTGCGCAGATCGTGCGACAGCGCCGCCAGCAAGGAATTGCGCAAACGCTCGGACTCCATATGCACCAATGCCCCTTGCGCCACTTCGATGTAATGCACCCGCTCCAGCGCAATCGCGGTCAGCGCGGCGAAGGTATCGAACTGCTGGCGCTGCTCCGGAATGAGGATCCAGCGCCGGTTTTTCGGCACCACGGCCAATACGCCGCGAGTACGCATCGGCGCCACCAGCGGCATGTAAAACGCCTCACTGGCCGCCAGCGTATCGGTGCCGGCGCCGGCCGGCGATGCGTTATCGAACGCCCACTGCGCAATGCCGTTCTCAACCTCTGCATCACTGGCGGTGCCGATCAACTTTCCGTTCTCATCGGGCAGCAGCAATGTCGCTTTGCCGCCGAAGGTATTTTCGATAAAACGGCAGGTAGTCTCAAAAATCTGTTCGGTCTGCAACGCGCCGGACAACTCGCGCGCAAATTCATATAAAGAACGCGCCCGCAATTCACGATGCGACGCAATTCGCGCCTGATAGCGCAGGCTCGACGTCAGATGCGCAATGATCATGCCGACCGCCAGCATCACGGCGAAGGTCACGCCATATTGCAGATCCCGAAAAGCAAACGAGAGGCGCGGCTCCACCAGGAAATAGTCGAAACTGGCCACGCCGGCCAGCGTCGACAATACCGCCGGCCCGCGCCCCCATTGCATCGCCACGATCACGACCGTCAACATATAGATCATGACGATATTGGCCAGATCGAGATGCGACAGCAGCAAGGTTCCCAGCAGCGTCGTTGCCAGACTGGCGGCGACCGCCAGGGCATAACGGCGGTAACGCACCGGACGGGGCGGCGCAGTCTCGGCGACGGCGCCGGTCTCGATATCGGCGGCACGTTCCAGCCCGCTGCCCAATTCGATCAGATCGACATCCGGCGCCTGCACCGCCATGCGCCGGCTGAGGTTCTGGCGCCATGGCCGGAATGGCGCCGCCCTGCCGCGGCCCAGAACAATCTTGGAAAAATTTTGACTGCGTGCATAGACGGCGGCGGCCTCTGCAACGTCATTGCCGGACAAAACCGCCGTGGTGGCGCCCAGATCCTGCGCCAGTTTCAAGGTCTTCAGGATGCGTTCGCGCGCGGCCGACGGCAGGCGCTGCAAACGCGGCGTCTCGACATAAACCGCATGCCAATCGGTATTGAGTTGCGTTGCCAGGCGGGCGGCGCTGCGGATCACATGATCGCCGCCGGGCCGCGGCCCGACCAGCGCCAGCAGCGCGGCATCGGTCTTCCAGACGGCGCTGATCGATTTCTCGATCCGGTAAGCCTGCACGTCGTCGCCGATGCGATCGGCCGTGCGGCGCAATGCCAGTTCGCGCAAGGCAATCAGATTGCCTTTGCGGAAGAAATTTTTCGAAGCGCGCTCGGCTTGCGGCAGCCCGTACACCTTGCCGGCCTTCAGGCGCGCCAGCAATTCATCTGCCGGCACGTCCACCAGCACCACTTCCTCGGCATGATCGAAGACGGTATCGGGCAAAGTTTCCGCCACCCGCACGCCGGTGATGCCGCCGACTACATCGTTCAGGCTTTCCAGATGCTGGACATTGACCGTGGTGAATACATTGATGCCGGCGGCCAGCAATTCTTCCACGTCCTGCCAACGCTTCGGATGGCGTGAGCCGGGCGCATTGGTGTGCGCCAGTTCATCGATCAGGATCAGTTCCGGTCGCCGTTCCAGCGCCGCATCGATATCGAACTCGGTGACATCCTTGCCACGGTAGGTCTGTGTTTTCAGCGGCAACTGCGTCAGGCCTTCGAGCTGCGAGATGGTTTCGGCGCGGCCATGCGTCTCTACGATGCCGATCACGATATCCAGCTTTTCTGCCGCCAGCTTGCGCGCCGCGCTCAGCATTGCGTAGGTTTTTCCGACACCGGCCGACGCGCCGAAATAGATCCTCAGCTTGCCGCGCAATGCACGCCGCTCCTGCTCCTGGACATGCGCCAGTAAAGCATCGGGATCGGGACGTTGGAGATCGCTGAGCACCATAGAGAATCAGAATAGGTCCAAGGAGTAAAAGCCGAAAAACAAATCCGAATAAACAAACAATAAACGGCAAGTCTGCCCTAAATTACGAAATACGTCGCCGACCTCGCAATTCAGGGCAATTTTCGACCGTTTCTATTGCGCCGAAGCTTGATCCAGCGCCAGATTCAGCGCCAATACATTTACCCGCGCTTCACCGAAAAAGCCCAAAGTCTGGCCTTCGGTAAAACGGCCGATCATGCCGCGCACAATTTCAACATTCACCTTGCGCGCAGCAGCCACCCGACTGGCCTGATAATAAGCCGCCGCCGGACTGATCTCCGGATCAAGACCGCTACCCGAAGCAGTCACCAGATCGACCGGCACCAGCATCGTATTGGTCGGATCGGCTGCTTTCAATGCTGCCACGCGCTGCTTGACGGCGTCGATCTGCGCCGGATTGGTCGGCCCGAAATTGGAGCCGCCGGAAGCTTCAGCGTTATCGGGCATCGGACCGGTAGCCGATGGACGGCCCCAGAAATACTGCGGCGATGAAAACGCCTGGCCGATCAGCAAGGAGCCGACCGGTTTGCCGTCTTTCATCACGATGCTGCCGCCGGCCTGGTCGGGAAAGACCACCCGCCCGATGCCGCTGACCGCCAGCGGATACGCCACGCAACATATCAGCGTGAGCAGAATAAATAATACAAGAGCAGGACGTAATATGGTTTTCATGATGGTTCCTATGCGAGATTCAAGACGGCCAGAATCATGTCGATCAGCTTGATGCCGACGAACGGCACCAGGATGCCGCCCAGCCCGTAGATAAACAGATTGCGGCGCAACAGCAATGCAGCGCCGATGGCCCGGTATTGCACACCTTTCAGCGCCAGCGGAATCAATGCCACGATCACCAGTGCGTTAAAGATCACCGCCGACAGAATCGCCGAATTCGGATTGGTCAGATGCATGATGTCCAAAGCGCGCAATTGCGGATAGGTGCCGACAAACGCCGCAGGAATGATCACGAAATACTTGGCGATGTCGTTGGCCACCGAGAATGTGGTCAGCGAACCGCGCGTCATCAGCATTTGTTTGCCGATCTCGACGATCTCCAGCAATTTGGTCGGGTTCGAATCCAGGTCGACCATGTTGCCGGCTTCCTTGGCGGCTTGCGTGCCGGAGTTCATCGCCACCGCAACGTCGGCCTGGGCCAGCGCCGGCGCATCGTTGGTGCCGTCGCCGGTCATCGCTACCAGCCGGCCATCGGACTGGTAATCGCGAATCAGCTTGAGCTTGTCTTCCGGCGTCGCTTCGGCCAGGAAATCGTCGACACCCGCCTCGGCCGCAATCGCTGCTGCGGTCAGTTTGTTGTCGCCGGTGATCATCACGGTCTTGATACCCATGCGGCGCAGTTCGGCGAACCGTTCCTTGATGCCGCCTTTGACGATGTCCTTGAGTTCGACCACGCCCATCACGCGGCCGGCGTCGACCACCACCAGCGGCGTGCTGCCGCGTTTGGAAATGTCATCGACCTTCTTCGACACATCGGCTGGGTACGGACGGCCCAGCGCTTCCACATACTGCTTGATCGATGCAGCCGCGCCTTTACGGACTGCGCGATCGCCGGCGTCGATACCGCTGATGCGCGTCTGTGCCGTGAACTGCACGAATTGTGCGTTCAATGCCGTCATATCGCGTTCGCGAATATTGAATTTCTGCTTGGCCAGTACGACGATGCTGCGGCCTTCCGGCGTTTCATCGGCAATCGATGCCAGTTGCGCCGAATCGGCCAATTGCTCTTCAGTTACCCCGGCGGCCGGGAAGAAGGCGGAAGCCTGGCGATTACCCAGCGTGATGGTGCCTGTCTTGTCCAGCAACAGCACATCGACGTCGCCGGCGGCTTCGACGGCACGGCCGGAAGTGGCGATCACATTAGCCTGCATCATGCGGCTCATGCCGGCCACGCCGATCGCCGAAAGCAAGCCGCCGATGGTGGTTGGAATCAGGCAAACCAGCAACGAAACCAATACGGTGATCGTCACCGGCAAACCTGTCCCGGCCACGCTCACGCTGAACAGCGAATACGGCAACAGGGTCACAGTCACCAGCAGAAAGACAATCGTCAATGCCACCAGCAAAATCGTCAACGCGATTTCATTAGGCGTCTTCTGGCGCTTGGCGCCTTCGACCATGGCAATCATGCGATCGATAAACGCTTCGCCGGGATTCACCGTAACGCGCACCACCAGCCAATCCGACAAGACACGCGTGCCGCCGGTCACCGCCGAAAAATCGCCGCCCGATTCGCGGATCACCGGCGCCGATTCACCGGTAATGGCGCTTTCGTCGACCGAAGCAATACCTTCGATGACTTCACCGTCGGCCGGCACGACATCGCCGGCTTCGACCAATACGACATCGCCCTTGATCAGCGAAGAAGCAGGCAACGTGGTCCAGCGGCTGCCACGGCGCGGCGCTTCCAGTTTCTTGGCGCTGACGGTTTGTTTCAAGGCCCGCAGCGAAGCGGCTTGCGCCTTGCTGCGGCCTTCCGCCAGCGATTCGGCGAAGTTGGCGAACCATACCGTGACCCACAGCCACAATGTGATAGCCAGAATAAAGCCGGGTTCGGCCTCGCCCTTGCCGGTCCATGACTGGATCAACAGCCAAGTGGTCAGGATGCTGCCGATATACACGACAAACATCACGGGATTGCGCAGCTGTGTGCGCGGTCCCAATTTTTTGAAAGCATCGATGACGGCTGGGCCGATCAATGCGGCATCGAAAAGCGTCAAGCTTTTACGTGATGACATGACTAGCTCCTATTAATGTGTGGAAAGAACCGGTGTAGCAACGTGCGTGGCGAACAATTGCAGATGTTCGACCACCGGCCCCAATGCCAGCGCGGGTACGTAATTCAATACGCCCAGCAACACCACGGTACCGATCAACAACGTCACGAACAGCGGACCGTGCGTCGGCAAGGTGCCTGCCGTTACGTCCAGACGCTTCTTGGATGCCAGCGAACCGGCGACTGCAAGAACCGGCACGATCACCGCAAAGCGGCCGAACCACATCGCAATGGCGAGCATGACGTTATAGAACGGTGTGTTGGCCGACAGCCCGGCAAACGCGCTGCCGTTGTTGTTGGCGGCCGATGTGAAGGCGTACAGGACTTCCGAGAAACCGTGCGCCCCCGGATTCAGGATGCCGGCCTTGCCCGCATCGCACATCACAGCGATTGCCGTGCCGATCAGCACCAGCGCCGGCGTCACCAAAATGGCGAGCGACGTCATCTTCATGTCGTAGGCCTGGATTTTCTTGCCCAGATATTCCGGTGTGCGGCCGATCATCAGGCCGGCAATAAACACTGCCAGGATCGCGAAGATCAACATGCCGTACAAGCCGGTGCCGACGCCCCCGAAAATCACCTCGCCGAATTGCATCATCAGCAGGGTGGTCATGCCGCCCAGCGGCATCAGCGAATCGTGCATCGCATTGACCGCGCCGCACGAAGCCGCCGTGGTGACCGTTGCAAACAGGGACGATGCGCTAATGCCGAAGCGGGTTTCCTTGCCTTCCATATTGCCGCCGGCCTGCAGCAGGCTGGCATGCTGATCGACCCCCATGGCTTGCAGCGCCGGAATGGTTTGCTGCTCGGACCAGAAAATGGTCAGCGCGGCGATGGCGAATACCACCGTCATCGCAGCCAGCACCGCCCAGCCCTGCCGCATGTCGCCGACCATGCGGCCGAAGGCAAAGCACAGGGCCGCGGGGATGATGAAGATCGCCAGCATCTCGAAGAAGTTCGAGAGCGCGGTCGGATTTTCATAAGGATGCGCCGAATTGGCGTTGAAGAAACCGCCGCCGTTGGTGCCCAGCATCTTGATCGCTTCCTGCGAAGCAACCGGTCCCATCGACAGATTTTGCGTGGTGGCGACCGTTTCTTTGGTCACCGGTGCGCCGGCGGCATCTTTCAGCGGCTGTCCGTCAGGGCCGTTTTGCGGATTCTGATAAGTGACCTGATCGATCAGCGCGACCGTCTTGGTGGGCGAGAAATTCTGGATCACGCCCTGCCCGACCAGGAACACTGCCAATATCAGCGCCAACGGCAGCAGCACATATAAAGTGGAGCGCGTCAGGTCGACCCAGAAATTGCCGATCGACTTGGACGAGCGCAAAGTGAAGCCGCGGATCAACGCGAACACCACCGCGATGCCGGTGGCGCCAGAGAAGAAGTTCTGTCCTGCCAGCGCGATCATTTGCGTGAAATAACTCATCGTCGCTTCGCCGCCATAGCCTTGCCAATTGGTATTGGCCGCAAAGCTGACGGCGGTGTTGAACGATGAATCAGGGCTGACGTTGGCCATGCCTTGCGGGTTGAGCGGCAGCCAGAGTTGCAGGCGCTGCACGCCGTAGACGAACAGCGCGCCCAGCACATTGAACGCCAGCAGCGCAACGGCATAGGTTTTCCAGTTCATCGTTGCATGCGAATCGCGACCGGCCAGGCGGTACATCCAATGTTCGAAGCGGCGCAGCCAGCCCAACCCCTTGATCGGCGCATCCTCTCCGACCTTCGCCATATATAAACCGAGCGGATAGGCCAATGCCAGCAATACCGCCAAAAACACTACCAATAAGACAATCGATTGGTTTGTCATATTAAAGCTCCTCGGCCTTTATCAGCGCCACCAGCAGATAAACCAGCAGAGCGACCGACACTACTGCACCCACGATATAAAACGCGTTCATAGCGTTCCCCTCAATTTTTGGCAGCCGACGGCAAATGCCCAGCTGACGACGAAAAACGCAACAAGTGCGCCGATATAAACGATGTCCATGAGACCCCCGAGTAACTTGAATTGGTACAAGAGGACTTTAGCGAGAAGGGTCTAAAAAATTCGTAAAGACTTGGGAGGGGGGTGTATACGTTTTGTAAAAAACGTATGGGAGGGAGAATGTGGGAGGTTTGAAGCGTTGCCAGAAAGACAAAGCCATGTGTTTTACGCGCAGCTATCTTCCTTCGATACTGCCGTCATCAAGAACGCGCCTTGTTGGCGCCGCCGATGCCGGCTCCGGCATCGCGCGCCATGCCGACATAACCCAGCACGGAAATCAGCGTCAGCACGCCGCCCAGAATAAACGCCACGCGGAAGTCGCTCATCGTGAAGGATGCGCCGGCGGCGCTGGCGCCGCCGCCATGCAGGAAATCGGCAAACCGCAGCGAGACCGCGCCGTACGCAATCCCCATGCCGATCATCATTTGCGACGACGCGCTCCACAAGGTGCTGGCCGGATTCATCAATGTCGGCGGGATGTCGGCATAGGCCAGAATCGCCAACGTGGAAAACTGCATCGAGCGCGACACGCCATAAGCAAATACAATCAGCAAGACCAAGACAATCGGCGTCGACGGCGTCATGAAGGCGCAGGCGATCGTCATCAAGCCGCAGGTCGTCACCGAGACGATCGACACATTGCGGAAACCGAAACGCTTGAGCACCGGCATGACGAACGCCTTCATGGTGAGGTTACCCATCGCGCTGCCGAGCAACAGCAAACCCGAGGTAAACGCCGACATGCCGAAGCCGATCTGAAACAGCAACGGCATCAGATAAGGCACCGCGCCGATGCCGATACGCGTAAAAGAACCGGTAATGATGGTGACCGAAAAAGTCGGCACTTTCAGCGTCGAAAAATCGATCAGCGGGTGGTCCCGGTGGGCGGCATGCCAATAAGTGATAAAGCCGAACACCGCGCCGACCGCCAGAAACGCCAATGCCGTCCATACATTGCCATCGGTCTGGCTGGCCAGTTCGGTGCCGTACAGCACCGACGTCAACGCGATGCCGCTCAGCACCACGCCGACCACATCCAACGGCTTTTTCTCAGAGCCGCGTTCATTGCGCACCAGGACGATGACAGCAATCAGCGCAGCGATACCGAACGGCACGTTGAGCAAAAATATCCAGCGCCAGGTTGCGTAAGTGGTGATGAATCCACCGATCGGCGGCCCGATCACCGGCGCGGCAATCGCCGGCCAGGTAATCGTCGCAATGGCCTGCATCAGGCGGCTTTTTTCGGTATTGCGGACCACGATCAAACGCCCGACCGGCACCATCATCGCACCGCCGATACCCTGCAATACGCGCGCTGCAGTGAATTCATACATGCCGTCCGACAGGCCGCACAGGATAGACGCCAAGGTAAACACCACGATCGCGCCACCGAACACCGTACGCGAACCGAAGCGGTCGGCGACCCAGCCGCTGACCGGAATAAACACCGCCAGCGCCAGCATGTAGGCCGTCATCCCCAGACTGATTTCATTCGGGCCGACGTTGAACGATCTGGCCATCTGCGGCAATGCCGTGGCGATCACCGTGGTGTCGAGATACTCCATGAAAAAAGTTGCCGCAACCAGATAGGGAAGCCAGTGGGTACGGTCTTTCGGAGCGGCAGCAGTTTGCATGGCGAAAAAATTGAATGAGCGCATTTCATTGATGCACTCTGATTAGATGGAGCAGAACGCGCAGATTATCACCGAATTACGCTCTTTTTGCTGCCGGAGAAGCGAAACGGCCGTCGCAAGCGACGGCCGTTGATCGAAACAGCTGGATTAAAGCAGCAGCGCGATTAAAACAGCGATTCCTACCGAATCCCCACTATATATAGAGAGAGGCTAATTCGAAGAATCCTATTTTTTCAGCGTTTTTGCCAACATCATGCCAGCGCAGGATAGTCGACATAACCTTCCGGTGTCGGCGCATAAAACGTTTCCGGCACAGGCTCATTCAAAGGCGCATCGAGTTTCAGGCGCTTCGGCAAATCGGGATTAGCGATAAACCACTTACCGAATGCCACCGCATCGGCATCGCCTGCGTCCAGCAATGCCTGGGCCGATTCCTTGGTCAGCATCTGGTTGGCGATGTACACGCCGCCGAACGCTTTCTTCAGTTGCGGGCCGAGGCTGCCGGCGCTTTGGCCTTCGCGTGCGCAGATGAAGGCGATATTGCGCTTGCCCAGTTGTTCCGCCACGTAGCCGAAAGTTGCTGCCGGATCCGAATCGCCCATGTCGTGACTATCGCGGCCCGGCGCCAGATGCATGCCGACGCGATCCGCGCCCCAGAC
>DASYCG010000039.1:0-10863 GCA_036500325.1 Herbaspirillum sp. | reverse complement strand
CGGGATCAGCAACATGTACGCATCCACCGATTCCATGCGGGTATTCATCTGTTCATTCAGCAGATGCTTGAGAATGCCCTGACGCGACATTTCCCAAGGCATGTCGCTTGGATGGACCACTTTCTTGCGCTTGCCGTTGCGGGCCGGCGCTTCTGCCGCGTCATCCAACAGATCCTGATACAGCTTTTTGTTTTCCGTGCCTGTCAACCAGGCCTTTGATTCGCCCCACGCCATGCTGATTCCTTTACTTGTTACTCTGCTGTTGCTCTATTTGTTGCTCCGTTGCGCTTTGCCTATACCGATCACTTCGGATGGTTGTAGTCATCCTCGGCCGTACGCGGCACAAAGCCTTCGCCGCCTTCTGCGACTTCATCCGTCCGGTGTTCCACTTGATACTGGAACAACATATTCATGAACAGATACATAGGCTTGGTCTTCAAGACCAATGCGCGGGCCGGCTTGGTGTTGCTGGCGTTGAAATGCTGGTGAACGCAGTTGTTGTGCACGATCGCGATATCGCCTGCAGTCCAGTCGTAACGGATGCCATCGTGAATCTCATAGCCGTCGCCGTCCAGAATGTAAAACGCCGCTTCGTTGACGTGGCCATGCTTTTGCGATTTTCCGCCTGGGGAATACTCTTCCAGATGCAAATGGAAATTCTGCGTGATGCCATCCTTCGGTTCGACATAATGGCGGCTGTATGCCTGCGGACCATCGGTCATGGCGATATCAGCACCGCGGCGCACGCGCGGCATATTGCGCAGACGCTCCAGTTCGGCCTTCAGGCTGTACGCGTCAGAAATTTCACGCACGAAAATACGGTTCTTATTGTGGTGATACTTCTCTTGTTTAGGCTGTTCGGTGCTCATGCTGTTCTCCTGGTTGTGCTGTTTAGTGCTGTCTAGTGCTGTCGTGCTGTCCTGTACTGCTGCTGAATTACCGCTTAATTATTACCCTTGACCACGATTTGATCGTAGAGACGTGTCCACTTATCGCCATCGTCCAGCATCTGCGCCGGATCCACTACTTTCAAAGCCATCTTGCTGAAAGGCGTCTGAATCTTGATGCTCGACGGCATGAAGCCGCGCTTGAGCAAAATCTGCTGACCGTCATCGCTGAGGATGAAGTCGTAATAAAGCATTGCCGCATACGGATGCGGCGCGTGGCTGGTGATGCCGAGTCCGTTGGCGCGCGCGATTGCCGGCGATATCACAAACCAATCGGCCGGTGCGCCGCTATCCCTGACCTGGGTCGCCGTAAAGTTATAAACCGCCAACGCCATAGGCACTTCGCCGGACGCCACCAGCTTGGTCAACAACGTATGCCCTTTACGCACCGACAGGCCGTTACCTGCCTTGATATCGTGAAACAGTTGCAATCCCTTTTTTTCGCCCAGGGCATGCACCAATGTGGCAAACCAGTCATCGTCGGTTGCTTCGACGCTGAGCTTGCCTTTCCATTTAGGATCGAGCAGCTCGTAATAGGTTTTCGGCAAAGCCTCTTTTTTTACCAGATTCGTGTTGTACATCTGCACAAACACATTCAGGCGCGAACCGACGTATTCATGATGCGCCGGCACGGTCTGCGGCAACATATCCGCCAGATAAGGCGATTGAACCGGCGACAACAACTTCTCCCGGTGCATCGCCTCCAGGATCGGCGTGCTGACATCGATGCCGTCGACATCGAAACGGCCGGCTTTCGCCTCGGCCAGCGCGCGTTGCAGAATAGAATCGGAAGCGGCGCGCCAGGTCTTGACCTTGACGCCGTATTTCGCCTCGAACGCATTGTTGAGAGCAGCCAGATCGCTGGCCTCAAGCGAACTGTAGATCAGCAGCTCGCCCTCTTTTTTGGCGCCGGCAATCAAGCGCTGCGAGCGATCCGCGCCTTTGTATTGCGTGATTGCGGCCACGGCAGCCGGGTCCGGCGCCGCGGCATGCGCGCCCGTTACACCGGCCATGCCGAGGAGTGCAACGAAAGCAACTGCGGCGCGGATGATCATTTTGTGGTTCCAGTCGTATTGACCTGCATTTCAGGCGCGGAATGCAATGCCGCCGAACGTGGCAACACAGCAGAAAAAGCCCGCACCCGTTGTGCCGCCGCATCGACGCCCGGCGGCATTTTGCCGGCCCGGACTGCCTTCGCGGCGCGCAGCAAACGATTGCGCGTCATGATGATGCCGTTGTCGGTGCCGACCAGATTTTCCCTGCTGCGGTCTTCGATCGGCCCCATGCTTTCCTGCACCGCCGCATCCTGCTCCGCAACTCCCATTACGCCGCAGAAAGTCTTCTTTTCCTTTTGCGCAACGCGATCCATCAGGTAGTCGTTGTCCTTGTTGGCGATCGGCCGCGAAGTGCCCTCGATGGTCAGGCTGTGAATACCCTTGCCGGCTTTCATCGCTTCGATTTCTTCAGCAGTCAATGCGCGGTCCGGGTGGTAATCCCAGCTCCAGGTATACGCATGCTCGTCGTCGATCGGCACCCAGGCGTGGCCGCCGTAAGGATTGCCTTCATAAGGCGGGAACAGATTGAAGCAAGGCATCAGCCATTGCGTGACGCGCCAGTAATACTGGTCGTCCTCGGCGTTGCGCCGGGTAGCGATATACAAGCCGCCGGGAGATTCAAGCGGAACGAATTCCGGCTGTTGATCGGCTTTCAGCAATTTCAGGCTGCGCGGATCGCGCTTGAGCAGCGGATCTTCGCCGACCGACATCTTGTGCAGGAAGGTCGAATGGAAGGAATCGAGACCGCCTTCCATCGCTTGCAGATAATTGCATTCCTGCGCGCGCTTGGAAATGAAGCGGTTGGCGTCCGGCACAGTCGCCCATTCGTACATCGGCAATTCAGGCTGCAGTTCGGGCGGCCCCATATAAGTCCACAGGATGCCGCCGCGCTCGATCAGCGGATAGGAGGTCAGTTTGATTTTCTTGCAGTAGCCGCTCTCGGCGGATTCCGACGGCACATCCACGCATTGGCCGGTGGTATCGTATTTCCAGCCGTGGTAGGGGCAGCGCAGGCCGTTTTCTTCATTGCGGCCGAACCACAGCGAAACGCCGCGATGCGCACAGAACTCATCCATCAGGCCCAGCTTGCCTTCGGTGTCGCGAAACGCGATCAGACGTTCCGACAAAATCTTTACCCGCACCGGTTCGCCATCGCACTCCGGCATTTCGGAAGACATCAATGCAGGAATCCAATAACGCCGAAACACGTCGCCCATCGGCGTGCCGGGGCCGGTGCGTGTCAGCAGGACATTATCTTGTGCATTCATTTATTCGATTCCTTCAGTCTTGCCGGCCTGGAAGGCTTTAGTGCTAGCGGCCGTTCAAAACGTCGTTATATAACTTGATCCATCTGTCGTAGCTATCCAGCACGTGGCCGGCGTCCATGAATACCGGATTGAATTTGGCCAACGCCGCCTGGTCGCGCTTGTTGGTCGTCATGGCCTTGTTTTCCGAGACGATCTTTTGCCCGTCGGTCAACATGAAGTCGTAAAACAGTGTGGCCGCGTAGGGATGCGGCGCCTTGGCCGGAATGCCCAGGCCGTCGGTGTAAGCAATCGTCGGCGACAATTCCACGTAATCGATCGGCGCGCCGCCGGCCTTTCGCTGATCGGCCAGATAGCTGTACAAGCCGAGCCCCATCTGTACTTCGCCGGAAACCACCATATTGGTCAGCAGCGAGTTGCCGTTATGCTGCGTTACCTGATTGTTCTTCATCAGATCGCGGAAATACTTCAAGCCCTTCTCTTCGCCCATCGTCTGCACCAGGGTATAAAACCATTCCTGCTGCTTCGATTCGATACCGAGCCGGCCTTTCCATTTCGGATCGAGCAGATCGGCATACGTCTTCGGCAATTCATCCTTGCTGACTTTATTCGTGTTGTACGGCTCGACGAACAGATACACCCGCATGCCGGTCCACTGGCGATGTGCCGGCAATGCCGCCGGGATCAAATCTTTTTGCACCGGCGACTTGACCGGCTGCAATAATTTCTCACGTACCAGCGCTTCCATTTCCGGGCAAGGATTTCCAATGAAATCCGCTTCGTAATGGCCTGCCTGCGCTTCCGAAATAACCCGTTGCAATAAAACATTTTTGGTAGAACGGAAGACCTTGACCTTCACACCGTACTTTTTCTCGAAAGCTTCGATCAGGAGACGATCGTCTTTTTCCGCCATCGAGGTATAGAGATTCAGCGAGCCTTCTTTTTTAGCGCCTTCGATCAGGCGCTGGGTGCGGTCCGGACCGTCGTACATTGCGATCGGAACCGCCGCCTGCGCTTGCGCGCAGGCGTTGGCCGCAACCAATAACGACGCCATCAAACCTGCTACGGCAATTGCCGCACCGCGCACCTTTTTACGGAACACAGTGACGGCCATAATTACGCTGCTTTCCGGTACTGCTGGTTATCCTGAATCGTGATGCATTTCTCAGGATTCAAACGCATGTAAACCTTGCCGCCGACCGATGCCTTGAACCTTGGATGGACCCGGGCCAGGATCTGCTGTTCGCCGATCTTGAGTTGATAATCCATGTATTCGCCCAGGAACACCTTGAAGTCGACTGTGGCTTCGATGACGTTCACGCCGTCAGGACGCTGTTCGTACAACTCCACATCTTCAGGACGTACCGACACCAGCACCGCATCGCCCTTGGCGAAACGATCCATCGACGTCACGCTGAGCTGGCCGATGCTGGATTGAACGCGATAGCGATCTTCTTCGCCGTCCGGCGCTTCGATCGTCGCATCCAGGAAATTGGTCAGGCCGACGAAATCGGCGACGAACTTATTGGTTGGACGTTCGTAGATATCGCGCGGCGAACCGATCTGCACCACGCGGCCGGCGTTCATGACAGCGATTTCGTGCGACAGCGCCAGCGCTTCGCCCTGATCGTGGGTCACATAAATCGTCGTCAGGCCGAGTTCGCGCTGCATGCGTTTCAATTCGAAGCGCATCCGTTCACGCAGTTTCGCATCCAGGTTCGACAGCGGTTCGTCGAGCAGCAACAGCTTCGGTTCCATCACCAGAGCGCGCGCCAGCGCCAGACGTTGTTGCTGGCCGCCGGACATCTTGGTCGCTTCGCGATCGGCAACGTGATCCAGGCCGACGGCTGTCAGCACGCGCATCACTTTGTCTTCGATTTCCTTCTTGCTGTATTTCTTGGTGCCGACGTTGAGCGGGAACGCAACGTTCTTGAACACATTCATGTGCGGCCAAATCGCATACGACTGGAACACCATGCCGAAGTTACGTTTGTTGGGCGCGACGAAAATGTTCTTGGCCGACGAAAATACCGTCACGCCGCCGACGGTAATTTCACCGGCGCGTGGACGTTCCAGACCGGCGATCGAACGCAATGTCGTGGTTTTGCCGCAGCCCGAAGGGCCGAGCAGCGTGAACAGTTTTCCTTCCGGAACTTCAAAAGTGACGTCTTGCGCAGCTTTGACGATCTCACCCTTGTCGTTCGGGTATTCAGTGAATAAGGCGTTTACGTTTAACATAATTTATCTCCTACCTTTATTTGATCAGTCTTCTTTGACGCCGAATTTCTTGCCGATTAATTGGGCAATCATGACGAGTATGAACAAGGCGATGATGAACATCACACCGAGTGCCGACAGTTCGACGTATTGTCCGTTTTCCCACAATTCCCAGATCTGCACCGACACAACTTCGGTATCGGGGCTGTACAACAGGATTGAGGTAGACAGTTCACGGATCGAGACGATCAGGATGTAAATCCAGCCGGCCAGCATGCCCGGTTTCAGCAGCGGCAGAATGATGCGCCAGAACGTGGTGGACCAGGATGCGCCGCTCATCGCCGCCGATTCCTCCAGCTCTTTATGAATCTGCAGCATCGACGTCGTGTTGTAGCGCAAGCCGTAAGGCATGAAGCGCGTGACATAAGCGATGAACATGATCCACATCGTGCCGTAGACACCGATATTGACGTTCAGGTAGAAAATCATGATCGCCAGACCGAGCACCAGGCCTGGGAACACCATCGGCAACGATGCCAGGTTATCCAGCAGCCAGCGGCCCGGAAGCTTGGTCTTGACCACGATCCAGCAGATCACCGATGTCAGCAGCATGACCACCGTAGCGGTGCCCACTGCCAGCCACAAGCTGTTGCCGACCGCGCTGATCAAGGTCGGATAATTCCAGATGAATTTATACGCATCGAAGCTCAGATTGTGCAGCGCCTGCATCGATGGCACGCTGTAGAACTTTTGCAGCGAGGACCACACTAAGACCAGGAACGGCAGAATCACGATCAGCGCAAAATACAAAATGAAAATCGACGCAGTCACATATTTCCACTTACCCAGATCCATTGCACGCGGACGGAAGCCCTTGCCGGTCACGGTCGAGTACTTGCTGCCCTGGCTGGACAGCTTGGACTGGAAATAAATACCGACAGTGGTAATCAGCAGCAGCGTGACCGCATACGACGAGGCCAGACCGATTTGACTAGGATACTGATGGATCGCTTCATAAATGGACGACGTGAACACCTGGATGCCGACCGGCAGGCCGAGCAGCGCCGGCACTTCGAACGATTCGATCGACCGAACGAACAGAATCAGAATGGTCGCGAAAATCGCAGGCCAGGTCAGTTTCAACGTGATATGCCAGGCGATTTGCGGCACGCTGGCGCCGCTCATCATTGCCGACTCTTCAAGCGATGGATCCATCGAACGGAACGCCGCTGTCATGATCAGGAAGGCCATCGACGAATAGTGCAGACCGTCGACCCAGATCATGCCCCACATCGAATAGATGTTGACGAACACATAGTCGGTGTTGAACCAGTGTTGCAGCATCAGATTGACGATACCGATCTTCGAGCTGGCCAGCAGAATCCACGCCACGGTGAACAGGATGCCGGGAATAATCAGCGGGATGATGGAGAGCGCGAAAAACAGGGATTTAAGCGGCGTATTGGTACGTTCGTTCATCCAGGCCAGCGCGGTGCCGACGACGAAAGCAAACAAAGAGGTACCGATCGCGAATGTCACCGAATTGAAGAACAATTTCAGTGTTTCGACACTTGTATACGCGGTGATGTAATTATCGAACGTGAATTCCGCCGCTTTGGCGAAGGTTTGCGGCGTGAAGAAACTCTGCCACAACAGAAAACCTAAAGGCATCAGTGCCAGATAGGCTACAACCAATACGCTCACCCCGATAATGAGCCATTTCAGTTCAATGTTCTGCCAACGCTTTCGCTTGGCCGGGGGTACAGCAGTAATTTGTCCTACAGCTTCCATGTCGCTGTGTCTCCTGAGTGTGAATTGTCTTGTCGTTTTCACGGCCAATTCTTAGCGTTAGGGCTTTAATAATTGTTCCGTTATGTGGACCGTCGGTCTACATAGAAAGACATGTGAATTTACATACGTGAGCGGTCAATGTCAATAACAATCTATGTTGTTTTTTGCACAAGTTTCGCCTATAAGTAGTCTATACCAGACCCTTGTGAAAGGGTCTGGTATGGCGCACTAAATCGTATTAAATAAACTTAATATTTCGGGCGGAGTCTGGGTCGACCCGCACGTGCATCTTAACGGTGCAATTTACCTTGATGGTAGTCCCAGACTTTGCGCAGCAAATTGGGTTTCCACAGGTTTCCGTTGATGACGGCGCATTGTTCCGGCGTCAAAACGGTAGGAGAGCCGATCTGCATGGCCATGTGTTGGCGTTGCGCGGTTTCTTCGAGGTAGAAACCGAGCACGAAGGCTTCGATGATGCCTTCGGCGGCAATCATCGAGCCATGCGATTTGAGCATGATGACGCGGTGCTTGCCCATCGCCGCGGCGAGTTCTTCGCCGAGCGGCTTGGTATTGATCGAGGCGGTTTTCGGGAACTGGCGGATTTCGCCCAGCACGGCCGCTTGCATGATCACCGGCTGCACCGGGATGCCGGCCATGCTGAACAGCGTCGACCAGAGCGGATGGGTATGCACCACCGCGTTGACGTCGGGCCGCGCGCGGTACATTTCCGAGTGGATATGAAATTCCATCGGCGGCACGACGTCGGTTCCAATCGGATTGCCGTCGAAATCGATGGTAATGATGTCGTCGACCGTCAAGGCGCTCCGCACCGACTTCCCGGAATTGATCAGCATGTGATCGGCGCCAGGCACCCTGCAGCTGAAGTGACCATTGAAATCAATGACCTGGGCGCGCTCCATCATCAGGATTGCGTCCACCAACATCTGCTTCTTTTGCTCGATCGTTTCCATGTTTTTTCCTCAATGCCGACGCTTCAAACTTTAATTTTTACCTGTTGAGGTGACCCTTCGACACGCCGCATTGCGGCTGCTCAGGGCGAACGGGTTTGTGAAAATTTAAAGAAAACCGTTCGCCCTGAGCCTGTCGAAGGATCACCTCCGAAATAAATCATCAGTGCTTATGCTGTCCAGGGCCATCGCCGTGCGTATGCGAATGACCGTGGCCATGGGTATGGCCGTGACCGTGTTCTTTGACATGCGGACGGTATTTCAGATCGTTGCGCGCATTGCCGAGCGGCGTGCGCGGGTCCTGGCTGAACACCAGCGATTTAACGGTCACAGGCACCGTCTGCGACGGCATGCGGATGCGGCCCAGATCGATATAGTCGAAATCCCACAGCACGATACCGTCGATCACCAGAATTTCGCTGGTGATGTCCATTTCATTGCGCAGGAGATTGCCCAGCGTATGCGCCAGGTCGCCATCCAGAATCAGATACAGCGGCTGCTTTTGCGCCAGCGTGCTGCTCATGGCTTGCACGATGCCGTTGGCAAACGCGAAAATGCGTTTATACGACGGCGCGCCGCTCCAGCGGAAAGCCAGCGCCACTTCGGATTCGCCCTCGACCAGATCGAACGACTTGTAGTGATTGCGGATTGCCTGCGCCAGTTGATCGGGAACGATCTCGCCGCTGGTATCGTAGCTCGGCTGCAATACTTGCAAATTGCGTTTCGGCAACAGCTTGCCGGGATTGGAAATATACGTGGTGTTGCCGCTCAGTTGCACCGAATATTCCGATGCGCCCAGTGCGGTGGCGCGAATGCATTCGCCGGCCGGCAACATGGTCCACGGCAAGGCGCCGCCTTCGATCTTGCGGCGCAATGCAGAGCCCAGCTTGCGGCCCATATCGCCGAAGTCGCGCTGTTCGCGGTCATACACATATTCGGCCACGCCGCCCGAAAACATCACGCCTTCGATAGGACCGAAATTTTCCAGCGGATCGGTCAGGCGCAATTGCTCGACATCTTCCGATAGCGACGATGCGCTGACCGCTGCGATCAAGGCCTCGGCCATCCAGTCGGCCACGGTTTCCATATCTTGCACGGAAGCAGTGTCGCCCAGTTTCCAGTCGAATCCGGCGGCATGCGCGAGATAACGGCCGGTCGGGTCCAGGCGAACGATTTTTTGCGCTTCATCGACCACCAGCAGACGGCCGCCGATATGCACGGCAGCAGTGCCTTTGACCTTGCCGCCTTCGACAATCGCCAGCTTGGTGGTGCCGCCGCCGATATCGATGTTCAACACGCGCTTGCCCAGATCGTGCGAGGCGCGCGCGGCGCCGGAGCCGTAAGCCGCCAGCATCGATTCCATATGATGGCCGGCGGTGGCGCAAACGAATTCACCGCCCATTTCCGCCAACATCGCCGAAATGCTTTGCGCATTTTCCCGGCGCAACGCTTCGCCGGTCAAAATCACGGCGCCGGTATCGATATCGTCGGGATGCAATCCGGCGCCTGCGTAAGCATCATCGATGATCGAACCCAACGCAGCTTCATCGATGCGGGTTTCGCTTTGATACGGCGTCAACGCCACCGGCGACTGGAACAGGGTTTCGCGCGACACCACGAAATAACGGCTGCACAGGTCTTCACCCATGCGGCGTAATTTGATGCGCGAAAAAATGACCTGCGTTCCCGACGAACCGATGTCGATACCGACGCTGACCAGCGATACATGATCTTGCTGCCACACCGGATTGTCTTCCAGCGCGCCCTCTTCGACGTCGAAATCATCGTGGTCATGATCGGCATCTTCGCCTTCTTCATGCACATGATTAAATTCCTGACCGTACATATGGTCTTCGATGTTATGGCCGCGCTTGGCGTTTTGATCTTGATTATCCGACATGTGTAATTCCAGTGTAGCGATTGATTCGACGATTGCGGAAGGCTGCAAAACTACGGCAAAACGACTACGGGATAACGTTGGCGCCTATCGATGCCAACGTGCCCGCATGCTTTAGATCTTGAACGATTCCAGCGTTTCCGGCGCGAACAGATCTTTCGGCGTCAGCAATTTCTTCGACAGGCCTTGCTCGAAGTGATAGCGCAGGAACGTATCCAGCGTCTTTTCGTTTTCCTTGAAACCGTACGGCCAGAAATCCTTGCCCATCACGCGCTGTGTTTCTTCCACGTGTGCAGTCAGGAACGGCAGCATGGTTTTCAATGCGGCGGTTTCGTACAGATCCTTGTAAGTCTCTTGCTGCGCTTCGGCGAATGCCTTGTACAGCGATTGCGCAACCCAGCGATTCTTTTCATAGATATCGCGGCGGATCACCAGCGTATGCATGATCGGGAAGATGCCGGTGCGTGTGTAGTATTCCTGCTCGACCGGCACGAAGTTTTCGAACAGGCGTTTGACCTTGCCGCCGCCGGTATGGAAGGTCGACGGCATGCGCGCGGTGTACAGCGCATCGATTTCGCCGGTGACCAGCATCGATGCCAATGTCTGCGTCGGGCCGATGCTTTGCACTTTGATGTTCGACGGCAGATCGAGCTTCAGCTTTTCGTCGCGGTTCGGCTCTTCTTCGCCGCCGGTGTAATAGGTGACGCTGTCGACCGGCACGCC
>DASYCG010000038.1:0-29934 GCA_036500325.1 Herbaspirillum sp. | reverse complement strand
CCGCACCGACGTGCCGAAGATCGTCGACTGGTATATGGATGGCAAATTGAATATCGACGATTTGATCACCCACAAGCTGAAACTGGAAGACATCAACCGCGGCTTCGAATTGATGAAGAGCGGCGAATCCATCCGTTCGGTGGTGGAGTTTTAAAAAAAGAGACTAAAAAACGATGAGAACAAGATGAGAACAATTACGCAAACGCAATGCTTCGGCGGTGTACAAGGGTATTACCAGCATGATTCGGCTGCCATCGGTTTGCCGATGAAGTTTTCGGTTTATAAACCGCCGCAGGCTTTGCAAGGGCCGGTGCCGGTCTTGTTTTTTCTGGCGGGTTTAACCTGCACCGAAGAGACTTTCATGATCAAGGCCGGTGCTCAGCGCTATGCCGCCGAACACGGCCTCATGTTGGTGGCGCCGGATACCAGCCCACGCAATACCGGCATCGCCAGCGTTGCGGATAACTGGGACTTCGGCGATGGCGCCGGGTTTTACCTGGATGCCACCGAGGCGCCGTGGAGCCAGCGCTTCCGGATGGAAAGTTATCTGGTGCAAGATCTGCTGCCGTTGATCATGGCCGAATTTCCGGCACGCGCTGGCGATGTCGGCATCTTCGGCCATTCGATGGGCGGGCACGGCGCACTGACGCTGGCATTGCGCCATCCCGATCTGTTCCGCTCGGTTTCGGCACTTGCGCCGATCGCCGCGCCGATGCAAAGCCCCTGGGGACAAAAAGCGTTCGGACTTTATCTGGGCGCCGACCGTGAAACCTGGCGCGAACATGACGCCTGCGAATTGATGGCGGAGCGCACTTCGCCGCTGACTTCCGGCATCTTGATCGACCAGGGTTTGAACGATCAGTTTCTGCGCCAGAAGCAGCTTTTGCCGGAGCTGTTTGAAGCTGCCTGCGAAAAAGCCGGGCAGCCCTTGAGCCTGCGGCGCCATGCCGGTTACGATCACGGTTATTATTTCATCGCTACCGTGATGCATGATCATCTGGCGTTTCATGCGGAGCAATTGAAATAAGCCGAATCAGGCAATAGGGTCATGCAAATGAAAAATGCGCTGCCGATATCGATCGGCAGCGCATTTTTTTTACAATGTATCTTTGCAACCGATCGGTGTCGGCGCCGCGGCATCAATGCGCCGCTGCACTCGCCTCGGCGCTGGCGGCCCCCTGCTTGACCGGCTTGGTAATCCAGATCAGTGGAATGATCACGATAAAGATCACGGCCGATATCCAGAAAATGTCATTGATTCCCAGCATGGCGGCCTGCGCTGAAAGATTGCGTTCGATCATGCCCAGCGTTTGCGCCTGATCCAGGCCCAGCGTGTTGTGAATGTCGCTCACCGATTGCTGCAGCACAGGGCTATAAACGGTAGCGTGTTCGGTCAATTGCGCGTGATGAATGATGGTCCGGTTATTCCAGGCTGTCGTGGCAACCGAAGTACCGACCGCGCCGCAGAAAACCCGCACGAAATTCGATAATCCGGCGGCGGCCGGAATGCGTTCGGGCGGCAGGCCGGACAACAACACAACCGTCAGCGGCACGAAGAACAAGGCCATTGGAATACCCTGAAGCAAGGTCGGCAAGATAACGTGAAACGTATCGACTTGCAGGTTGTAGAGCGAGCGCAGATAAAAAACCAGGGCAAAACCAAAAAAGGCAGCGGTGGCCATCCAGCGTGCATCCGAACGGGGCAGGAATTTACCGACAAAGGGCGTCACGATAATCGCAAAAATACCGATCGGTGCGGTCGCCAGCCCGGCATCGATGGAGCGATAGCCGAGGTATTGCTGCATCCATTGCGGCAACAGAACCAGATTGCCGAAAAACACGCCGTAGCCGATGGAGATCGCGACCGTGCCGCCTGCGAAATTACGTTTTTTGAATAACTGCAAATCGACGATCGGGTGATCGTTATTCAATTCCCAGATCAGGAAATACGAAAAACTCACAGCGGCGATAATGCCCAGGGTGACGATGGTCGGTGAAGCGAACCAATCCAGATCTTTACCCTTGTCGAGCATGATCTGCAGCGCCGCAACCCAGATAATCAGCAACACCAGGCCGATGCGGTCGATCGGCAGTTTTTTGATCGGCGTTTCGCGCGATTTGTAGATAAACCAGGTCATGCCGGCAGCAAAAAGGCCAACCGGAATATTGATATAAAAAATCCACGGCCATTTATAGGAATCCGTAATCCAGCCGCCCAGCGCCGGACCGGCCACCGGCGCCACCACCGCCGTAATCGCCCACAAGGCTAGCGCAAAAGAAGAGCGCGATTTCGGATAAGAGCCGAGCAGCAAAGCCTGCGACAACGGCACCATCGGCCCGGCCACCAAACCCTGCATTACGCGCGCACCCAATAAAATCGGCAGGGTCGGCGCCAGGCCGCATAACCAGGACGCGATAACGAACAGCAGGATCGAGGAGACGAACAGTTTTACCTGGCCGACACGCTGCGTCAGCCAGCCGGTCAGCGGAATCGAGATTGCGTTGGCGGCGGCAAACGAGGTGATGACCCAGGTGCCTTCATCGACCGATACGCCCATATCGCCGGAAATGGTCGGAATAGCGACGTTGGCGATCGAGGTGTCGAGAATGTTCATGAACACCGCCAGCGAAACCGCGAGCGTGCCCAACAGCAGGTTGGCGCCGGTCAGCGGTGGCGGCGGTGTATAGGGAAGCTTGGTTGCCATGATGATGGGCTTCGATCAGGTCCGCGGTGTGCCGATGGTGTGGCGGCCTTGTTTCATGCCCATATGATCGATATTGGAAACATCGGCATTGCCGGCAGGACCGGCATTCTGAGCGATGATTCTGCGAACGATCACGTCGGCCTGCGCGCTCAAATCCTTGTAGATATCGGTTTGATAATCGGTCGTGGCCGGTTTGACTTTACTTTCGCTGCGCAGATCGACGGTGGCGGTGGTGGACAGGCCGACCCGCAGCGGATGCGCTTTGACTTCTTCCGGATCGAGTGCGACACGGACGGGGACACGTTGCACTACCTTGATCCAGTTGCCGGTGGCATTTTGCGCAGGCAGCAACGAAAACGCGCTGCCGGTGCCGGCTGAAAATCCTTGTATAACGCCGTGAAAGACCACATCCGAACCGTAGGCATCGGACACCACTTCAACCGCCTGGCCCAAGTGAATATGCTTGAGCTGGCTTTCCTTGAAGTTGGCGTCGATCCAGATCTGTTGCAGTGGAACGATGGCCATCATCGGCGTGCCGGCAGCGATGCGCTGACCGACTTGCACCGAGCGTTTCGATACAAAACCGGTAATCGGCGCGCTTACATTCACGCGCGAGAAATTCAGATAGGCATTGCGCACTTGCGCCGCGGCCTGCTGCACGTTCGGGTGTTCGGTCACGCTGGTTTTATCGGTCAGCGCCTGATTGGCGGCCAGCGCCGTGTGCGCCTGCTTCAGTGCGGAGGTCATCGTTTTGACGACATCCTGCGCATGCGTCAAATCTTCCTGCGATACCGCGCCGGCATCGATGCCGGCCTGGCGGCGGCGCAGATCTTCGCGGGCGCGATCGAGATTGGTCTGTGCAGTGGTCAGCGCCGCTTCCAGATTATCGTTGTTGAGAAACACCTGGCGCGTCTGGCGCACCGCTTGCGCCAATGCGGCTTCGGCTTGCGCCATGGCGACCTGCGCATCGGCCGCATCCAGTGCAACCAGCGGCTGGCCGGCTTGCACGATTTGGGTATCGTCGGCTTTTACCGCTGTGACAGTGCCGCCGACCTGCGACGATATCTGGACTACGTTGCCGCCGACGTAGGCATCGTCGGTCGATTCGTAAAAACGGACGTGCAGGAACCAGTAAAGGAATAACGCAATCGCTACGATAAGAATAAGCAGCGTCACCACCACCAATTGGCGTTTGCGCTTGCCATTTGCGTTTCCGTTAGGTGGGGCCGCCGCCGCTGTTTGTTCTGTGGGATTATTGGCGCTCATGGATGACTCCGCAATAAATAGTAAGGGCTGATATTGAATGTGATTTGCATGGGTTCGGCGTTCGGGCCGAATGACGGCTGCCTTATTACTGTCGAACCGTGTTCTGGCCGAGTCCGGCGGTGGCGGCATCGAAACCGCCGCCCAGTGCCTTGAACAGGCCGATTTGCTGATTGCGGCGGTTGACTTCCAGCCCCAGCAGGATCTGCTGCTGACTCAACAGCGTGGTTTCGGCGCTGACGGTTACCAATTGCGATGTCAGCCCGAGGCGATAACGTTGCTGCGCCAGTGCAAATCCGCGTTGTGCCGCAGAGACGGCTTCACGCCGAATCGGCAGTTGCGCATCGATCGAATGGATCGCTGCAATCTGATGGGCGACATCGGCATAGGCGTCGTTCAAAGCCTGGTTGTAATTGGCCACCGCCAGATCGTAAGCGGCAACCTGGCCTTTCAAATTGGCGCGCAATGCGCCGGCATCGAAAATCGGCAGGCTGATCGCGGGGCCGAAGGTAATGGCGCGGCTGGCGGCGGTAAATGGATTGGCATCGGCCAGCGATTCGAAACCGATCGAAGCCGACAGATTGATATCCGGATAGAAGCGCGCCTTGGCGGCTTTGATGCCGCTGCCGGCAGCTTCGACCTGCCAGCGGGCCGCCACGATGTCGGGGCGGCGTCCCAGCAGATTGAGCGGCAGATCGTCGGGCAAGGCCGGCGTTGTCAGCACCGCAATCTGCGGTTTTTGGATTTGCATGCCGCGATCCGGTCCTTTGCCCAGCAGTGCGCCCAGTTGCTGGCGCGTCATGACGATCTGGCCTTCGTTCTCCGCCACTTGCGCGCGCGCATCGGCCTCGCTGCCGATCGATTGATTGCGTTCAACCTGGCTATCCAATCCGTTCTGGACGCGATTGCTGGTGATTTTTTGCAGCGTGCCGCGTTGCGCGACCGTACGCTGCAGAATATCTTGCAACGCATATTCGGCGGCTAATTGATTGTAGGTAGCGGCAACCGAGCTGGCCAGCGCCAGACGCGCCTGCTGCGCTGTGGCTTGTGCCGCTTTTTGCTGTGACACGGCTTGTGCCAGCGCCGCCTGGTTCTTACCCCACAGATCGAGCTCGTAACTCAAGCTGAGCAAGGCGCTTTTGCTGTTGAACCAGGCGCCCCCGTATGGGGGCGGATAAATCGATGTTTCGGAGAAACGATTGCGGATATAGGATGCCTGCGCGTTGACGGATGGCAGCAGTGCGGCGCCGCGGCCTTCGGCAGTCGCATTGGCGGCATCGATGCGGGCCTGCGCCTGTTGCAGGGTCGGATTGCCGGCCATGGCTTCATCGATCAGTGCGCTTAACTGCAGGTCGCCGAATTGCGCGATCCAGTCGACGGCGGGCCAATTGCCGCTGTTGCCGGCCATGCTTTGCTGCGTTGCGAAATCTTTGGGCTGGGCCATTTTATTGCCGTCGCCGATACCCTTGTAGCTGGCGCAGCCTGAGACCGCAAGCGCGCACAGCGCGGCTATCAGCACTGCTTTGCCGGGAGATTGGGCGGCAGGGCGCGGCTGCACCGAACGTGTCGATAAAGGTGAACGCGAGGTGGTAAATAACATAGAGCAACTCCGGAAAGACAGATTTTTCACATCAAAACGTTCATGCAACATTCTTTAAACAGGCGAGCAAAAGCTCAGTTTTGCGATTATACTCGCAAAACGAATAAAAGCTCAGCTTTACAAGCGGGCTTATTTTTTAAGGTATGCTGCGCACATTATGAAGCTGGAACCCAGGAAAAAGCCGAGCCAGGCACGCTCCAAGGCAATGGTAGATACCATCCTCGACGCGACCGCGCGCGTATTGGTCGAACGTGGTTACGCCAAGACCAATACTAATGTAGTAGCCGAAATGGCCGGCATCAGCGTCGGTTCGCTGTATCGCTATTACCCCAACAAGAACGTCTTGATTAGTGCGCTGCAGGAACGGCACGTCGACAAGATGGTGGCCGTGTTTGTGGATATCACCGCCAATATGGCCCCCGACGGCACGCTTGCAGGCGATTTAAAAGCCTTGATCGATGCGCTGGTCGGCGCGCATTTGCTGGAGCCTGAACTGAACCGGATCCTGGAAGAAGAAGTTTCGTCCTGTTATATACCGAACAGCGACGTACGGCAAAAATTCTTTGCCGGGGCCAAGGTGCTGCTGAACCGGCATCGCGCCGAATTGACGATCGACGATATCGACCTGGCTGCGTTTGTGGTAATTCGCATTCTGAAGGTGCTGGTAAAAAATGTCGTGTTGCCGGTACCGGCCGGTGTCGATGCATCGAAACTGCAGGCCGAAATTCTGCCGGTCGTGCTGGGCTACCTAACCCATGCGCCACGAGATCTCAATTAGCGCCTAGGTAGAACCACGCACGCCGCTGCCGCCGGTCCTACAACAAGCCCCGTATATTTAACGATAAAATGCGTCGCGCGATCCTGTGTCGGCTAATATACTCGCCGAGTAATTGTCGTTTGCGCAATATTGTTAATAAGATTGCCAATAAGATTGATAACGGATCGAGGGTGAGATGAATTTCCTTAACGGCGCGCGTATTGCCGCGCTTGCAGGCGGGTGGCTGCTCACAATAGCGGCTTCAAGCGCACAGGCTGCTTCAGTAAACGTCAAAGTGACCGATGCAGCAGGCAAAGTGGTTCCCGATGCGGTGATCTACGCCGAAGCGGCCGGCGGCCAGGCTTTGCCCAAAGTGCTGAAGCCGGCTGAAATTGCGCAGCAGGATGAGCAATTCTGGCCATTGGTGACGGTGGTGCAGACCGGTAGCCAGATCACCTTTCCGAATCACGATAAATTACGCCATCAGGTCTATTCGTTTTCTCCCCCCAAAGTATTCGAGCTAAAGCTGTATGCCAAGGGATCGGCGCCGCCGGTGCTGTTCGATAAATCCGGCACGGTTGTGCTCGGCTGCAATATTCACGATCAGATGATCGCTTACGTACAGATCGTCAATACCCCTTATTTTGCCAAGACCGATGCCGCGGGCAATGCCAGGCTCGATAATCTGCCGGCGGGAAAATATGTGTTGAAGACTTGGTATTACACAATGTCGGCCAATGCCGCTGTGTTGGAGCAAGCGCTCATCGCTCAAGGTGCGGATACCGATATCGCAATCAAACTCAATGTCAAAGTCGCTACGGAATAAGGCCGATGCAGCGTTTTAAAAGTCTGGAAAGCCGTATTGTCGTACTTTTTATCGTATTGCTGCTGCTGTTGCAACTGGCCGGTTTTGTTGTGATCCGCAGTGCGATCGAGAACAATGCACGCGCTGCGATCCGCAACGAATTGATGATCGGCGAGCGCGTGTTTTTGCGTTTGCTGGATCAGAATGCGCAGAAGTTGACGCAGGGTGCGCGGCTGCTGGCGTCCGATTACGGGTTTCGCGCGGCGATTGCCAGCGATGACCGGGAAACCATCGTATCGGTGCTGAGTAATCATGGCGCCCGCATCGGCTCCTCGCTGGCGATGTGGATCGGCACCGATGGCGCCATCAAGGCGTCGACTTTGCAAGAGCCATTGCCCGATCTGGCGCGCAATGCCGCTGCATTGGTCGAACAAGTGCAGCAGGGCGGCAATTCGGCCAATACCGTACTCATCAATCATCATCTGTTTCAAATCGTCGCGGTGCCGGTCAAGGCGCCGCTGACGATCGGCTGGGTCGTGATGGGCTTTCCGATCGACAGCAATCTTGTGGCCGATATGAAGGCGCTGTCCTCATTGCATGTATCGATCATGGTGCGCTCGGCGGACGGCGTCTGGAAGAGCGATGTATCGACCATGCCGGCGGCAGGCACGCATATGTTGGCAGAGCAATTGACGGGGCAAAAACCGGACGATGCCTTCCTGCCGCAATTGCAGGTCGACGATAACGATTACAGTGCGCGCATGGTGGTGCTGGCGCGCGATGGCGGCGCCGCCGCAGCTGCCGTGCTGCAGCGTTCGATCAGCGAGGCTGTGGCGCCGTATCAGCAATTGCAATTGGTGCTGTTGTTGATTACCGGCCTCGGTGTGTTGATTGCCATCATCGGCAGTACTTATACCGTCAAACGCATTACCAGCCCGCTGCGCCAACTAGCCGATATCGCCAAGCGCCTGGGCGATGGCGACTATGCGGCGCAGATCAATATCAATAACAACCATAACAATAAACGCGACGATGAAATCGGCAAGCTGGCGCTGGCTTTCGAGAGCATGCGCATCGGTATTTCGAATCGCCAGGCCGAAATTCTGCGGCTGGCGTATTGGGATCCGCTGACCGATCTGGCCAATCGCGTGCAATTTTCCGACATGCTCAAGGTGGCCATCTCCGAAGCGCGCGCACGCGGCGGCAGTTGCTTCGTGCTGATGCTGGATTTGCACCGCTTTCAACAGGTCAACGATGTTTTGGGACATCGTTTCGGCGATATTCTGTTGCGCCAGGTCGGGCAGCGCCTTGAGCAGCAACTGGTGCGCAGCACCAACAAAGTAGCGCGGCTGGGCGGCGATGAATTTGCGGTGCTGTTGCCCAATATCGATCTGGCGGGCGCCAAACTTGAAGCGAAGCGGATCAGCCAATCGCTGGAACTGCCGATTTCACTTGAAGATCAAACCGTCGATCTGGGCGCCGGCATCGGCGTCGCCGGGTTTCCCGAGCATGGCGATAACGCGGATATTCTGATGAGCCGCGTCGAAGTTGCGATGTACGCGGCCAAGCGTACCGGCCATGAAATCCTGGTCTACGATGCCGGATTCGATCGCAGCAGCCAGGAAAGCCTGTCCTTGCTGGGCGAATTGCGGCGCGCGCTGGATCGGAATGAATTCCGTCTGTATACGCAACCGAAGCTGGACTTGGCGAGCGGCCGTATCGTGGGTGTCGAAGCGCTGGTGCGCTGGGCGCATCCGGAGCGCGGCATGGTATTTCCCGACAGCTTCATTCCTTTTGCGGAAAGCTCCGGTTTCGTCCGTCTGCTGACATGCTGGATGCTGGAGCAGGGCGCGGCCTTATGCAAAAGTCTGCAGGCCCAGAACATACAGTTGAAGATTTCGGTGAATTTATCGACACGCGATTTGCTGGATCAGGATTTGCCGGCAAAATTCGCGGAAATATTGCATCGCTATCAGGTTGGCGCAGCGTCGTTTTGCCTTGAAATTACAGAGAGCGCCATCATGGGCGATCCGGCGCGTGCGCAAACCACGCTGGAACGTTTATGCGAAATGGGCGCGGAATTGTCGATCGACGATTTCGGCACCGGCTATTCGTCGCTGGCCTATCTGAAGCGTCTGCCGGTGCATGAGCTGAAAATCGACAAGTCTTTCGTGATGAACATGGAAAAAGATCTGGACGATGCCAAAATCGTCAGGTCGACGATCGATCTGGGTCACAACATGGGACTGCGCGTGGTCGCCGAGGGCGTCGAGAACGAAGCGGTCTGGCATTTATTGGCGCAGATGGGATGCGATCAGGCGCAGGGCTATTTCATGAGCAAGCCGATGCCGGTCGAAGATCTGGTGCCATGGATACAGCGTTGGCAGGCGCCGCTCAAGGCGGCGCCGATGGTATCGACGGTGCTTGCATAAGTTCTTGAAATGCAAAACGCGATGGACATGAATCATGTGCCATCGCGTTCTTGGAACAAACTAAATAACTAACGAATTGCCACTACTCGTGTGGCGTCTACTGCACTTGCCACCGGTTCCGGAATCATGTGCGTGAGTTTGACGTGAGCGGTGAACTCGGCGCCGACTTCGTCGTGCTTCAAGCCCATCGCCAGCGTGGCTTTCAGATAACCCAGTTTCGAGCCGCAATCGTAACGGCGGCCCTGGAAGCGATAGGCGTAAACCGGCTCGGCTTCCAGCAGCGCTGCGATGCCGTCGGTCAGCTGGATTTCACCGCCGGCGCCTTGGCCCAATCCTTCCAGATGCGCGAAAATTTCGTTGGTCAGCACATAGCGGCCGACCACCGCCAAGGTGGATGGCGCCTTATCGGGTGCAGGTTTTTCAACAATTGCATCGATCTGATTCAAATATTCATTGGCGCTTGTGACGCTGACAATACCGTATTGCTTGGTTTCACCACGCGGTACATCCTGGACCGCCAGCAGACTGCGGCCTTCCTTGGCGAAGATATCGGTCATTTGCGCCAGTACCGGACGCTCGCCGTCGTCGACATCCATGAAATCGTCGGCCAGCAGAACCGCAAACGGTTCATCGCCTACCACTGGGCGGGCGCACAAGACGGCATGACCCAGCCCCAAGGGCGCGGATTGCCGTATGAAGATGCAATTGACATGCTTGGGAATCACATTCTGGACAAAGTCGAGCAACTTGGTTTTGCCGGCGGCTTCAAGTTCTGCCTCCAGCTCATAAGCCTTGTCGAAATGATCCTCGATTGCGCGTTTGTTGCGGCCAGTGATGAAAATCAATTCGGTAATACCCGCAGCCACCGCTTCTTCCACGGCATATTGGATCAGCGGCTTATCGACGATCGGCAACATCTCTTTAGGTTGCGCTTTGGTGGCTGGCAGAAAACGGCTACCCAGACCGGCGACAGGGAATACGGCTTTGGTAATTTTCGGCATGATTTTCCTAAGGAAATGATCGTGAGCGAGAGTTTATTGCTCTTAGGATAGAGGCCGTATAGGTGCAGTCCCTTTTATTTAGTAGGAATTCATGAAGTGTCTTATAAGACTAATCCTTATTTTTTCGGTGAATACCTGTTATTCAGAAAAATGAGCAGATTTGGGTGCATCGGCGTGCGGAGCACGGGTATCTTCGACGGCATGTGGCGGCACGGATGGATCCGGCGCAAATGGATCGGTCGGTAATCCCCGTTTGTGCGTTGTAGCGCGATACTGTTTGACGATGGTGTCGTAGATAGGCTGATCGACCCGGTTGCCTTTCAGGAATTCATCGATTTGGGCATAGTCGACGCCGAATACCTCTTCGTCCGGTTTGCCCGGCGCCAGGCTTTCAAGATCGGCCGTGGAAATTTTGGTGACCAGCGATTCCGGCGCACCGAATGCCAAGCCGAGTTGGCGGATTTGTTGTTTGATCAATCCAGATAACGGCGCGACATCGCAAGCGTTATCGCCGTATTTGGTGAAAGCGCCCATCAGTGCGTTGGCCGCATGATCGGTGCCGACGACCAGGCCATCGGTCACGCCCGAGATACCGTATTGCACCACCATCCGCTGGCGCGCCTTGATCTTGCCCACCACGAAGTCTTCGTGTGCCGCATCGGTAAATTTCAGGCCTGCCTGTCGCAAGCCTTGTACGACTGCGTCGGTTGCCGGCTTGATATCGATGGTCATGATCTGGTCCGGATGCAGCAGGCTCACTGCCAGTTGTGCATCGTCCTCGTCGTGCTGTACGCCGTAAGGCAGGCGTACGGCAATAAATTGTGCTTGATGGCCTCGATTGCGGGCGCGCTCGATGGCGTTGCGCACCAGATAACCGGCAACCAGCGAATCGACGCCGCCGCTGATGCCGAGAATCAGGGTGCGCCGGTCGTGATTGATTAACTGGTCAGCCAGAAAAGTCGAACGCCGCACCATTTCGGCGGCACTGTTGAACGCGTGAACGACCTTCAGCTCTTGCACGATCTTTAATTGTTCGTCAGGGATGAGATCGGTTTCCATGCATTGTCTCCTCGATAATCATTGTGAGGCCTATATTAAGATTTAAGATGCAGCGCGTTGCCAAATTAACGCGCTACATCAGTCCGAGAATCCGCCCGATCTCAGCGATGGAGGGGCTATCCTTCAAAACAGTTCCTTCAACTGTCTGCGCCATCTCTTCAATACCGTTGCGGACCGAGTGCAGGCTTTCGCGTACCCAGCCTTCCTTTACTTTCGGCGAATTTAAGACATTCTTTAGGGTTGTGATCTCATCGCGCAAATTTTGCAGGTCGGTGCCTGGGGGCGCTTTGGCGAGTTCTGTTTCCAATTCGGCAATCAGCGCATGAATGCGTTCCAGATTGAAAGGCGGATGCGCTTCGCTCGATGGCGTTGTGGTGTTATTGTCAAGCATGATGGCCTCCTGTGAATCCGTGAGTGAATGTTGTCACGTTACCATATTCCGCGGGCTTAAAAAAAATCACGGCTCGGCGTATCCAGGCCGCCAAGCAGATGCGATAAATCGACCAGCCGTTTGGCGACCAGATGCCGGACATTATCCTTGCATTGCCAGATGCCGTAGACGCCGAGCAGATGCGCTCCGAGTATTTCGCGGCGCTGTCTGGCGACCAGTGCCGGCCAGATGATCACGTTGGCCGAACCGGTTTCATCTTCTATCGTCAGGAACAAAACACCTTTGGCCGTCGGCGGCCGTTGACGCATGGTGACGATGCCGCAGCCGCGCGCGAATTGGCCATCCTGGCAAGCGTTCAGCAGCTCTGCCGGCAGAAATCGTTGTGCGTGCAGACGTGTGCGCAGCAGGGCCAGCGGATGCCGGTTCAGCGTCATGCCGACGCTGCGGTAGTCGCCGGCAATTTCATCGCCCTCGGACGGGGCGGCCAATTGCGGCTGGGTTTCCTGGATCGATGTCGGGCGCAGCAAATCCTTATCCGGCACCGCGCCGATCGCTTGCCATAAAGCCTGACGCCGGTTGCCGGCCAGCGGCGCCAGCGCATTGGCTGCCGCCAGCACTTGCAGATCGTGGCGTTCGAGTCCGGCCTGGCGCGCCAGATCGTCGACGCCGGCAAACGATGCGCGCGCCCGCGCCGTCTCGATCCGGTCCGCGCTTTCGCGGCGCATGCCTTTCAATAAAGACATGCCCAATCGCACCGCAGGCCGGGGGTTTTCATTGCCTTGGCCATCGCCGGCAGCCGGTTTGGTCTGCAATGCGGTTTGCAATGTCGAATCCCAATTGCTTTGCAAAATATCCACCGGCAGCACCACCACACCGTGGCGCCTGGCATCCTGGACTAATTGGGACGGCGAATAAAACCCCATCGGCTGACTATTGAGCATCGCGCACAGGAAGGCTTCCGGTTCATGGCATTTGAGCCAGCTGCTGGCGTAGACCAGCAATGCAAAACTGGCTGCATGGCTTTCCGGAAAACCGTATTCGCCGAAACCTTTCATCTGTTCGAAAATACGATGGGCGAAATTTTCGTCATAGCCGTTTTTCGCCATGCTGCCGATAATGCGTTCACGATAATGTTCCAGGCCGCCTTTGCGTTTCCATGCGGCCATTGCGCGGCGCAATCCATCGGCTTCGCCCGGCGTGAAACCGGCGCCGATAATCGCCACCTGCATGACTTGTTCCTGAAAAATCGGCACGCCCATGGTACGTTGCAACGCTATTTCCATGCCTTTCGGCGTATCGATGGCTTCCTGTCCCAGACGGCGGCGCAGAAACGGATGCACCATGCCGCCCTGAATCGGCCCGGGCCGCACAATCGCTACTTGAATCACCAGATCGTAATAACAGCGCGGCTTCAAGCGCGGCAGCATGCTCATCTGCGCCCGCGATTCGATCTGAAAAACACCGACCGTATCGGCTTGGCAAATCATGTCGTAGGTGGCATCGTCGGCCTGTGGAATGTCGACTAATTCAAACGCATGGCCGCGCCGATGGCCTACCATATCCAGCGCGCGCCGCAGCGCCGACAACATGCCCAAGGCCAGTACATCGACTTTCAACAAGCCCAGCGTTTCCAGATCGTCCTTATCCCATTCGATCACGGAACGGCCTTCCATTGCCGCATTTTCGATCGGCACCAGACGCGACAACTTATCGCGGGCGATCACAAAGCCGCCGGTGTGCTGTGACAGATGACGCGGAAAGCCCAGCAACTGGCTGGCCAGCGTGGCCCATTGCACGGCCATGGCGCTTTCCGGGTCCAGGCCGATTTCGCTGAAGCGCTGCAGCAGATCCTGTTTGCCGTCGAACCAGTGATGCGACTTGGCGACCTGATCG
Organism: Herbaspirillum sp.; assembly: GCA_036500325.1. Classification (GTDB taxonomy): domain Bacteria; phylum Pseudomonadota; class Gammaproteobacteria; order Burkholderiales; family Burkholderiaceae_D; genus Herbaspirillum. The sequence goes on along the minus strand of DASYCG010000038.1, from coordinate 16,028 downwards.
ACAAGGGCGCTGTCGACGCCCAGCGCTTTGCCGGCTTCGCGCAATGCGCCGCGCGGCCGGTAGGTATGCACGGCCGCGGCCAGGGCAGCGCGCTTGCGGCCGTATTTATGATAGATGTACTGAATCACTTCTTCGCGCCGCTGATGTTCGAAATCGACATCGATATCGGGCGGTTCGCCGCGCTCCTTGCTGATAAAACGCTCGAACAGCAGATTGCTATGGGAGGGATCGACTTCCGTCACGCCGAGGCAATAGCAGACCGCCGAATTGGCCGCCGAGCCGCGGCCCTGGCACAGGATGCGTTGCGAACGGGCGAAGCGCACGATGTCGTAGACGGTCAGGAAGAATGGCTCATATGCCATGTCGTTGATCAATGCCAGCTCATGATCGATCTGTGTGCTGACCTTGGGCGGCACGCCTTGTGGAAAGCGGCGGCGCGCACCAAGTTCGGTTTGCTCGCGCAGATAGGCGGCCGGCGTCAAGCCGGGCGGCACCAGTTCTTCCGGGTATTCATAACGCAGATTTTCCAGCGAAAAAGTGCATAAGCCGGCGATGCGGACAGTTTCCGCCAAAGCGGCTGCCGGATAAATATTCGCCAGCCGCAGCCTTGAGCGCAGATGCTGTTCGGCGTTCGATGCCAAGGCATAACCGCACTCGGCAATCGGCCGCTTGAGGCGGATAGCCGTCAGGGTGTCCTGCAGGGGTTTGCGGCTGCGCACGTGCATGTGGACCTGACCGATGGCGACGATCGGTAATCGATATTTTGCTGCGTTCTGTTCGATGGCGCTGCGATGGGGCGCATCCATGGCCCGATGCAGCAGCGTCAATCCGATCCAGCCGCGCTGCATAAGGGGATCGGTGACAAAGGTATCGATGAAGGTATCGGCAAACCAGGCGCACTGCCGCTCCAATTGCTCCACGCCGGCCGGATAATCCGGCGTCAGGATAACCAGGCAATCGGGCAAGCCGCGCAAATGGCGATGCGACGCGTCGGGTGCGGCCAGGTCGTCGGTGCTCAGGAAATAGTCGCCTTTGGTGGCGCTGCGGGTACGCGCCAGTGTAATGAGTTCGGATAAATTGCCATAGCCTTCACGGTTTTGCGCCAATGCAATAAACGAAATGGCGGGGCTGCCGTCGGGATGCGATACCTTGAAATGCGCGCCTATGAGCAATGGAAAACCGGTCTTTTTTGCGGCGGCATGGGCGCGCACCACGCCGGCCAGCGAGCATTCGTCGGTAATCGCCAGCGCGCTGTAGCCGAGTTCCTGCGCGCGTTCGACTAATTCTTCCGCGTGCGAGGCGCCCTGCAGGAAGCTGAAATTGCTCATGCAGAATAGTTCTGCGTAAGCCGGTAGCAGGCCAGGCAAAAGGTCGGCCAGAAAACCGGGTGGCGGCCCCGGCGTTTCGGGAGTTGAAGATATTGAAGGCATTTCCATTAGCCGAACAATCCGTGCAGATACCAATGCGCTTGCGCATCCTGGCCTATGCGTTCGCGGTAAATCCAGTAATGTGCGTGATCGAGCCCTTCGGCAATGAAGTAATCGCGCGTAATCAATTGCGTATTCCACCAGCCGGCTTCAATCCGTTCCGGTGGCGATATCACTTTGAGTACCGAACGATAAAAAGGCCGATGGTCGCGCATCGATAAAGCCTGCGGCGTTTGCAATAACCAGGTCGGGCGCGGCAGATTTGCCGGCAGCGCAGGAGGCGGCAGGATGTTTTGCAGCGCCGGCGCCCAGCCGTTGGCAGCTTCCGGGCGATGATCGGCTTGCAGAGCGGGTTGTAAAACAGCATCGGCGCCGAGGCGGGCCGTCAGCAACTCGATCAGGCGCTGATGATCCTCGCTGGTGCCGCCCGGTTCGGGAAACAAAGTTTGATTGGGAACTGCCATTGCTTCGACTTGCAATGCAGCCAGGCTGATGGCAATCACCGGTGCCGCAAGCGTTAAGTGCGCCAGGCGTTCTTTTAATAATCGCAGCAAATGCGCTTCATGCCAGCTTGCTTGCGCCAACAGAATATCCAGCGGCGTCGGCGCGATGGCCTGGCGTCCGCGTTCATGTTCGAGCTGCAGCGCGATGCGATTGACCGCTAACTGCTTGGCGTTAAGCCAGCCGGTCATCTGGATCAGCAGATGACGCGCGGCAAACAGCAAGGCTTCTGCATCGTCGGCGCGATCCGGTAATTCAATGCGTGCCTGGAAAGTCGGCGGCGCCACGATCCATTCGAACAGTTCCGGCAGGTCGCCATAAGCGCGATCCAATGCATCCAGCAATGGCAGGCCGCAACGCCGCTGCAGGCCGGCGCGCGGCAGTTGGCGCAATTGCGCCGGCGAATGGCAGCCTATGCCTTGCAGCCATTCCAGATGCGGTCTGGCCGCGGGCAGCAGATGCAGCGGCAGCTTATCGACCAGGCGGATCAGCGTCGGCATGCGCAAGGCGCGCCGATGATGCAAGCCGCTTTGCTGCGCGAGCAGCCAAGCGGCTTGCGCAGTCGGCGCGCAACTCAAATAAGCGCTCAGGCCGAGTTGTTCGACGGTATTCCGTATGCGCCGGCACAAATGGCGTATGCCGCCGAACAGCCGCAGGCTGGCGCCGATGTCGATCAATAAAGTCGCTTCGCCGCCATCGGCCAGCTGCGGCGAATATTGCAGCAGCGCCATTGCCGCATCTTGCAGCGTTTGCGCTTCGCGTTGCAGATCGCGGTCGTACAGCAGGGCTTCATCGGCCAGCAGCAATACCCCGGCGCGGCGCATATCGGCCTGCACGCCGAGGGCTTGCGCCGCGGACGAGAACGCCAGCACGCGATCATGGTCGAAGACTACTGCGGCAAGCTCAGTCGACCAGCGTGGGCGAAATACTTCGAGCGGCAGCAGGGGAAAATGCAGGGCGATCCACAGAGACATGGCGAGAATACAAAGAAGGTAAGGGAGGGAGTGACAGTAATAGAGGGTCGTCGCGTTGCGGCCCGCGGCGTTTAGCGAAGCCTATTTGCAGGCCGCCGCTGACCGGCGCGAGACGCAAACGCAAAGAAGCGGGCGAGGCATCCGGCGCATAGGTTTGCGGCCGCAGCATGTAAAACAGGGCGGTGCCGCCTTGCGCTGCCAGATGCAGCCGGCGCAGCGATTCATTGCGGACATGATTTTGCCAGCACAGCAGGGCGCCGCAGCTGTCGGTGCGTAATATCTGTTCGGCGGCCCACAAGGCATCGGTGCCGTGGGCGGGGGTAATCCAGAGTAATTGCGCAGGCGCCAGCCCGAGTCCGGCGAATGCCAGCGCCTGTGGAAAATAGGGTGGCTGTAGTAGGATAATGCGGCGTTTCCCCAAACTGCATAAGGCAGGCTGCAGCAGACGTAATTCACCGATGCCGTTTTGTTGCAGCAATAGTTCGATCAAGCTGCCGATCGGCCAGCCGCCGCCTGGCAATTCGGCAGAAAGCGCGGCATGCCCGGTATCGATGCAACGGTCCATCCCGCGCGCCAGTTGAGAGGCGCGCCAGAGTGACGGATGAATTGTTTCGGGCGAATGCATGCTGGGATGTCTTACAAAATAAAGGCAAAAAGGTAAAAATCAGGCAAATTAATATACTGTATAAATATACAGTATTTATGTGTTTATGCGTGGGGGATTTATTTCAGAAAATTCCTTGTCCAAAGGCCGATGTATGATCGCAGCGGGAGGAAGTGGCTTGATGAGGCAAAAGTACAAATGGTTATTTGGTACGATCGCGATCCTGCTTGCCTTGGGTATTGTTATTTCGTTGAGTGCTTCGGCATTTATCGGCAGCGATTGGGCCAGGCAATATCTGCTGCAAAAACTGGAAAGCGCTAGCGGACGTTACCTGCACGCTGAAAAATTGACACTGCGATTGACGCCGGCGCTACGCATCGATGCCATGCAATTGCACATATCGAATCCGGATTGGGTTACTGCCCATCCGGATTTTTTATATGCGAAATCGGCTTCATTGAAAATTGCGTTGCTGCCGTTATTGATAGGCCGGGTGCGGATAGAGCACGCGGAACTGGAAGGCGCTCAATTGTTTCTGGTGCGCAGCGCAACTACGGACAATTGGCATTTTCAATCGGCAGCCAGGAACGCTGCGGGCAAGGTTGAAGTAAGCGAAGCAAACGATCGTCGCGATGCCGGCGCCAAATCGCTGAGCTTCTTGCCGGATCGCTTATCCGTTCGGCAAGCCGCAGTGCAATACCAAACCGGTGACGGAAAAATCAGGCGCTGGCAATTACCGTCGATGACTTTAAATGCATCTGCAGGGCGCAAGATGCAGATCGACATGCAGGTATTGGCGGAAGTGGATGCTGAAATGCCGGCAGCAGCACCGCCTGACGGCCGGGTTGTGCATATGGTGGCGCGTGCAGATAATTTGTCCGATTTTGGCGCGGGCGCCGTTACGCCGTTTTCGATCAATGCGGATGTGCCGGGGCAAAATGCTGCGGGCAGCATTCGTGCGGAAGGTTTGCTTGGACTGGGGCCGAATTTGGCCGGCACCGATTTGCGCGTGCATATCGACGCGCCGGCTCACAGCCCTTGGCAGATTTTGGCGGGATTTGCGGAACGCAAGCTGGCAGCGATCAAACTGGATTTTTCCCTGCACAGTAAAACAGGCAGCGACAGCATAGAGATCGCGCAATTGGCATTTGCTCTGGGTGATTTGCATGTGAGCGGACAGGGTGTGGTGCATACCGGGCAGAAGCCGTTGCGGATAGAAGGACAATTACGCACCGATTATCTGGATTGGGCAAAGATGACGCTGGATGCGGGTTTGCCGCCGCCGCCGGAAAAACCGCCCGGCGCCATGTTTCGGGATATTCCGCTGGCATGGCCGATGCTGGAGCGCGTTAATGGTTTTACCGCCGATCTCGGCTTGCAGTTAAACGTTCTCAAACTACGTTCCGACGTGCTGTTGCAGAACGTCAAAATGCAAGCACACCTGCAGCCGGATCAACTGCGCGTGCCTGCATTTTCTGCCGATTTTCTCGGTGGCGCGACGACTGCCGATGCACTATTTACTGCGCATGACCGGCAGGTAAAGTTGAATCTGAAAGCATCCGGTGTTTCGATCGAACAGTGGCGCACACTTTTGCATAAACCGTTGTTGTTAAGCGGTGGCCCGCTTGGCGTGAATGCCAGCGTCAGCGCAAACGGTACGTCAATGAACCAATTGGCAGCCACGATGAGCGGGCCGGTCAGCTTGCGCATGGGACAGGCAGTGGTGCGGTCGAGCCACGCCAGCGATGCCGAATCCCTATTGACTGGACTGATTCCCGCCTTGGCCGGCAAACGCGCCGATCATATGGAGGTGGTTTGCATCGTCGCCAGCCTGCCATTCCAGAAAGGCCGCGCTACGGCGACGTCGATCGCCGGTGCGCGTACCGAATCCAGTCAATTGCTCACCGATGGTGTAATCGACATGCGCGATCAGACGCTGGATCTGCATGGCCGGGTAACCGGTGTAAACGGACAGCTTGGTGCATCGATGCTGGTTGGCGACGTTAATATCAGCGGCAAGTTGGTAAAGCCGCGTTTTCGCATCGATGCGCGCGGAGTACTCGGAACGGCAGCGCGCGTGGGTGCGGCGATTTTGAGTCTCGGTTTGACTGCAGTCGGCCAAACCTTGTGGGACGCAAATGCCGACAACGCTTGCAAAGTCGCAGGGCAGAGCCCCGCAACAAAAGCGCCTGCCAGCGGCGAGCGGGCTGTTCCGCAGCCACGGTGAGCGCTGAGCGTAATGCGTGGATTGCTTTAGCCGGATGCGGACCGATCCTTGGAGGCGATCAATTGATCGAGCGCCTCTCGTAATCCGCGGTAGGCATTCGACATTGCTCCAAACGATGCCGTTTTACTGCGCCGTTCCAGCACAGCGACCTGCTTTACAAGCGGTTGCTGCAAAATACCCAATGCGCCCTTGAGTTTATGCAGTTGTTGTAGACATGCAGATCGGTCGCCTTCGCGAGACGCCAGTTCGAGTGTATCCATGGTGCTTGTGTAATCTTGTAAAAATGCATTCCACAAGATCATTTGGCCGGACAGTTTCGATGGCGCCGGTGGCTCTGATTGCGGCGATGGCGATGTTGATGTTATGGGGCCTGAAAGAGGAGGAATGCAGGATGACAGCGCATTTCTCAATTGGTCGAGCGAGACAGGCTTGAGCAGGACAGCGTCGAGATTTTCGAGATCGACAGAGCTGGGGCGGCTTGCCGTAACCATGATGACAGACGCCGGATAAGCTTGTTGCCGTAGCGTCGCCGCCAGAAGATTGCCATCCATTTCGGGCATGAATTGATCGGTCAATACGATTTGATAATTTTGCTTTCGGCATTTTTCCAATGCTTCCTGCCCATTGCGTGCAAGATCGATTTGCGTGTAACCCAATGCGGCTAATTGTTGCTGCGCCAAAGCAATGTTAACCGGATCGTCTTCGACCAGCAGGATAGGGGGTGTTGCAGCATCGTTTGCCGCAGGCGGATACGCCGCATGATCATCTGCAGCATGGTCTTTCATGTCGTTCGATATGGGCAGTTTTAATGAAACAGTAAAGCAGGCGCCTTGATCCGGGCTGCTGCTGACTTCAACACTGCCCTCCATTGCATCGCATAAATTTTTAACCAGTGACAAACCGAGGCCGGTGCCGCCGAAAGTACCGGCAATAGTGTGATTCGCCTGCTGGAACGGCTTGAAAAGTTTTTTCTGGTCGTGCAAAGAAATGCCGACGCCGCTATCGATGACCTGTACCGTGAAGGCGCAGCCGTCAGCCTGCAGTTCGGACAAGTCGGCGCGCAAGGTAATTTTTCCGCAGCCGGTAAATTTGACCGCATTCGACAGCAGATTATTGAATAGCTGGCGCAGACGCGCCTCGTCGCCATACAGTGCATTCGGCAAGCGGGGATCGAGCAGGAAAAAAAACTGCACTTCTTTCTTTGCGATGCATGGCGCGAATGTCAAGGCGACGTCCTCCAACAGATCACGCAGATTGAAAATATCGTTATTTAAATGCAACTGACCGGCGCCGGCCTTCGACAGATCCAGAACGTTATCGACAATCTGCAACAACGAAAAAAAGGCGCGATTGATGACGCCGATGGTTCTATGTTGCGACGGCGACAGATTGGTGTTCCCCAAGAGTTCCAGATTGCCCATTGCGCCGTGCAGCGGTGTGCGGATTTCGTGGCTGACGGTTGCCAGGAACATGGATTTCGCCGCATTGGCTTGGTCGGCGCTTTGCCTGGCTTGCTGCAACATGGCTTCGGCCTGCTTATGGACCGTGATGTCCGATAATCCGCATAACAGCACGTCGCATTCGTGGTACTGCACATGAGAAAACGCAGCCAATAGCGGTGGTGCGTCGACGTCTTGCGACATCGGTAATTCCATATACAGCACCTTGTTTTTCTGTATTTTCTGTATTCCGCCGGAAGCAACGGCGACCGTATCGTAGGCATCCAGAATGCTGCGCGCCAGGTCGGGTTGCGGCCCCCAGCGCTCGGCGTACGAGCGCGCCAAATCGTTGGCCAGCAAAAGTTGCCTGGTTTGAAGGCCCACCATGCACAGGCCGACCGGCGCGGTGGCGATGATGCTGCGGTTCAAGGCTTCGCTGGCGGCAATCCGTTGCGAGGCCAGGGTCAGCGGGGCCAGCATATATCGGTTGATCAGATAAATGCCGCTCCAAAGCAGCAGCAGTACGCCGAACATCGAAAAACCGATCCACATCCAGAGCGATTCGGAAACAACCAGAATGTCACCGAAATTGAAACTGTAAACCGCCACCCAGGGTGTGCCGACAATCGCTTCGGCCAAATAAAAGCGGCCGTTCACCGTTGTAACGGACAGATCATGCGCGATCGTATTAATGGCATGCCAATGCTTGAGTATGGAATGCACCGACGATTTTTCATCGGCCGCAATGTTATTGAGCAGGGTTGGCGCCGACCGGCTGGTATCGAATACGAAAAATCCCGGCAGCCGCCCTGAAGGCATGAACATTTTATTGAAAGCCTGATGATCGATATCGATTGCCGTTATTGCATATAGCTTGTCCTTATCGTAAATCGGCACGCCGATACTCAGTACTTCGTCGCCTTCGTATCCGCCGGGACGCCGATGTATGCCGGTAATAAACGGCAGGGCGGGCGCGCCTGCTTTAAGCAAATTCTGTATGCCCGTCTGGAGCGGTGCCGCCGCCGATGCAATTTCTTCGCGCGCCCGGTTTTTCGATGGCGCCGAAACGATTCCGGCGCGATTGCTCTGCGCAAGAAAATGTTCCTTCAGATCGAAAGTGTAAGAGCTGATATCAGGATAATTCCAAAGGTTCCGAATCGAAAACGCCAAACTGCGGGACAGCTTTCGCAATAAGGAAAGTGCCCAGGCGCATCCGGCCTCATCAAGTGTGGTGGTGATGAGCGGATCCGTATTTGCATCGCGGACGGCGGCGCTCGGTAAAGGATTGAGTTCTCCGGGAAAGATGATGTCGGTGTCGCATCGGCCATGCTGATGGGGTTGGACCAATAGGCGGCTATGCAGTCTCGCGATCTGATCCAGGGTATAAACAAGTTTTCGCTGCTGATTTTTTAAAGCATCCAGCTGTTCGACATAATTGCGGCGCTGGACATTGTCGATCACCAGATTCATCTGGTCCCAGGCCAGCGCGGCAGATACTGCAAGGACGGCGAACGACAGCGCCAACGCAACTGCATAGAGCAAGCGGCGGTTATATGCAGGAGCGTGGCCGGTCATTGCGTTTAGCTGTTGAACATTTTTTTAAACTCTTCAATCAGTTGCACGTTCGTGTCCGTGCCCAGTTTCTTCATTGCCGATTTTTTCTGCGTGCTGATCGTTTTCAGGCTACGGTTGGTGATGCTGGCGATTTGTCCCACTTTCATGCCGTTTGCCAACATGCGCACTACCTCGGTTTCCCTGGCGGAAAGTGGCTTTTGCAGGGAGAACGACGTTCCGGCCAGAATGCGTTTCAGTAGCACCTGCGTGGTTTTCGGATCGGTATAGATTTCTCCGAGCATCACGGCGTTGATGGCAGCCACCAGGCAATCCAGATCGGACGCCTTGCTGACGAAGCCGTGCAGACCGAGATCGAGTGCGCGTTTCACCGAAGGAAAACTGTCGTGCATGGTATAGGCGATCACTTTTATTTCCGGAAAACCGCGGAGCAGCCGGTCGAACAAGAGCAAGCCGTCCGGCTTGTTGTCATCGGCAAATGCATAATCGCAGATCAGCACATCGCAACTCTGTTGTTCCAGTAGAGAAAAAAGCGACTCGATGGTTTTTGCTGCGCCGGTAATTTCGATGTTAGGAAAAGCGGAAATGACCTGGCTGACACCCGAAGTGACAATGGAATGATCGTCGGCGACGACGATTTTATATGTGGATTTTCGATTCAACATGTTTGATTTCGTTAATTTGTTTTGTGGCCGATTTGATTCGACATGCGCGCGTGGAAATCAATAGGAAATTCAGCAGGAAATTCGATAAAACAGCAGTTGATAAAAACAGCAGGAATTGAAGAGAAAACCAGGGTGAGAATTGAGAAGGAAACGGGGATATCCTGTTTTACGAATGAGTGAGTATGGTCCATCTTCGATGGGAGAAACAACCCTATTTTTATATGGCTTTTGGCTTTCCTTTTCTGTGGTGTTTTCTGTAATGAATCCTTGTAAAGGATGGCGACTAATTATTTGAAAATTGAAAATAATTTATCTTTTTTAAGGTAAGAATTTGCGTTGTTAAGACCCCCGCTTATAGCGCAGTCGAATGATGTTGAAATTCCCAATTTATTACGGTATCCCGTTTTGTGAAGTTACCGTTGGCGACGATTCTGTGTTGCGATTATTTTGGCGTGATGTACCGTTTGACGAAGAGATAGCGTAATGATCTTCCGGATGTCCCACGCCGAAAGTGTAGATACGAGCCGGCAGCTTACAAGCATAAAAGCGCAAGCGAGGTTTTTAAATAGGATTATTCCTATCGCCATCTTCTGCTGGTAATTGCAGTTCGATATTCCGCGCATACATTCACATGCCTTCTTCTTTCGGTTGACTGTCGGCGGCAATCGATTTCATGCAAAGTGCCTTTCCCTAATTTCAATTTAAGAATTATCCGAACAACTATTTAAGTTGTTTGTACGTATTTTTTCAAATTTCTACATCTCAAAATAGCGACCTGTTTTACTTTCTGCATTTGTGTTCGATATCGCATGTATTGCTTATGCATTACGCATGCACCTCCTATCGCTTGTCGTGATTTTTGAGTGGATTTATTTTGAAGATACATATCGTTGCAGCCTTGCTGCTCTGCATCTCGTTGCACGGCATTGCTGCCGTGGTCATATCTCCTTCGGTCCTACCCGGCACACCGGCAGGTGATGCGCCTGAAAAGGCCGGGCCGCTGCGTATTGCACTGACTGTAAAGAAAATCGTTCTGCAGCATGGTAAAGAACGATTGGTCGATGCCAAAAATGCAGTGCCGGGTGATGTACTTGAATATCGGGCCGAATATAAAAATACAGGCGCGACGGCACTGACCGAGATTTTGGCGACACTGCCATTGCCCGCCCAGACCACTTTCATCATGGGGTCTGCCTATCCGGATGGCGCCGCCGTCAGCAAGAAAAATACGCGGGATGTCTTTGCGCCGCTGCCTCAAAAAATCATTGCCGGAAATAGCACTATCGCCTCATCGCCCGATGCGTACGCCGCATTACGCTGGGCCATCGAAAAACTGGAGCCTGGGCAAATGTCCGTCTTTGGCATGCGTGTACGCGTTGACGGTTCAACAGAGAAAGGGACGCCGTCCGTATCGGCCAATTAAGTAGCACCGTCAATTTCGCAAATTAATATTGATCAAGGGAAGCTGCATGTCAAATATTTATAAAAGCTGGTTTAGGGCATTTTGTGCATTTTTGCTGGTGGCGGTAATGGCATCTGTAGCGCAGCAATCCAAGGCGATGTTGCCGAAGGCCGGCTTGCCTATCGGGACCAAGGCAACCATTACTTATAGAGACGCCTCCAACGTGAAACAAAAGCGGGAAAGTGACGTTGTGTTGACGCGTATTGACCAAGTTTATCAGGTGGAAATCCTGGCGATGCGCAAGCCGGCGCACGCCGAAATCGGTGAAGATGCCGATATCCCGTTTCAGGTGACAAATGTGGGAAATGGCACCGACGATGTGACCTTGAATATCAGTTCGTTTCCGAAAAATATCGATAACGTCACCTTCTTTAATGCAGATGCAGGCGGTACGCCGCAATTGGGTACCGGCGTACGGAGTAATAGAAATAATCCCGCGCCATTTACGTTGAAGGGAATCGATCCTGACGATGATAGGCGTTATTTCGTACTGCGCATGCCGTTGCCGAAATCGGCAAAAAAAGATGATGAGTTCCATGCGAAATTGGACGTAAGTACAAAAGGTGGCAAGTCCGGCAGTATTACGGCGGATGCGTTGGCCATCGATCAGGGTCCGTTTTCGGTAGCGCCGGTGGGGAAAGCCAAGCTAAATGGAAAAAAGCAAGCGTGGGTGCAATTCCGGGTGAACGGCGGGGTCGCGCCGAAAAGAGGTTATTTTCAGGTTTGGGCGGTGAAGAGTTCAGACGTATCGACACCATTGAAATACATCGTGGATAAGCGCGCCTCTTTCGATGGCAATACCTTGCGTAAGGGCGAATTCGATAGCACAGACGACACGCTATTCAAGCTGGTACACGAAGTGGGTGCAAACGGCAGCTATCTCATCAAGATGCCAATCGAAGTCATCGATGCCGAGCGTGGAGATGAAATTGTTGTGTTCGTGAAGTATGGTGAAGCAGAACAGAGTGGTATCAGGCCCATATCGGATGAAGCCAGCCTAGAAAAATCGACAGGTTTTGTCATCGCATTCGATCATATCGAAGGTTCTCCGGACCTCAAGGTTATTGGTAATAGCCGGAATGGGAAAAATCTGGATTTCACAATAATCGATAAAGCAATCTCTGGCGAAACGGTTGACTACGATCTTGTTTTGTTTAACCGGAGTACCTTCGCAGATACTTTCGTGATTGAAGAATTGACCGAAGGCAAGGGTAATTTGATTGCTGCGGTGACACCGATGGATAGTGAGGGAAGGGATGCCATTCCTATAGGCTTTCGACGACTGCCCGAAACCGAGTCCATACCGGCGAATGGAACGCTGAACTTCAAGATTTCGATACGCTTGCGTGATGGCCGGGTCAGCAATCTAGCGCAAAACGTTCAAATTCGGATTAAATCGGTTGGTGCGACATCTGTAGATCCTATTACCCAAATTTTTACCATCAGTAAGGTCGTGGCCGGCGGCGTGCCAACCGTGGCATTCTCGGATATCGAAGACATATCGAACATTACCAATGAAATACATTTGGCTAACGGCGGTGATATCGGGAAGTTTTATCTGCGCATTAAAAATCCCGAGAACCTCAAAAATATCAAAGGCATCGATACGACGACGCATGAATATCAAATGCAATTCGTAGAAAGCGGCTTCACCATCCAATCATATTCCGAACATAGTTGCGGTGCTGCCGTAACACATACCGGGCCGGTGGGCGAAGATGGAAAGGTTTTTTGCGTGGTGGCGGATCTAAGCGGAATCAGCCGCTTGAAAAGCGAACTTGTCGTGACCGATTCGATTCGCTCCACGCAGGCCAGGGCAACAATGACGATTGTAAAGTCTCCTGATATCGCGTTTGCCAGCACCGGCTATGACAGCGATGCCGCCCCTGGCGATGACGCTGCCTTGACGATCAGAATTGTCAACCGTGGCGGCGACATGACAAGTGCGCAATATGAACTTTGGCATGATGGTACCGATACCGCAGCGGCAACAACGAAATGGCCGACGATTTTTTCATTCGATGACAAAACATGGGGATCTTCTTTGACATTACCGGGAATGATCGGCGGCGGTGCGAAGGATGTATTTGTAAAAATATCGATTCCGAAAGACACGGTGGTCAATCGGACGTGGTCGCTGACACTTGGATTGCGTGAAATTGGCGATAACACCAGTAAGGCAACGACGGTGATCACACTTTCGCTGGATGAAAGCGGATTGATTGTCGTCAAGGAAATCGCTATCGTCAAATCGGCGCCGCCTACTAATTGCGCCGCCACGTCCCCGGTGAAATTCGCAAAGACGACCAAAGAAAAGGTGAAGGAAGGCGATTGCATCTGGTATCGCATCAGCGTCACCAATCTGCCGGCCGCCGCTACGGTACGCGATGTCTCGATTAGCGATCCCATTCCAAAGCACAGCGACTATACCGGCGGTGCAAAGACCAATCAAACCGAAGCGACCCTTAGCACGACTGACGGGAAAATCGTTACGAAAGGTATTGATCTCAAGTCGGACACCTCTTTGATTCTTACTTATCCTGTCACGGTTAATTTTAAGAAATAAGCCGCGTTTTATCTTCATGTATGTGCCGGTCCAGTAGGTAATTCAAGCTGGGCCGCCGCGCATATTTTCAACCATTCCGTAGAAGTCCATCAGGATAGTCACAGAATCTCTCAGACAAATTTTGAAGGCGTATCAACAAGGGGAAGATCGCACTCAATTTCGTCGGACCGCAATTGATTGAATTAATGAATATCGTTTGTAAATTATTATCGGTTCGCACCCGGGTAATACGCAGTTTTTTGTATGGCTTTACGTGGCTGATATTATTGATGTCGTTGAGTGTGAGTTTATCCGTTTGTAGTCATGCGGCTTCCTTGCCGCCAAACGCAGAAAATCCGCTGAAGACCCGGGCTGAGGTGTCGTTCTATGTAGAAGGCGATCCCCTCCTGAAACATATGTCGTCGAACATCGTTTTGATCGATCTGTTGCCTGTACCTGCGTTGGCTTTCAATGGTTCAACGGACGTATGGATACAACCGGGACAACCGTTTTCGATACCGCTGGCTTTGCGCAATAGCGGCAATGTGCCTGCGATCTATAAGCTGACGCTGCGCGGCGATCTCGGGGACTCTATAGTCGTCGTGCTGGATACTGACAAAGATGGCGGCAGGGACGATGGCGATATCGCATTCGATATGCGTCAGTCCCATTATCTTGATTATGCAGGCGATGACGCATTGCTGTTGACGGGCACGTTACCACGCGACGCTGCAGAAGGGCGCCGCTATCAAGTTGAGATTGCCGCCAAAATCGTCAATGCCGATACGAATGTCATCGCGACGGCTAAGCTGACATTGCATGTCAGTTCCACACCGCAGATACACGTATCGTTGGAAGCGTCGCAGCGCATTTTGGGACTGTTGGCGCGGACGACGGTGAAGGCAAATATCGCAAATACCGGCACGCATGTCTTGCAAAAGGACAAAACTATCGTAATAGACGATCGGGAAGAGGCGGTCACCTTGCTGCGCTATCGGATCCCGGAAGGCATGCGTTATGTGCCTGGAAGTGCGATGCTGAGCGACGTCGGCTCATCCGTATTATTGTTTGCTGCAAGCGCCGATCCTGATTTTCAATATCGGACGATACCGCCTGAATCGGTTAGCGAAATCGCGATCGCTTTAAGAAGTGCCTTGGCGCATCGGGAAGGTCGAGGCATGCATTTCGAATTACAACTTGTCGACAACACAAAATCGCAGATCATCAGTCAGGCAGAAGGTTTTGATGGCGCCTCATTGCCTGCGGTCGCCAGCAATATTTTGAAATTCGATACGGCTCGCAATCAGACGCCCGATATTATGCCGCGCATCGTTCAACGAGATGCCGACGGTGGCAAGGTGAGCAGTCAAATCCAGATATTTGTCGATAATATCGGCACGTCGTTCGCCGGGAATAATACTGGGAAAGACACCGGGAATGACATTGTTTTGCTAGGCGAAGTCCCGGTGCCGCTGTCCGCAAATGATATCAGCGGAATCGATTGGCTATGCACGGTTCGGCATACGGCTGCCGGTTCCAAATTTCAATGCATCAACAGGAAGCGCCTGGCTGTTGGTGGCAGCACGCCGCCGGTATTGATCGACGTCAGCGCGGAAAGCACGGATGCCAAGGCCGGCGACGATATTTGCGACCCCGATAAAAAAGTGACTGTTACCGTCAGCGTGCCGAATGAAGCATCGGAAATGACCTATAACAATACTGCTGCAGCGCCATTGCTTTGCGCTCGTGGCGCAGTCGTTAGCGGTCGCGCATGGATCGATGCGGCCAACGACGGTATTTATCGAAATGGCGCAGAGGTATTGCGTGGTTGGCATGCACAATTGCTGCGTGGCGGTATCGTTGTCAAGGAGGCGATAACCGATCAGCACGGGCAATATCGAATCGGCGGCATTATGCCGATGCATGGCTATAGCTTGCGCTTCCTGTCGCCGCAGGGACGGATTGAAGCGCCACCGCTTGACAGCAGGGATGCCGATGGCGCGTTGGTGGTTGATGCGCATCGTGACTTTGTCGGCGGGACATTGATCTACGATGCCTTAATGTCGCAGCGCGAATATCCTGATCAGGATCTGGCATTGCTGCCGACCGGGATTATTTTCAACAAACTGACCGGACAGCCGGTCGTCAATGCCAAAGTCACGTTGCAGGGGCCGCAAGGATTTGTTCCACAGCTTCATCTGGTGGGGCCGGGTAGTAACGTCACTACCATAACCGATGCAAAAGGGCGCTATAACTTTTTCCTGACGCCGGATGCGCCTGCAGGGCTTTATCGTTGGAAAATCAATGCCGAAGGATTCGAAGCACCGGAGGACGACAGCGCATTGAACCTTAAGGAAACTGCGCGCCTGAGCGGTCCCGATGAAGTGCGCAGCGCTTATAAAGTGTTCGATGCGACGACCATTCCCAAGGTAGCAAATGATGAAGCTTCCAATGATGAACTTCTTCATGCGACTGCGCGCAGCAACGGCTATTTCTCGGTTACGCGGGTGCAGGGCGCCAAGCGCGTGGTCAACAATCACCTGGGGTTGGCCCCGCTATTGGCGGGCGGTGAATTGTCGCTGCAGAAGACAGCGGACCGCAAGACCGTGGAG
>DASYCG010000037.1:0-10996 GCA_036500325.1 Herbaspirillum sp. | reverse complement strand
CTCCACGGTCTTGCGGTCCGCTGTCTTCTGCAGCGACAATTCACCGCCCGCCAATAGCGGGGCCAACCCCAGGTGATTGTTGACCACGCGCTTGGCGCCCTGCACCCGCGTAACCGAGAAATAGCCGTTGCTGCGCGCAGTGGGGTCCGCCGCAGCGTCACCCGACGATGCAGGAATGGCAGGCGAATCGAATACCTTGTAGACCGATGGCGCACGGTTGACATCGCCGGCAGCAGCCGTCTCCGCAAGATTCAACATATCCTGATCGCGCGGTACTTCGTAGCCCGTTGCATCCAACTGCCAGCGATACAGGCCCGCAGGCGCATCCGGCGTCAGCAGGAAATTGAAACGCCCTTGCGCATCGGTAGTGGTAGTGGCATTGCCGCTCGCGCCGACCAGATGGCTGCGTGCCACGAATGCAGCCGGGCCGGCCAAGCTCACTTTGACATTGGCCAGAGGCTGCCCGGTCAGTTTATTGAAGAGGGTGCCGGTAGGCAGCAGCGCCAGATTCTGTTGCGGATATTCACGCGCCGACAAGACGCCCGGATAGACCAACGTCCCTTTCGCAAAATCGTACGCAGGGCGCGATGCCGATGCCGCAGCGGCAACCCCACCACCGCTGCCATCCAGCGGCAATGCCTCGATCCGGCCTTGCGGCGACAGGAAGCGCAAGCTGTAACCGGCATCCGGAAGAACACCGGCAATCCGGTATTGCCCCTGTTGATCGGTCACTTCTTCGCCGACAACCTGGCCGCCGCGCAGCAATTGCGCACGCCAGCCGCTCAACACTTCTTCGCCGCGGTTATAAACGCCATCGGCGGATGCGTCGATCCAGGCACGGCCGCTGATCACGGCACCGCCTTTGCACAGCAACGCTGCTTCGGCGCGGTTGTTGCCGCGCAAATCCTGTGCTTCGTTCGGCACACTGACGACAACGTTCACGTTACGATCCGCGCCGCAACTATTCTCCGCAAAGGCGGCAGCATCGTCACTATCGCGCATCACTTTGAGCAATACCGGCGGCATGCTGCCGCCTGCCGGCAATGCTCTCGCGCTGCTGCATTGAAATGCCGAGCCGGAGGCGGTGCGCCGGACCGTGCACTGCCACCCAGCGCCGCCGATATCGCCGGCAGACAAAGATGCCGATACCTCGCCGCGCACCACAATCATGCCGTCGGTCGCGGAAACGCCGATATTTTTAACGCCGATTTCTATCCCGGTCGATGCATCCGCCCCGCCGGTATCGCTTTGACGAATCGTCGGCAGGATATCCGGCGATGTATTGCCGGCCAAATTGAACGTCAGCAGATTACTGATTTCAAACTGGGCTGCATCGCTATCGTGGCCTTCGGCGCGGCTGAGAATTTGCGACGCCGCTTTGGCGCCGGCGACCTCTTTCTTGCGCTGCAAGACAAACGTCATCTGCCGGCTTTGCAATGGGTCCAAAGCCGTCCTGACTGCAATCGCGATTTCGCTTACTTTGTCCGACGCCAAGGCAGTCCGGTACTGGAAATCCGGATCGCCGGCTTCGGCAAATAATAAAGCGGAGGAATCACCATCGGTCTGCCCGGCCCGGCCGCTGATATAACGCATGCCTTCGGGAATGCGATAGCGCAGCAAGGTGACGTTCTTTGCGCGGCCGTCGATCTGCACCGCTTTGCCTGAGGCCAGCGCCTGCTTGCCGCTGTTGACGATGCGCGCCGTCACGGTCGTCTGATCCGATACATCCAATGTGCGGCGCGATGCTTCCAGCGTCACGCTGAGTTGCGCGGCGGCGCTCACCACCAATGTCAGCGAAGTTTTTACGGCAATCGCCGAATCCGGAAAAACAGCATCGATCATCACGCTGTAGCGGCTGCCTTCAGCCGCATCGGCCGGCACTACGCCGCTCAGCAGCAGGGCGTCCGTGCCGGCATAATCCATATAACGCGCTTGCGACAGATCGATCGCAACGGCGCCATCATGTTTGCGACCGTTGCCGTCGACATCCGGAAACAGCGCCAGCATGTTGGCGGCATCGCCGTTCAGGCGCAATTGATAACTTGTTTCGACATTGCCCTTGTTCAGCAACGCCACCGGCACCGAAAAAGCATGGCCGGCCTGCACTTGCACTTCGGCCGCATGATCGAATGCCAGAACGCGAATCGCCGCAATCTCCACCGAAACGATATTCGAGGTCACGCGTTGCTGCGCCGCATCGCCATCGATATAAAAAACCACTTCCGCCTGGGACGCCAGCGTGCCGCCGCCCATCGGCGGCAACGGCGGCGGCGATGCGAATGCTGTCGCTGCCAACATCAAGGGCGCCAGCAATGCGACGGCAAAAGACGCCGTACACCGCCGCGGCGCGGATGACTTGATCACGGACAACAGAAATAATCGAATGGCATTCATGGTATCGGTCGCTTATGGCGGATAACGCGGCGCAAGTGTTGCCCGGACGGCGTCAATTGACGCAGACTGTATGGATGCGGCTCGTCGAATTTCCAGCCGCTGGCGGCCGGATCGGGTGCAGTCGTGCGGCGATCCGGTCAGTGCTGAAACCGGATCGCCGTTCGTAGCGTGGGATTAAATTTGCTTGGGAAGCATTACTTCAATTTGATTGTGACGCGGTAAACCATGGTCACAGTGCTGTTCGGCTGCATCTCGTCGACCGTCAGGGCGATATTGTTACCGGCCTGTGCCGGTGTGCCGGCTGAACCGGCATCCGCGCTGCCGGCGACAAACACACTGTGCTTTGGAAGCGGATCGGTGATGACCACGTTTTTGGCAACCGGCGCGTCGAACGGATTGGTCACCGTCACTTGATACCAGATGCTGTCGGCATGCTCTACCTCGTCCCCGGTACTTACCGAGAAAGCCGAAGGCAATGGCTTGCCGGTCGATTTATTGCCGGCATCTTTCACCACGAACAATTTCTTTACGATTTCCAATTGGCTTTTACCGATCGCCACGGTTACCACGGTAGTCGATTCAATCTTCTCGCCGCCGGCAGCTTGACCCATCTTGCGCAATACCAGATTCAAGGATTTACTGATACCGGCATCGGCGTTCCTGGGGACGGTGATTTTTACTTGCAGCGACTGGGACGCGAGGGGAATCATCGCGTCCAATTTCAGATCCGACTGCCAATTGCTGCCGTCTGTCGAGAACGCGATCTTCCAGTCTTTTGCAGTAGGATTATCACCGGCCAGGACTTCATAATCGCCGGCATCGATGCCGCCGCCGCGGTTGATCACATCGACCGTCAGCACCGTGTCCAGATCGGCGGATCCATTAGCCGCATAACCTTGTTCTGCAAATTCAACCGCTGCCTGTTTAGTCATTACGATGCTGCCCGTGCCGCCGACTTGACCGAGGACATCGGTAGCGGTCGCGGTTTCCTTCACGGAAGGATGGTTTCTCATATCGACTTTCACCAAAAATACCTTGGCTTTCACGCCGTGGCCGATAGCTGTTTTCATCTCCTTGAATTCAGAGCCGGTTGTCGTGCCGGTCAGCATCTGGAAGGTCGTCCTGGCCTGATTGAATTTAATGTTGTATTCGCGCGGCGTATTCTTCTTATCCACGTCCGGTGCTTCAACTTGCATGTAAAACGATGCGAAGTTGTCGCGGCCCGGTACTTTCAAGACGTTGGTGATCTTCTGTTTCAGATCTTTATCCGCAAAGAACGTGACGGCCGGCGGATCTATGTTCTTGACGCTGGTGATCAGCAGGATTGCCGAAGCCGATGCCGTCTTTTCCTTGATCGACTTTGCGATCACTTCAATTTCCTGCTTTGTTGCATCGGGCGTGGCGTGCACCAGATCGACCTTTACCCTGAAGCTGATCTTTTCGCCGACCGGAATCAAACCGGTTTCCGGCAAGCCCGAACCGCCGGGCGAACTGAATGCGTTGCCGTTCTTGTCCTCAAAGGTTATATTGCGGATCGATTTTGCATTGGCATTATTCAGTTCCAGACTGAAGCTCTCGGCCTTGGTGCTTTTGTTTTCCAGAGTCAGGTCGT
Organism: Herbaspirillum sp.; assembly: GCA_036500325.1. GTDB lineage: Bacteria > Pseudomonadota > Gammaproteobacteria > Burkholderiales > Burkholderiaceae_D > Herbaspirillum. The sequence goes on along the minus strand of DASYCG010000037.1, from coordinate 6,990 downwards.
AGTAATACGTGTTGCCCGAAACAGCGTCCTCGATGGTCGCAGGCACCGCATTGCCCGAGGAATTGCGTGTCACTTCCAGCACCGGCCTGGCCACCGTATGCGGATAGCTGATCTGTACTTCGGTCGACGTTGTCAGTTGGCTGCCCACCGAAGCGATCTTGTTTGCATCGGCCGCACCGTATTTGACGAACATCACATATTCATCGCCGATGTTCGCATTCGGAACATGGATCTTCATCTTGAAACTGATCCTGAGATTGACGGGCATGGTGTCGACCACAAAAGCTGTCATGTCTTTCCCGACAGCGATCTTGCCCGCGGCAATATCATTGTTGTCGAAGGAAATCTTCTCGTTCATGACGTCAAACGCAACAGCCGTACGGCTTAAATCCGATTTTTTTGCCACGATCAATTCGAAATAACCGCTGGATGCACTCTTGCCGTCGACGTTAAACGCGACCAGGGCTTCTTTCCGTGCATCCAGGATGGCGGGAGCGCCGGCTTCGACATCGAACGGCACAACTGCCACAACGCGTACCGTGCTCGTCACCGACACAATATCTTTACCCTTGTTCTTCGCTTCAAAATCGAATTTATAGTCATCATTTTCTTTCGCGCCGAAGGGGACGGCAGCGCGAACGACAACGTTGCGAATCTGGTCGCGCGCCATGGCGGGCAATTTGAATTCTTCACCCTGTTTAAGGGTGACTTCGTTCACCGGCACGCCATTGCCGTCAACGGAAGACACTTTGACTTCGTCGATTCCCATCGGGAATTTCCGCATGAAAAACACCACATCGTCTTCACCGTTACCGATATTGCTGATGGCGAAGCGCATGTCGGCATCGCTTTTCGGCTGCGCCAGAATAGTCGCGTTCAAAGCAACGGCTTCGGTGGCGTAGACGTGGGCGATCGTGGTGGCGACCAGATTACTGGTGCTCGTTCCTTCGATACCGCCCATGGAGAATGTCACCACGGCTTTGGTGCCGATAGAGGTGCCGGCATCCGGCAGCGCCGCCCTGGCATTGAATGCAAGCAGCGCCAGCACGATAAACAGCAGGCTGAACAGCGCTGCATGTATTTTATGTAAAGCAAACATATGCTTTTCCTTGGTCATTATTTTTTGGGGTGGATGTGTATTTATATGTGCATGCATATCGGCATGGATATGCGCTGCGTGGATGGAAGACCAGATCATTTTTTACCGCCCGCGCTGTTGCCTGGAGAGACCGGCGTTGCCGGTGCTTCGGCGGCTTGCAACGCATCGACGCGAACGCGCGCGCTGACGGTGGCTGTCTGCCCCGGCGCCAGCTTGGCGACGGTCCAGCGCAATGCGCCGATGGCGTCGCCCGGTGCCTGCGGCAACAACAGCGGCGACGTGAACATCGTGATTGCGTTGCGGTTGCTTGCCGTTGCGCCGGCAGGTTGCGAAGAGCCTTCGACAAGCGTGGTGTGCATCGGCATCGGCAGCGTGACCACCGCTTTGCTCAGGGCAACCGTTCCGACATTTTTATAATCGGCGCGATATTCCAGGACATCGCCCGGCGCCGCGTTGTCGGCATCGATGCGGACTTCCTTCTTGTCTTTGACGATAATTTTTTTGACCGACAGTACGACGGTCAACGGCGAATCCGGTGCGGATGCCGTAAGTGCTGCCGCAGCAGTCCCGATTACGGGCGCTGCGGTAGCCGGGATGCCATGCAATGAGCCGATAGCCAGGAGCGCCGCGATAAGTGATTTTTTAAACATGATTCAATCCAATAAAGAATCGCGGCAGCCGTCGGCGGACACGTAATAGACAAAAAAAGGACAAGGAAAGGACTAGAAATACGATGGCCTCGGGTGCGCTTCAAAACAGATCGAAGTCCAAAGGCGCATCGCTTTCTTCGGTAAGAAGAACTTTACTTTGCGGCCAATGTGACGGACATAGGATCAGTCTTATTTGCTGGATAAATTAGCGAAATGCGCGAAGGGTGTATTTGTATGGACCGGGATAGGGGAGGTCGCGCTCATGAAGGAAAACCCCGCAATGCGTCATGGAAGGCGCATTGCGAGGCTCATGCTTTGGATGTGTTTGTGTTACCGGTTAATCAGGGCGGCGGGGCGGCGCCATTTACTTTCAGTGTGTAATCGACAACATAATCGTCCAGGGGATTGAGGTCGCCGTTCAGACACCAGAAGACATGACGCCCTCCGGGAACCGATTTCTTATCGGGTTTTGTACATAAAGCTTCATGCGTCGCCTGGCCATCAACCAGATCACCATCGTTGAGCGTAAATGTCGAACACGTTTCCGCGGGTAATTCGCCACAAGAAGATGCCACCACTTCGGTGTGGTCGGCAGCCCGATCGCGGATCAGTAAATTGCGAACGGTCCTGGACGTCTGGTTACGGACCCTGATCCGGTAGGTGATGCGCGCACCGGGCTGCACCTCGGCATTTGCATCGCTGGATTTCATCACCATGACCCGCTCGTCACCTTCGCCTTCGAGGCGTTCGCGCACCTTGACGGTGTGCGTGGCCTGCAATCCATCGCTCAGGTTACCGGCGCCGGCAGCGACCGTACTCTTTATCGCTACGCCATCGCCGACCACATCCTTGACGATAACAGGAACGTCCAGCGTCAAGCTTTCTCCCGGCTTCAAATTGCTGTTCGCAGAAAGCAATTCATCATCGGCATCGCCATCCCATTGTGCATTGAGCAAAGCTTGCGGATGGTCATTGATTACGACAGGCGCGTCGGTACGGGATAAGCCGCCCGGCAGGCGATAACGCAGCGATGCGTTTTTAACGGTCTGTTTTTGCGCGGTCAATGTTATCCGGTAGATGAAGGGCGCCCGATGCGCAATCGTTGCGTCGGCCTGGCCGGCCGCGAGAGGCTGTAGCGTCAACTGCAATGCGTCGGCTGCCTGGATCTTTTTTATGTAGTGGATAGGAAACCATTCTTGATTATTCACCCCGTCCCTGGCCCAAATTTTGACCGTGAACGCCCCCGCCTCAATCGTATCGAGCGATAGCGCCTGCCGATAATTGCCCGCGCCGTCATGCGGTATATTTTCTATCCACTTGGGATTGTCGTAACCCAGTTGTATCTGGACATCTGTTACGCCGGTACCGACGTCCTCGACGTGGAATTCCAGGATGAAATCTTTTTCCAGGATGCTGTCTTGCGCAGGTAACCCGAGGGTGACGACCGGCTTGGCGGTGTCCAACAACACCTGATATTCCCCGCTTTTGCCGACTTGACTGTCCAGCGATTGCGCCGAAATTTCAAACAGGTACTCCCCATCGGCAGGCAAATCGATTTCACGGTCTATAGCAGCGTCGGTGCCGGGAGCGTGATTCAACGCGACAACATGCTTGTTGTTCTTTTCGCCCGCTTTCCACCAGGTTATCCAGGTCTTTTCCAGACCTGCGTCGGAATGCGCACGTCCTTTTATCGTGAACTTGTCCGCCACGGTTGGCGTGACGGGCGTTTCCATCGTCACCGCAGGCGGCGCAGCCTTCAAATAGGCCCGTGGCGCATATCTGGGGTTGCCGGCAAGATCGGCCGACCAGGCACTGACTGAGACTGAACCTGGCGGCAGTTGATCGAATGGTATTTCGAGCATATATACCTGCGGTTCGCCATGCGTTGCCGACATACGGTTCCAGCCGAGCTTGTTTTGGTCTTTATCCTCGAATTCCCCCTCGACGGACGCGACGCCAGAGCCCGGCTCGTCCGCCAGATTGCGGTCGATCACGCGTACCTTGAGCTTGTCGCCTTTTTTGATATAGCTGCCGGCGGGCGGGAATATGATATCCATGTCCGGCGCTTTGCGATCCAGAACGGTAGATTGCCAGTCGCTGGCCGCAATCTGCCCGGTCTTTGAGCCTACCCAATATTGATAGGTATACAAGCCGTCATTTTGAACCGTGACCGTCTGTTCCAGAGGAGCATTCTCTTGAGCGGTTAACAAAAATCGTGTGGAAAAATCAAAGGGCAGCGCATATTCCATCCCTTGCTTATCTTTGCCCTGGAACCGTCTCTCAAGGATACCTTCAGGAGAGTTCGCATAACCGGCCAACTTGATCTCTGGATTATTCGTAAAACGAGGGAGCTCATCCATCCCTACACCGGGTCGAGAAGCAACCAGGTCTGTACCGAGAAGTTGGGAATGAATTTTAGTTCCCTCTCCATATTGTGCATAAACGGCGATCTTGTGGGCGCCATACGGCAGATACGCTTTAATTTCAAATTTCCCCGATGTCAGATTATTTGCTTCCCTGAAGTAGGTCTCCTTGCCGCCGGCGTCGACAAAATAGACTGTGGCTCTACTGGCGCCATTGCCTACGCTGCCGGTCACTAACAAATTGTTGCTTGTATCCACTACGGCCTTGTAACTACCTATCAAAGGACGAATAGAGAAGTGACGCATCACTGTATGGTCTTCCCAAACCAAAGTGCTGGTCTTGCACGCCAGAATGTACCCATATTTCTCTCCGGGCTTGACGTAATCCTTGAGTGGCAAGGGGGCCAAAAAACCAGCCAAACGATCAAACCCGATACCGGCCCAAGTTATCTCCTTGCCGGCGCTATCTTCAACGCTCCACCTGGAAGGTTGAATAGGCTCCGCGTCCCCGGGGTAGCAATATCCTCCGAGAGTAACGTTCTCATTAATGTTGAATTCATAGGGCCTGTCGATTTCAAGCGTCTGGTTTATCATTGCCGTCACCGCCTGTGCATCCTGCCCCGCAAACGCAAACAACATCAACAAAACCAGCACCAGTTGCCAAATCAGCGCGCGCCAGGTACGGCCGGCGACAGGCGCAGCAAAGCACGCAAGACGCTGCCGGTAACTTATTTTATTTTCAGATCGCTTTTGCATGATTTTCTTTTCTAAGGATGACGGTTCAGCGGTTGCGGGTCACATGGTCGTGACGCAGCAAGGCCTGGCTGGCCCGTGCCTTAAACGTCTTTGCAAGGGATGCGAAATGATATGTCGGACCATTCTCATAAAGACATAAGATCAGTCCTAAACAGAGTCAGGTTTTTGCGATGAGCAGATGCACAAACATGTAGACGTGCAGACGCAAGGCCGTTCGGGGAGAACGGCCATTACGGCAATTTATGAATGGTAATTGGGGTGCACTAGCGTGCGAGGGACTTTCTTATTTATCCGGCATCAACTCTTTGGCCGTAGCGCAGAATATCTTGGATTTCTTCTGGTAATAGACAATTGTGCTGGCGGCCTGCGACATGCGCACCGGATTGGCATATTTGCTGGTCGGGGTAAAACCGATGTGCACGGATTGCGCAATGGCCTCCGTCAGCGCTTCCGGCGTGACGTCCGCCACGGCGGCGATAAAGTGTTCCGGGCTTTCCTTGTCGCTGACCATTACCTCGCTGACCGGCGCCCCCCACAGGGAAGCCGGCGTCTTGAACCAATAGGCATTGCCTTCGTGCTTGTACGGCGGCCCGAAGGCCTGCGACAGATAGTCGTAAAAGTAAGCGACATTGAGCTGGCTCAGGCATAAAAGGCCTTGTCCGATCACCGTGCCGAAGGTGCTGGGCGCGGCAAAAGCCGGCAAAACGGCCGTCGACAATACGGCGGCGCATAAAAACTTGTTAAGTTTGCAAGGCGATTTCAATCGATACCCCGGACGATAAATTGGCTCAGCCGCGATCTTATCATTGTGCACAGGCGCATAACGCTTGTCATAATTCTGTGCGATCCTAACATTTCTACTATTGCATAGTTTGCAATATTCAGAATAATTAGATATATTGTTTATACTATTTATTTAAAGGGAACCCGATATGACAGTGATCAAGCCAACAGCAGCCGCTACCGCACCAGTTAAAAAGGCAGTCGCCAAGCCTGCTGCAAAGCCGGCCGCAAAGCCCGCTGTAAAACCTGCTGCGAAGGCAGCCGCAAAACCTGCGGCCAGAGCGGCTGCGAAGAAACCCGCTGTCAAGGCGGCAACCAAGCCCGCAGTTAAGCCGGCCACCAAACCGGCTGCTAAAGCTGCACCGAAGCTCGCCGCCAAGAAATCGGCCTTGACGCCAGCCAAGAAAATAGCGCTCAAGATTGCGGACAAACCGGCATCCAAGCTTGCCGCTCCAGAAGCGCCAAAGGCCAAGAAGGTTAAACAGGTCCGCGATAGCTTCACCATGCCGGAACCGGAATACGCAGTGATTGCGCAAGTGAAAAAAGCCTGCCTGAAAGCCGGCTTCGAAATGAAGAAGAGCGATTTGCTGCGCATCGGCGTTTCGCTGATCAAAGGCCTCGATACCAGCACGCTGAAAATCATTCTGGCAACACTGACACCATTGAAAGCCGGCCGTCCAAAAAAATAAGCCTGCCATAGTGCAGCAACTGAAAAATGAAATCAACTGATAAAGATACGTATATCTTTATCAGTTGATAACACTTTTCATGCAGTGCCGCAGAATGCGACATGCCTACCCTCAAAGAAAAAACCGCTTTTGCCAACCGTTTGCACCTCGCACTCAGGCGCGTCAAGCTGCCGCCCGGCAAGCATGGCGAAAAGAGGACGATAGACGGACCGACCTCGCTGGCCATGCATTTGACCTTGCGCTACCCCGGCTCCCCCATTACACCGCAAGCAGCCGACAAGTGGCTTAAAGGCCGCGCCATTCCCAAAAAGGATAAATTGGAAACACTGGCAAAATGGTGCGGCATCGATGTGCACTGGCTGGAATACGGCCCATCGCCGACCACCCAATTGCATGTGAAGCAGAGCGCAACAAAATACCACGCAAAACCGACCCAGGCCAATATCGCATTGGCCGCACAGATTCAGAATCTGCTACCGCATCAGCGTTACCTGATAGAAGAACTGGTCGCGCAGCTAGAGAAGACCCAGCAGATACCGGAGTAATGCAAGGCAGGACAGGCATACCCGGCACATACCCAGCCCACATCCCCGCATAAAACCAGGCAATACGAATTTAGGAAAAAACTGGTAAAGCTAAATATAGCTTAA
>DASYCG010000036.1:0-12233 GCA_036500325.1 Herbaspirillum sp. | reverse complement strand
AGCCCCATCAGCGATATATTGTCCAGGCTCAGGCCCAAACCGAACATCAGCGCAAAAGTGCCGAGCAAGGAGATCGGCAAACTGATCGAGGGGATCAGCGTAGCCGCCAGCCGACGCAGAAACAGCAGGACCACCATCACCACCAGCGCGATCGTCAACATCATCGTCAGCATGACGTCATGCACCGCATTGCGTATCGATATCGAGCGGTCGTTGAGTATCTTGACCTCGACCGAGCCCGGCATTTGCGACTGCAGACGCGGCATCATCGCTTTGATCGCGTCGACGATCGCCACAGTATTGGCGCCCGGCTGGCGCTGGACGCTCAGCGAAATCGAATTTTCGCCGTTGATGGAGCTGGTGTCCTGTACGTTTTCGATACTGTCCTCGACCTTGGCCAGATCGGATAGGCGCACTGTTTGTCCGGCATGCGTGGCGACGATGACTTTGCCGAAATCGCTTGCCTTCATCAGGCCGCCGGCCATTTGCAACATCAACATCTGCCGCTTGCCGTCGAGCTGGCCGATGGGGGCGTTGGAGTTGGCCGCCTTGAGCGCGTTAGTGATATCGGTGAGCGTCAAATTCATCGCAGCCAAGCGTTCGGGATCTATTTCGACCCGGACGGCATAGCGCTTGCGGCCGTAAGCGGTGACTTGCGCAACGCCTTTCAGGGTCGATAAAGCCGGCACGATCAGGTTATCGGCGTAACCGTTGAGGTCGGTCAGTTTCAAGGTCGGCGAATTCATCCCGATCAGGACGATAGGGGCGTCGGCCGGATTGATTTTCCGATAAGAGGGCGGGGTCGTCATCTCCGGCGGCAGCGAACGCACCGCCCGGAAGAGGGCCGCCTGGACATCGGCCGCGGCGGCGTCTATGTCGCGGCTGGGATCGAATTCCAGGGTAATTTCCATTTCGCCCTGGATGCTGCTGGAAGTCGTGGCGATCAGGCTGGGAATGGCCGAGAACTGCTTTTCCAGCGGCGTGGCAATTGCCGTCGACATGGTTTCCGGACTGGCTCCCGGAAGGGCGGCGTTGACTTGTATGGTCGGGGTGTCGTAGTTGGGTAGCGCAGAAATAGGAAGCCGGGTCCAGCAGGCAACGCCGGCCACGATCACGCTCAGCCAAAGCAACATCGTTGCGATGGGGCGCTGCATGCAGATTGCGGCGATCTTCATTTGTCCGGCGCGCTCGTTGCGTTCAGTACGTTCGATGATGCAGCGGCGACCCGGACGAGGGCCCCCGAGCGCAAATTCTGATTGCCTTCGAGAACGACCCGCTCGCCGCTCTGCAAGCCATCGATCACGGCCATCCTGTCCTGTATGCGCAACAGCGTGACCGCTTTAGCCGTCACTTTGTCATCGTGCCCCAGCAGATAGACGAAGCGGCCATCCGGTCCTTCCAATATCGCTTGCGGCGGCAGCACGACGGCGTCTTTGTCGGCGCCGGCGGCGACCGTGACGCGTGAAAACGCGCCAGGCCACAAAGTTTTCTTCGGATTGGGAAAGCGCGCTTTCACATTGATGGTTCCGGTATCGGTGTTGACTGTGTTGTTGATGAAGATCAATGTCCCCTCGATGACCTGGCCGCCGGGCAAATCGAGCGCGACGGTAATCGGCGCTTCTGCGCGCGCCGCCAGCAATTGGCTCAGGTTCTGTTCCGGCAGGCTGAATTCGACGCCGATAGGATCGAACTGGACCAGCGCGACCAAGGGCGTCGCAGCGCTTTGCTGGGCCAGGCTGCCTGGATGCACGTTCAAGACGCCGGCTTGCGCCGAAATGGGAGCGGTGATGCGCGTGCGATCCATTTGCACGCGTGCGCTGTCGATATCGGCGGATGCCGCGTTGAGTTGCGCCTGCAAGGTATCGACCTTGCTGCTTGCAGTGTCGACGGCGCTTGGCGAAATGAATGCTTCCTTGACCAATTCAGTGGAGCGCCGATAGTCGCGGCGGGCGTCGTCCAGCTGCGCCTTGATTTGCGCCGCTTGCGCCTGCGCTTTATGCAATTGCGCGCCGGCGTCCGTTGCATCGAGCGTAAACAATAATTGCCCCGCTTTGATCTGGTCTCCCTCATGGAAATCGACGCTGCGTATCGTCCCGGTAATTTGCGGCCGTATATCGACCTGGTTGAGTGTAACCAGATGCCCTTGCGCCGAAAACTTGACCGGCAAATCGCGCGACTGCGACACGGCAACGGTGACCAATGGCGTTTGCTTGCCGCCCTTGCCATCGCCGGTTCGCTTGCCGAACGAATATTGCTGGCTCAGTGCCAGTCCGATCGCTATCGCGACGGCGATGAGCACCACGCCGGCGCGTTTGTTGATGGATGCCATATCGATGATTTCTGTAGGTGATGGATGTCGGTATTTATTTTAGGGAGGTGCATCATGCGCCAGATAGCCGTTGACGTTGCTCAGCGCGGCTTCGTTTAACTGGCCGACCGAGGCGGCCAATTGCAATTGGCTCAGCAGATACTGATCTCTGGCAGCGCCCAGGTTGTACAAAGTCTGGTAATAATTTTGTTCCGCATTGAGCACATCGACCGTCGTGCGTACGCCGACTTCGCGTCCCAGTTTGCTGGAAGCCACCGACGACGCGCCGGAAATTCTGGCTTGCTCCAATGCCTTGATCTGCGCCGAGCCGCTGGTCACGCCGAGAAAGGATTGCCGCACCAGTTGTTCCGCGTCTCTGCGCGTTGCTTCCAATGTGTCGCGCTGTTGTTCGCGCAAGGCGACCGCTTGCCGCAGCTGCGAATTGCGCTCGCCGCCGCTGTAGAGGGGAATCGATAACTGTAGCCCGATGGCGCCGTTCGCGGTGCGGTCGCGCGCGCCTGAATGCGAGATGCCGTTGCTGTCGATTTGTGCGGCGTAACTTGCCACTAGCGATATTGTCGGCGCGCCTTCGAGGCGATAGAGCCTGACATCGATTGCCGTAATATCCAGCCCGATTTGCTGGGCCAGCACGGTCAAGCTGGTGTCATTCGCCTGCGCCAGCCAGGAACGCAGGGAAGCCGGTTGCGGGCTGGCCGGCAGCAGCGTATCCGAGATCGGCGCCAGTTGCGCGGCATCGAGTTCAGTCAACTGCCGGTAGGCGCTGGATTTGATGTCGAGGTCGCTCTGCGCGGCGATTTCGGTACCCAGGACGGCGTCATAGCGGGCTTGCGCATCATTGGTGTCGGTGATGGTGGCCGAGCCGATGTTGAAACTTTTTTTGGCCATCGCCAGTTGCAGGCCGATCGCTTCTTTTTGGGCATTGATCAGGTTGACGTTTTCGCGCGCGAGCAAGACGTCGAAGTAGGCTTTTGCGACACGCAAGATGAGATCTTGTTCGGCAATCCGATACTGAATTTCGGCTTGTCGCGTTTGCTTGTTCATCGCATCGCGCCGGACGGTGGCCGTCACATCGTAAATCGGCTGCACCAGCGTTACGCCCATGCCATATTGCTGCCCCTGATTGGATGTGGAAGGGGTGTTGGCGACATTCCGGCCCGCCTGATAGTTGGTCTTCACTTGCCCGGCATTGCCGGTCAGCGCCACTTGCGGCAACACTGCGGCGTCGCCCTGCACGGAATTTTCCATGCCGGCCGTCAGCGCGTTACGCGCCGCAGAAAAATTGGCGTCGTGGACAAGCGCGGCCTGCCAGGACGACAGCAGATCCGTGGCCTGTGCGAGGGCGGGCAAAAGCGAGCCGAGAAGCAGCGGCAGCAACACTTTTTTGTTCATAAAAAACACATTTTTTCCATGTGCGGAAGTATGCGTCAAACATGCACAGCTCATCCTGACAAGTAGCGGAAGACGAGATTACATTTTCGTTATATTGGCGCTGCCAGGGCCTCCGGTCACCGTCCTGTCATATCGGAAAGGAATACTTCGTCGTCATTAAATTTTGAGTTTTCAAGAAGGATTTTCCGATGTCGAAAGCAACTTCAATGACCGCGCAGGCATCGTTCTCCGTCAAGGCCGAAACGCTCCTGAAAAAATACGCCACTCATCTGACGGCGTCCCTGTCCCTGGTCATCGGTGTGACAGGCACAATGATGTTCTTTCATTTTTTCAAAGCAAAAGTGCAAGACATGCACGCATGGCTCGGGATGGCATTCCTGCTGGCGGTCGTGCTGCATGCACTGCGCAATCGGCGTTCTCTCGCTTCCTTATTTTCCCAGCCGCTGATGCGGATTTTGCTGGGCATTATCGGATTGGTTGCCGCGTCCTTTCTATTCTTGGCGCCACCGAAAAAAATCAATCCCGGCAATAGCGCGGCGCAGGCATTGCTGCGCGCGCCTATCGACAAAGCCGCGCCTATTCTCGGGATATCTACAGCGGAAGCGATCGCCAGGCTCGACACCGCGGGAGGCGCCGATGCGACGCCTGCAAAGTCGATAGCGGCCGTTGCCCGGCTTAACCATCGCGATCCCATCGAATTGCTGGTGGCGGTGATGGGCGGGGCGCAAACCGAATGAGATTTTTGCAGGCACCGCAATTTTTAACTGGCTTTTAACTTTTTGAGGAACAGCATCATGAAAAAATGTGTTTTGTCGTTTATCTGTCTCGCCGCTCTTATCGGAAACGCCGCCAACGCGAAGGAGCCTTCATTCGTCGCCGCCGATCAGACCCGCGCATTCCAGATTCTGCCGACGCCGCCGGCGTCCGATTCGGACATCACCAAAGCCGAGCTTGCGCAATTGCACCGTATTGAATCCATCCGAACCAAGGAGCAGGCTGACCGCGCCGCCGCCGACGACAAAAACGAAACCATTTTTCTCTTCCACGATCAGATCGGGAGCATTTTCACGCCGGCAGATTTGCCGATGACTGCGGCACTCTCGAAACGGGTGCAAAACGATGAGGGCATCAATACGGCTTCTGCGAAGAATGGCTTCCAGCGCGTGCGGCCCTACAATCTGGACAAGACGCTGCATCCGGTTTGCGAAACAAAGACCAAGAACGATTCCTATCCAAGCGGCCATACCACCAGCGGCTATCTGCTGGCCTTGACCCTGATCGATATGCTTCCCGAAAAGCGCGACATCATTCTGGCCCGCGCCGACGACTACGCTAATAACCGCTTGGTATGCGGCGTGCATTACCCAAGCGATCTGCAAGCGAGCAAGCTAATGGCCTATTCGGTCTATGCCTTGATGGCAAACAATCCGCAGTATCAGAAGGAATTGGCCGCAGCGAAATTTGAGTTGCGTCAGGCATTGCATATGCCGGTGACAGGGAAATAAGAGCCGATAGTGAGGTCGTTTCTGCCCGTAAGCTATTACGTTGAGAGCGGATGAAGAAAATTGAATTTGTCAGCCGCGTTTTCGACATCGCGCGCAGCAATCGTCTGCGCGTAAAAATCGACAGCAGGGGACACAATGCGATTTGTTTTAACGAGGTCAGCGGAACATGGCTGCACGAGGGGCATATCGGCTTGCTGTTCGATTTGAACATTCTGCGCGCAGATATGCCGCTCAATGAGATGAATGCGCTGATGCGCCGTATTGCACCGGGAAGATCGGGCGCGCACAAAGGCATGCGCGAGATCGTGCAAGAAATCCAAAAAACCGCCATGCCGGAAAAATCTTCGGTCAAATCGCAGGCCGGACCATCAGCTAATACTTAGCTAATTTTCAGTTGCTACACTGCCGTTGCAGAGCTGATTGCATGTTGCATGTCGGCATGCCGTTTATCGCGCCAGAAAAACCTCTCAACGAATCAATTCCATACTCGATCCCATATGAAGCTCAAGAAAATCGGCCAAATTTTATTGGCGGCAGGTATGGTCGCCGCTTTGCCGGCGTATGCAGTGAAGGCCGCGCCGGACCGGCAGTTCGAACTCTCCCGGCGATACGTGCTTGATGGTGCGGATAAATGGGATTATCTCGGCATCGATCACGTGCGTCATCGCCTGTTCGTTAGCCGTGCCAGCCATGTCCAGGTGATCGATGCCGACACCGGTAAGCAAGTCGGCGATATTCTGAATACCGATGGCGTGCATGGTTTTGCGTTCGCGCAGAATCGGAAATCGGGTTTTATCACCAACGGCCACGCCAATACCATCGCCGTATTCGATCTGGATACCTTGCAAATCACCGCGACGATCAAAGCCGGCGGTTTGAATCCGGATGCGATCGCATATTCGCCCAAACTGGCGCGCATTTATGTCAGCAACGGCGGCAGCAATAGCGTCAGCGCGATCGACGTTGATCGCGGCAAGTTGATTGCCGCGATAGATATCGGGGGCCGGCCGGAAGCGCTGGCGGTCGATGAGAATGGCAGGATTTTTGTGAGCGTCGAAGATAAAAACGAAATTGTCGCGATAAACGGCAAGAACAATACGGTGCTGGCGCATTGGCCGCTTGCCGGATGCGACGAGCCTTCCGGGTTGGCGCTGGACGCCAAGGCTCAGCGTTTGTTCGCGGTGTGTTCCAATCATCGCATGGTGGTGGTCGATGCCGGTTCCGGACGTATGGTGGCGGCAGTGCCGATCGGTGGGCATCCGGATGCGGCGGCGTTTGATCCGGTGCTGAACATGGCCTTTAGTTCGAATGGCGAAGACGGAACCCTGACGGTCGTGCATGAAGATGATCCGGATCACTATCATGTTGCGCAGAATGTGCGGACGCAAGACGGGGCAAGAACCTTGGCACTCGATAGCGCAACGCATCGGGCTTATCTTGCGACTGCGAAGATGGGTGTCGTGCCGGTCAAGACCGATGCGGTTCCGCATCCGCGCGCCAAAGTACTAGCGGGGACGTTCAATGTGCTGGTGGTTCAGCTCAAGCCATAACGTTAATGCGCTTGTTGCGCAGGTGTCTGCCGGAAAGCGACGATGCACGCGATAATAAAAGACAGCAGCGCCGCCGAGGCGGTGTAGCGGCTTAAAGCCAGGCCGCCTGCATCGATCGGCTTATCCAGGAAGTCGCCGACGACCGCGCCGAGAGGGCGGGTCAGAATGAACGCGGCCCAGAACAGCACGGTGCGGGAGATCTTGCTCCGGTAATAAAGCGCCGCCACGATTAGCAATAGCGAACCGAAGACAATAGCGCCGCCGCTGTAACCGAGCCCGGCCGAATCTGCGGTCCAATCGCCCAGCGCGGTCCCCAGCGTTTGCGAGAACATGATCGTGATCCAGTAGAACATTTCGGCTTTGGGAGAGTTGACGGTATCGACGGCCACCGAGCCGAGCGTCTTATGCCAAATCGCCAGCGATGCCATCAACAGGAGCAGCAATAATGTCGAGCCGCCCAGATAACCGATGCCGAGCGAACGATCGGTAAAATCGGCCAGTGTCGTGCCGACGGTCGTGGTGGCAATAATGGTCGCCCAGTACAAAAACGGGTGGAACCGCGAGGCCTTGATCTGCGCCATGACGGCGGCCAGAAAGATCACCGCAAAGATCACTGTTCCAACCAGATAGCCCAGGTTCATCGACATGGAAACGGCGTCGCCGCCGGTCTCGCCCAAGGTCGTGGCGGCGATTTTGATGATCCAGAACAGGAGGGTAACTTCGGGGACTTTGCTGACGGTATGCCGCATGCTGGGGTTCATGGCGTTTCCTTATTTATGAACCCGCAGTATAGCCCGGCAATATTAGCTGAATATTAGGACGCCTTAAACCGTACGCTGGCCCGCAGACCACGCAAGCGCGGCGCCTGCTCCAGATGCACTTTGGCCTGATGCAAATCGGCGATCTGCTTGACGATGGCCAGCCCGAGGCCCGTGCCGGTCGTTTGCGGGACCAGGCAGCGATAAAAGCGGTCGAAGACACGTTCCCTTTCTTCCGGCGCGATGCCGGGGCCGCTGTCGTCGATTTCCAGAACGGCAGCGCCGTCGATCGTGCGCAGCGCGATATCGACCTGGCCGCCTGCGGGGGTGTATCGTACTGCGTTATCGATCAGATTCCGGATCAAAATCGTCAGATGATGTTCCGATCCGACGACTGTTTTCACTTCCAAATGCTCCACGCCGAGATTAATGTCGCGCATATTGGCATGGGGCAAAAAATCGATTGTCACCTGGCGCACGATGTCGTGCAGCGGCAACGGCCTGTGCATATCGCGGGGGCTGCGCGGGCCATGCGTGCTGCTCGCCTCCAGACGCGATACCAGCAATAACTGTTCGACCAGATGGCCGGTTCTCTTGATGCCGGCCTTCAGATCGTCCAGCGCGCCCGCTTCGCCGCCAGTTCCCAGTGCCTGCTGCACCAACTGGGTCTGAATCTGCAAGGTCGCCAGCGGCGTGCGCAATTCGTGAGATGCGTCGGCAATGAATTTTTTCTGGCTTTCCAGCGCGATGCCCAGCCGCTGCAGCAAGGTGTCGATCGCGTGCGTGAGCGGTTTCAATTCTGCCGGTTGATGCGCAGCGGAGAGGCGGCCTAGCGTATCGGAATCGCGGCTCGCCAGTTCCAGTGACAGCGACGTCAGCGATTCGAGTCCTTTGCTGACGCTCCAATGTATCAATAATCCGATGACCAGCAAGAAAATCAGGAGCGGAATCAGCGCGCGCACGGCATGCGCAATGGCGATATCGCGCCTGCCGTTGAGCGATTGCGCCACCTGGATAATATTGTTGCCGGTGATGCGGATAAACAATTTCCATTGTTCTCCACGCCATTTGACGATCGTGAATCCGGGCGTGGAGAAGCGCGGCAGAATGATGTCGGGATCCGAACGATAAGTCATTGGACCGTCGCGTTCCCAGATCTGCAGAATACAGTCGTCCCTTTGGTATTTCTGAAGCAGATCTTTTTCCTGCAGATCGGCCGTTTTAAAGCGGATCGGTATGGCATATGCAATCTGCTTCATCTGGTCGTCGTAGATATCCAGCAGCAATGCGCGGTCGATCAGATAATCGGCAAAGACGAAACAGATGCCCAACACAGCGAGCCCGGACAACAGCCAGAGCAAGAGACGGCGTTTAATCGACAATCGATTTCTCGTCTTGAGCCAGCATATAACCTAGGCCGCGAATATTACGGATGACACCGGCAGACAGTTTTTTGCGCAAGGCATGAATATGCACTTCGATCGTGTTGCTTTCCACTTCATCGTTCCAGCCGTAAACCTTTTCGATCAATTGCGTGCGCGACAGCACCGCGCCGGGTTTTTCGATCAATGCCGCCAGCACCATTAATTCACGGGCGCTCAGCATGACGTTTTTGCCTTTGTACGACACCGTATTGCCGGCCGGATCGAAGCGGATATCGCCATGCGTCGATATCGGATTGCTGCGTCCGCTGCTGCGCCTGAGCAAAGCACGGATGCGTGCAGCCAGCTCGTCGAGATCGAAGGGCTTGCTTAAATAGTCGTCGGCGCCGGCATCGAGTCCCTCGATCCGGTTCAGCACGCGGTCCGCCGCCGAGAGAATGATGACCGGCGTACTGTTTTTGCCGGAGCGCAGTTTTCGCAACACATCCATGCCGGATTTTCGCGGCAGCGCCAGATCCAGCAAAATTGCCGCATACGATCCGGTCGCCAGCGCGGCTTCCGCGGCAAGGCCGTCCTGCGTCCAATCCACAGTAAAGCCGTAAGGATAAAAGCCTTTGCGAATGCTGTTGCCTAGCATGTAATCGTCTTCAACCAGAAGTAAGCGCATGGGGCTAGGGCCTCGGCCTGTTAACAACTCTCTTTTATCGACCTTTCAAAATAGCATCGGTTTATGACAACGGCATGAATTTTTCGGCTCTTTGAAATATATCGGATTGCTTGCGCGCAAATAATTTCTGCTTAATTTTCAAAGCCTAAGCTCCGTTCCGGATTGTCGGGCAGGCTCCGGCGATATGCGATTTATCCATCCCAACCGATTTTCACAATCACGATTGTTAATAAGGAAAACCAGCGATGAAGCATCCCCGTTTGAAGACGAGCAGCGTTCAGATTCTCTATGCATTGGCTGCCATGTGCGCGTCTGCGCCTTTCGTTGCGCACGCGCAGCAAGCGACCGATATCGGCGCGGTCAGCGCGAACGGCGGGTCGGGCAGCGGTGCCGACAACGCAGCGAAACCTACGGCATCGAAAACGGCAATATCGCAAGGCTCGCTGGATGCGCGTTCGGCAAAGTCGGAAGTCAGCAATGAGTTCGTGCGCAATTACACCTCGCCGGTCGCCGATTTTAGCCAGGTGCTGCAAATGACGCCAGGCCTGTACAGCTACAGCCCCAACGGCGTTGGCCTGGGCGATACCAAGACCTATTTCCGCGGTTTTTCGGACGGCGATTATTCGATGACCTTCGACGGCATTCCATTTCAGGATACGAATAGCGCGACGCATCACTCATGGGCCTTTTTTCCAAGTCAATTCATAGGCGGCGCGGTCATTGACCGCAGCCCGGGTTCGGCTGCCACCATCGGCCCGGCCAACTTCGGCGGTTCGGTCAATTTGTTGTCGCGCGTGTTGGAACCGCAACAGCGCATCAGCGGATTCGGCTCTTACGGGTCGTTCAATACCAAGATCTACGGCGCGGAAATGGAAACCGGCCAGTTCGGTTCGGAAGGGCAATCCAATCTGCTGATCAACGTGCATCAAATGACGTCTGACGGTTATCAGACATTCAATAAGCAGCAGCGCGACGCCGTTTCGCTCAAATATCAATGGGCGCTCACGGATAACACGGCGTTGACCATATTCGGTTCCTACATCGATCTGAAAACGAATACCCCGAATACCAAGGGTGCAACGCGTGCGCAGATCGCGCAATTCGGCGACGACTATCTGATGAGCGGCAATCCTAGCGATCCATCGTATTACGGCTACAACTTCTATCACGTTACATCGGATTTCGAATACGCCGGCCTGACATCCAATCTCGGCGACGGCTGGAAGCTGGACAATAAGCTATACACCTACGCTTACCACAATCAACAGAATTACAACGGCACATCGATCACCGCTACCAGCGCTACCGACAAACTCAATAGTTACAGAACATGGGGCAATCTGCTGCGCTTGAGCCAGGAATCGTCTTTCGGCATCTTCCGCACCGGCTTGTGGGCCGAATCGGCGGATACCAACCGTTATCAATACCCATCCAGCCCATTGACCTGGGTCGATTCGGTGCTGCCGAACTTCCACGAGACATTTAAGACGACCACGTTGCAACCGTTTGTCGAATATGAATTCAAGGTCACCGATGCTCTGAGAATTACGCCCGGCGTCAAGTATTCGATGTACCGCCAGGCGCTGACGCAATTCGCCGATAACGGCACAACCGTGGGCAATCTGGGCGGCGCGCCGAGCATCGATCATTCCGCCACCTACAAAACCGTATTGCCGTCGATCGACGTGCATTACATGCTGCGGCCGAATCTGTCGACTTACGTGCAATTCGCCACCGGCGACGAAATCCCGCCAAGCAACGTATTCGACGTCGCGAACGCCAACGTGACAGCCTTGCCGGCATCGATCAAGAGCAAGACATGGCAAATCGGTTCGGTCTGGAAATCGG
Organism: Herbaspirillum sp.; assembly: GCA_036500325.1. Taxonomy (GTDB): domain Bacteria; phylum Pseudomonadota; class Gammaproteobacteria; order Burkholderiales; family Burkholderiaceae_D; genus Herbaspirillum. The sequence continues at coordinate 805 of DASYCG010000036.1, read as the reverse complement.
ATAAATTCACCTTCGATATCGACGCTTATCACATCAAGTTCGACAACGCTTATTCGTCCTTTACCGACAACAACAGCGGCAATACGACGTTTTACTCCAACGGCACGTCGACCGCGCAGGGCGTCGAGGCGGAAGGCAATGTCCTGCTGGGCGGCGGCTTCAATCTGTATCTGAACGGCACTTACGGCAGCAACAAGTTCGCATCGGGGAAATGGGTGCAAAGCGCGCCTAGCGATACCGAAACCATGTCGCTCAATTACAGCCGCGGCGGCTGGGATATCGGCTGGCTGAACAAGCGCGTCGGCACCACTTACAACGACAACGGCCCCGTGCACGAAGCAGTCAAGATCGATCCATTCACGATCTCGAACTTGTTCGTCAATTACACCATCAAGCATCCATCGCCGATGATCAAACAAGCGAAGATCCAGTTCGGCGTCAACAATCTGTTCGACAAGCACAGCATCGTCGGCGTGAATCCGGCTAGCAAGACGACTTCGGCGCCGGCTCCGGGCGATGTGCTGATCTTATTGCCTGCACGCAGTATTTCGCTGGCTTTAAGCGCCGATTTCTAAAAGAGGGCTGTTGATAATGAATCTTTCACACTTGTTCGAGCTTGCCAACGGTTCCGGCGGCACCTTGTATCTGATGGCGGTGTTGTTGCTGGTCGGGTTGACCGTCATCATCGAACGCGCGCGTTATCTCTCGAATATGCAGCATGGCGGCGAAAAGATCATCGCCATGCTGCAGCGTTCGCAGAGCGGCGCAGAACACGCGTCGTTGCCGAAAAAGCTGGCGCGCCTGC
>DASYCG010000035.1:0-20476 GCA_036500325.1 Herbaspirillum sp. | reverse complement strand
CGCGGCAGTCGATGCCGGTTATGTGCCCAACGATTGGCAAGTCGGCCAGACCGGCAAGATCGTGGCGCCGTCTTTGTATATCGCCATCGGGATTTCCGGCGCGATCCAGCATCTGGCCGGCATGAAGGATTCCAAAGTGATCGTGGCGATCAACAAGGATGAAGAAGCGCCGATCTTCAGCGTGGCCGATTACGGCCTGGTCGGCGATCTGTTCGAGGTCGTGCCTGCGCTGGTCAAAGAGCTGGGGTAATACCGCTGAGATAATAGATTTACTGCAGAAATTCACTGCACACTGAAGCAGTAATCTTGATAAGTCCTGCCGCGACCGCCGCTAACGGCGGTCGCAGCGTTTCCAGGAGCCAAAAATGAGCTATGCCGCGCCGTTGAAGGACATGCTGTTCGTAATGAACGAGTTGGCGGGCCTGTCGCAAATCAATGCCTTGCCGGGTTGCGAGGATGCGACGCCGGAAACGGTGGAAGCGATTCTGGAAGAAAACGGCCGCTTCTGCGCCGAAGTAGTGGCGCCGCTCAATCATGAAGGCGACAAGCAGCCGAGCTTCTGGCATGACGGCGGCGAAGTGACCACCAGCAAGGGCTTCAAGGCGGCGTTCAAGGCCTTCGGCGCTGCCGGCTGGCAGGGTGTGCAGCATCCCGCCGAATTCGGTGGGCAGGGCTTGCCGAAGCTGGTGTCGACGCCTTGTATTGAAATGCTGAATTCCGCCAGCCTGGCATTTGCGCTTTGTCCGCTGTTGACGGACGGCACGATCGAAGCGCTGATCACGGCCGGCAGCGATAGCCAGAAAACGACCTATCTGGAAAAGCTGATCAGCGGCGAATGGACCGGCACCATGAATCTGACGGAGCCGCAGGCCGGCTCCGATCTGTCGCTGGTGCGCACTCGCGCGATACCGCAGGCCGACGGCACTTATAAATTGTCCGGCACCAAGATTTTCATCACGTACGGCGAGCACGACATGGCGGACAACATTGTCCATCTGGTGCTGGCGCGCACGCCGGAAGCACCCGAAGGCGTGAAAGGGATTTCATTGTTCGTGGTGCCGAAGTTTCTGAGCGGACCCGGCGATGCGCTGGGTGAACGCAACGATGTGCATTGCGTATCGATCGAGCACAAGATGGGTATCAAGGCCAGCCCGACTGCCGTGCTGCAGTTCGGCGATCACGGCGGTGCGGTCGGCACTCTGGTCGGCGAAGAGAACCGCGGCCTGGAATACATGTTCATCATGATGAACGCGGCGCGTTTTGCGGTCGGCGTGCAGGGCATCAGCGTTGCCGAGCGGGCTTATCAAAAAGCGGCGGCCTATGCGAAGGATCGGGTCCAGTCGCGCGATCTGGAGGGCTCGGCCGGTCCGGTGACCATCATTCATCAACCGGACGTACGCCGCATGCTGATGAGCATGCGGGCCCAGATCGAGGCGGCGCGGGCTTTGGCGTATGTCGGCGCAGCAGCATCCGATCTGGCGCATCACGACAGTGACCAGGCATCGCGTGCGCATCATCAGGCGTTTTACGAATATCTGGTGCCGATCATCAAGGGCTGGTCGACCGAGCTGGCGATCGATGTTGCGTCAACCGGTATTCAAGTGCATGGCGGTATGGGATTTATCGAAGAAACCGGTGCTGCCCAGTATTACCGGGACGCGCGTATTCTGACTATTTACGAAGGCACGACGGCGATTCAGGCGAACGATCTGGTCGGCCGCAAGACGGCGCGCGATGGCGGCGCCGTGGCGTATGGCATTATCCGCGAGGTGCGCGAAACCGCGGCTGCTCTGGCGGCGGCGGGCGGCGACGATTTGCCGGTGATCGGTCGCCGGCTTGAAGTCGCCGCGACGGCGCTGGAGCAAGTGGTTGCCTACGTGGTGGGTAATCTGAAGGGCGACATCAAAGGCGTATTTGCCGGTAGCGTGCCTTACCTGAAATTGGCCGGCATTGTATTAGGCGGCTGGCAAATGGGGCGGGCGGCGCTGGCTGGGCAGCAAAAGTTGCAGAATGGCGCCGGCGATCGGGATTTTTATGCGGCCAAGATCGGAACAGCGCGTTTCTTTGCCGATCACTTTCTGACGCAGGCGGATGGATATCGCCTGGCAATCGTCGAGGGCAGCGCTGCAGTCCAGTCGTTAAGCGAAGCGCAATTCTGATGAAACCGAATGCGTTAGCCGAACGAGCCGCCGGTATATAAAAGATCGAAAGTGCGGGCCAGTGCAGCGATGACACCGGTCGCGCCCACGGTCAGGCTGAACACCACCAGCAATATGACGGTCCAGCCTGAATCCGATTGCTTGCCGGAAAGACTGTTATAACGGGAATCCCATTTTTCGTCGGGTGTCAGGCCGATCACCAGCGCTTGCAGCATTCCCGCCAATATCGAGATAATAAATAAGCAAGCCGTGAATAATTTTGGCTCATCGGGCCAGACTGCCATGGCGAGCAAGGAAATTGGCAAAGTAACAATATGCAGCCAGCCGAAGCGATCGCGAAATCCATGCAGATAAAAACGATGAGCGCCGATGCCGCCAAGGACTGCGGCTAGAAAAGTTGTTAAAGTTTTAATTTTGTGGCGCGTAGACATCGAAGGAATAGCCTTTTTGCAGGTTTGATTGCTGGAAAAAGAGCTAGTGTAGCAGTGTTGAATGGCGGGGTCGGGCCGGCTTTGCGGCTTTTATCCCACGCTTGGGCGCCGGTTGGGGGCTTTACTTGCGATTAAGTTTGCGGTAGGGCCGTAAAACGGGCTATAATTTGCAACTTTTTTCGTCTTCGAACACTTTTTGGAATCATTATGGTCGTTATTCGTTTAGCACGTGGAGGCGCCAAGAAGCGCCCTTTCTTCAACATCGTTGCAACTGATTCGCGCAATCGCCGCGACGGTCGCTTCATCGAGCGCCTGGGTTTCTACAATCCGGTTGCATCCGGTAAAGAAGAAGGCTTCCGTATTGCTCAGGACCGTCTGGCTCACTGGACAGGTGTTGGCGCGCAAGTATCCCCGACTGTTGCCCGTTTGATCAGCAGCGCCGGCAAGACTGCAGCGTAAGTATCAGTATTGAATCAGCATCCATGAGCATGGCGCAGTCGGGAATTCCTGAAGATTTGGTAACCGTCGGCTATGTAACAGGTGCTTATGGCATTGCCGGCTGGGTGCGCGTCAAGCCGTTTTCGAACGATGCAGACGCTCTTCTGGGCGCCAGAAGATGGTGGTTGAACAAGCCCGAATCGGATGCCGCATTGCGCGATATCGACATGCTGCAGGCCAAAAGCCATGGCGGCGACGTAGTAGCGCAATTGATGGGTGTGGCGGGACGCGATGCAGCCGAGGCTCTCAAAGGGCATCAGGTTCAAATTTCGCGCAGTCATTTCCCGGCTTTGTCGAACGATGAGTTTTACTGGGTGGACCTGATCGGTCTGTCCGTTGAGAATTTGCAAGGCGAGCAACTGGGTATCGTTGCCGATCTGATGGATAACGGCGCACATCCGATTCTCAGGGTGGTAAAGCCGGTGGCCGAGGCGGTAACGGCCATTGCAACGGCAGCAGCAGAAGTACCGGACGCTGCGCCGGCGCAGTCCAAGGCGCGCAGCAGCAAAGCGACACCGCCGTCGGTGCCTGAAACGTTGATCCCGTTTGTCGATCATTTCGTCAAAACGGTCGATCAGGCGGCTAAAAAAATTACAGTCGATTGGGAACTGGATTATTAACACCGATCCGGATCGAAACGGCGTAGTGCTTGGTATGCTCAAACATGCTCAATAGGGAGCAGAAAATGCGGGGCGAGATGCAATTCGATGTCGTCACGTTATTCCCGGAAATGTTCGTCGCGATTACCCAGTCGGGCATTACGCGGCGCGCATTTGAAAAAAAGCAGTGCGCATTGAATTTGTGGAATCCACGTGATTTCACTAGCGACAATCACCGTACCGTTGACGATCGCCCCTATGGCGGCGGTCCCGGAATGGTGATGTTGGCAAAACCGCTGGAAGCAGCACTGGATGCCGCAAAAGCGCGCCAGCTGCCGTTAGTGGGGCAGAAGCCGCGCGTGATTTATTTGTCGCCGCAAGGCGCGCCGCTGACGCATCGCAGAGTCATACAGCTTGCACAGGAGCCCGGTCTGGTGCTGTTGTGCGGACGTTACGAAGCGGTCGATCAGCGTTTGCTGGACCGTTGCGTAGATGAGGAAATCAGCGTTGGGGACTTCGTATTGTCCGGCGGCGAATTGCCTGCGATGGCGCTGATGGATGCAGTGATTCGCCAGTTGCCCGGCACCTTGCACGACGACGCTTCGGCAGTGGAAGACAGTTTTGTCAATGGTTTGCTGGATTACCCGCATTACACGCGGCCGGAAACGTATCTGGAGTCAACGGTACCCGCTGTTTTGTTGGGCGGCAACCATGCTGAAATTGAAATATGGCGGCGGCGGCAGGCGCTTGAGGCGACTGCCAGGAAACGCCCCGATCTGATTTTGCAGGCGCGCGAGGCCGGTTTATTAACGCCTGGCGATGAAAAGTTTTTAAGCAGTTTGTAGTGAAGAGCGGATAGTGCCGATGCAGTTTAAATCGCATTATCTGTATGTAAATCCCCATCCTCTACCGGGCAATCAACATTTAGCGCCGGCAAGATGGTTATCGGAGTAGAAAAATGGACTTGATCCAACAACTAGAGCAAGAAGAGATTAACCGTCTCGCCAAGAACATCCCTGATTTCGCACCAGGCGATACCGTTATCGTCAGCGTCAACGTGGTTGAAGGTACGCGCAAGCGCGCCCAGGCTTACGAAGGCGTGGTTATTTCGCGTCGCAATCGTGGTCTGAATTCGAACTTCATCGTTCGCAAGATCTCGTCTGGCGAAGGCGTCGAACGTACGTTTCAGCTGTATTCCCCGCTGATCGCTTCGATCGAAGTCAAACGCCGTGGCGACGTTCGTCGCGCTAAGCTGTATTATCTGCGTGAGCGTTCGGGCAAATCGGCTCGTATCAAAGAAAAACTGCCGAATCGCCGCGTTGCGGCTAAAGCTGCAGAGTAATTCGCGTCAGCGATTTGCAAAAGAAGGGCGCCCATCCGGCGCCTTTTTTTATTGAGGAAAAATATTGCCAAGACCTCTTTTTGATCCTTTAACCGTTCCCGTGGATTTTGTCGGTGATGAGGCGCCACTGTCCGCTGAGCGGCTCAACAGCGACTGGATACGCGACCGGCTGGTCAATCAGCTGCCGTGGACGGTCGAAGACGATGACGAACGCCACTGGCGTCAAATGCAAATAGGACGTCCCGTCCGACAGGCGGCTGTGCTGATTCCGATCGTGCAGCGCGCCGGCGGCTTGACCATGCTGCTGACGCAGCGGGATCCCGATCTGACCGATCACCCTGGCCAGATCAGCTTTCCCGGCGGGCGGGTGGAAGAGAGCGACGGCTCGCCAATCGAAACGGCATTGCGCGAGACTGAAGAAGAGATCGGCTTATCGCGCACGCATATTGAAATCGTCGGTGAATTGCCTCTGTACCGGACCGGCACCGGTTATTGCGTGACACCTGTGATCGGGCTGGTAAAGCCGCCGTTCGATTTGCAGCCGGACGTGCGTGAAGTTGCCGAAGTTTTTGAGGTGCCGCTGGCATTTTTGATGAGCGGCGCCAATCATCAGCGCCATACGGTCAGGCTGCCCGGACAAACGGCGCGCCGCACTTTTTATTCGATGCCGTATCAACACTATTTCATATGGGGCGCGACCGCCGCGATGATACGAAATTTGTTCCATCTGTTGCGTAATTGACTAGTGTGGTGTCTCGCAAATAACATGAATAAATGAATGCGCCATTTGGCAGTCAGGCAAGGCGGGAGGAGGCGTCATAGCGAGCTATGGCAACGACGAGCAACGCGGCATGGCTGCCAAATGGGCCATTCATATTCAGGTTATTTGCGAGACACCACACTAGGTAGCCATGTATTATCTTGTTGTTTTCCGAGCATATGACCGTGCGTGACCTCTAGGGCAGTCCGATGACATTTCTTTCTATTCTCTTTGCATTACTCATTGAACAACTAAAACCTCTGCGCGCGGACAATCCGATTTATACGCTGGTGCGCTCGTTTTCAACTCGCGTGGAGAGCTGGTTTAATGCCGGCCATGCACATCATGGGCAACTGGGCTGGGCGTTCGTCGTCCTCTCATTGTCGGTGCCGACTGCACTGGTCTATTGGATTTGCCTGCACATCAGTATTTTCCTGGCGTTCGCGTGGAATGTGCTGATCGTTTATCTGACGCTGGGCTTTCGCCATTACAGCCACTATTTCACATCGATTCAATTCGCCCTCAATACCGGCGACGAAGTGACCGCACGCGCTTTGCTGGCCGAGTGGACCAAAGAAGACACCACCGGAATGGAAGTCGGCGAAATTTCGCGCATCGTTGCCGAGCGCGCGCTGATCACTACGCACCGCAATGTATTCGGTGTGTTCTTCTGGTTCCTGATGCCGGTGGGGCCGGCTTGCGCGGTGATGTATCGCGTGGCAGAACATCTGGCGCGCGCCTGGAACGAACCGGACCATATGCGCAGTGAAGTATTCGGCCGTTTTGCGGCGCGTGCGTTTTACTGGATCGACTGGATGCCCGCACGATTTACAGCGGCGGCATTTGCGGTGGTCGGCAATTTTGAAGATGCAATTTATGCCTGGCGTAATTTTGCCGGTAAATGGCAGGACGAAGCCGCCGGCATTATTTTATCGGCGGGTGGCGGTGCGATGGGGGTGCGTTTCGGCACTGCAACAGAAAACGTCACCGAGATCCTGCCGATCGATGCCGCCATGGTCGATTCAATGGCTTCGGAATCTGAAATTCCATTGGGAGAAGCCCCTTCGCCACGGACCTTGCAAAGTACCGTCGGCCTGGTCTGGCGTGCCTTGTTGTTGTGGATGTTTTTATTGCTGTTGCTATCGTTTGCTGTCTGGCTGGGGTAGGATAGATCGCTACCGCAGTGCACAAAAATCGCATGGGAGACTTTATCAGGTCTTCTATAAGATATAATACTTTCTCACGGCTCGGCATCGGCCTTTCGGTGCCGCACCAACGACACTTGCCAGAGAAATGCGCATGACAGAACCGATTTCATCGCCTCCTCAAGAATTTGTGATCCTGGGTATAACCACGGATGGCAAGCAGTTCCGTCCCAGCGACTGGGCCGAGCGCCTGTGTGGCGTCATGTCATGCTTCCGGCCTGAAGGCTCGGGCGGGTCCAAGGCCCATCTGCAATATTCCCCCTATGTTCGCCCGACATTTATCAATGGCGTGCGTTCGGTGGCGGTCAACGAAACCTTGCGCACCATTGAGCCTTTGGCGTATCACTTCGTTATCAATTTCGCCAAGGACAACGATCTTCAGATCATCGATGCCTGCGTCTTGCCTGAGCCGGGCGAAAAGTCGAAATAAGCGCCAAATAAGCATCAAACAAGCAGCTTATGGACCCAGCACCCCACAATTTACCCGCTCATCCGTATCAAGCCCATCCTGTTGCACGAATTAGCCCATTGCCTGTCAAATGGACGATTACTGTTTCGCGGAGAAAATAATGTCTGAATACCGAATCGAAAAAGATACTTTTGGTCCGATTGAAGTACCGGATAACCGTTTGTGGGGCGCACAGACGCAGCGCTCGTTGCATCACTTTGCCATCTCGACCGAACAGATGCCCCTGGCGCTGATCAAGGCGCTCGCCGCCATTAAACGCAGCGCGGCGCAAGTCAATGCCGAACTGGGTAGCCTGGATGCGGGGAAAGCCGCTGCCATTGCCGAAGCGGCCACTGAAGTCCTCGATTTAAAGCATCCCGAAGAATTTCCCTTATCGATCTGGCAAACCGGCTCCGGCACGCAGAGCAACATGAATATGAACGAAGTGCTGGCCAATCGCGCTTCCGAAATACTCGGCGGTGAGCGCGGCGAGAAGCGGCTGATACATCCTAACGACGATGTTAACCAGGGTCAGTCGTCGAATGATATTTTTCCCACCGCAATGCACGTTGCCGCGGCACTGGAAATCAGCCAGGAACTACTGCCGGCCATCGGGCAATTACACGATACGCTGGAGCAGAAATCGATCGACTTCGACAGCATCGTTAAAATCGGACGGACCCATTTGCAAGACGCTACGCCGTTGACGCTGGGCCAGGAATTTTCCGGTTATGTTGCGCAATTGGCGTTTGCCGAATCGCAGATCGAGGCCAGTTTGACGGGGCTGGCGCAGTTGGCCGTGGGCGGCACGGCAGTCGGCACCGGTTTGAATACGCATCCGGAATTCGGCGACAGGGTGGCGGCATCGCTGGCCGAGGCTTTTTCATTTCCGTTTCAAAGCGCGCAGAACAAGTTCGCCGCGCTGGCAGGACATGACGCCTTGGTGGCGGCGCACGGCGCGTTGAAAACGCTGGCGGCGGTCATGATCAAAATCGCCAATGATGTGCGCTGGCTGTCATCCGGGCCGCGTTCAGGCCTTGGCGAATTGTCGATCCCTGAAAATGAGCCGGGCAGCTCGATCATGCCGGGCAAGGTCAATCCGACGCAATGCGAAGCGATGACGATGTTGTGCTGTCAGGTATTCGGTAACGATGTAGCGATCAATTTCGGCGGCGCTTCCGGTAATTTCGAACTGAATGTGTTCAAACCGCTGATCGCACATAACTTCCTGCAAAGCGTGCGCTTGTTGTCCGACGGACTTGCCAGTTTCGATGAACATTGCGCGCGCGGCATCACCGCCAACCGCGATCGCATTGCCGACTTGATGGAGCGTTCGCTGATGCTGGTGACGGCGCTGGCGCCGCATATCGGCTACGATAAGGCAGCGCAAATTGCCAAGCATGCGCACAAAAAAGATCTGACATTGAAACAGTCTGCGCTGGATTTGGGATATGTTACCGAGGCAGAGTTTTCGCAGTGGGTGGTGGCGGCAGATATGACGCATCCCTGATTGCTGCGGCGCACATGAAAAAGCAGTTAAATATGGTTACTATATGAAACAAAGCCGCTTCTGAAGGCTGGCTTTTTGTATAGTTACACTTGCCTTTTTGTGCATTGAAAAATACGTATTATCCCTCTCATTTTTCGAGACTGAAACATCATGAAAAAATTGCTGTTAATACTTATGTTGGGAATGGCGGCGATGGGTGTTGCCAGCACCGCATCGGCTCGAGGTCACGGTGGCGGTCATTTCCACGGCGGTGTATTCATAGGCGGCCCGGTATGGGGTCCTGGTTGGGGCCCTGGATGGGGGCCCGGATATTACCCGCCGTACTACGCACCGCAACCGGTCTACGTCCAGCCGGCGTCGCCTCCGGTTTATGTTGAACAGAGTAATGACGATTATTGGTATTACTGCGCTCAGCCCAAGGCTTATTACCCTTATGTTAAAGAATGTCCGCAGGGGTGGATGAAAGTTGTTCCAGGCAGCGGTCCGCGTTAATCGGATCGCCTTCACTGATTCTCCTTCATCGGCTTACTTTCGCCGGATTGGCCAGATAACATTTTTCATGGGTTTTCAAAGACATTATGCTAACTAAATACAAGCTGATTCCCATTGCCGCCGCAGCGGTATTGCTGGCCGGTTGCGCCAGCGTGCCGACTGGCCCGCAAGTGATGGTGATGCCGGGCGCCGGCAAGACCTACGATCAATTCCGCCAGGACGAAGCGGTCTGCCAAAACTATGCATTTCAAGCAACCGGCAATGCCACGCGCGCCGCCAATGAGAGTGGCGTCAACAGCGCTGCTGTCGGTACGGTAGTCGGCGCGGCCGCCGGTGCGTTGATCGGCGCTGCCAGTGGCGGCAATGCCGGTAGCGGTGCAGCAATTGGCGCCGGCAGCGGATTATTGATCGGTGGTGCTTCAGGCAGCAATCAAGCTATGGCAGGCGGCTATGGCGCGCAACGCCGTTACGATAACGTTTATATGCAATGCATGTACACCAAGGGCAATCAAGTGCCGGTTCGCGGCGACATGCAACCTAGCCGTTCACGGATGCCGCCACCACCGCCAGCGGGTTATTCACCGCAACAAGGCGCTACGCCGCCTTCCGGCTACGGTGCGCCACCTGATTACGGCCCGCCGCCAGGCTACCGTCAATAAAGATGCGCAGCCGGTATTCATCCGGTTGCCATACAAAAAATCGACCCTTGCAGATGCAGCGGGTCGATTTTTTTATGGTCGGGAACAATCCCTAACGCGCCTTGATCGGTATCAGTAAAGTAGCCAGCAATCCGCCGTCCCGGCAATTGCTCAAGCGTAATACAGCACCATGGTTTTCAGCGATATTGCGCGCGATGGTCAGGCCCAGTCCAGTGCCGCCGGTATCGCGCGAACGTGAGGTTTCGAGCCGGAAAAACGGTTCGAATACGGCGTCTAATTGGGCCGCCGGAATGCCGTTGCCGTGATCGCGTATCCGGATCGCCACCTTGCCGCTTTCTATGGCAATCGATATCTCTGCCGAATGCCCGTATTTGATCGCATTGTCGACCAGATTGGTCAGGCAGCGGCGCAAGGCATTCGGTTGCGCCACGATCGATGCATGCGAGCGGCCCGATTGCGTAATCTCCATGCCCGCATCGCTGGCATCGGCGCAGACACTGTCGAGCAACGAATCGATATCGAGACGTTGCATCGGTTCGCTGGAATCCATGCTGCGCGCCAGATCGAGACCCTCGCGCACCATCTGTTGCATCTGCGCCAGATCGTTGACCAGCTTATCGCGCAATTCCGTATCGCCGACTTTTTCCAGCCGCAAGCGGAGGCGTGTCAGCGGCGTTTGCAAATCATGCGTGATTGCCGCCAGCATGTGGGTGCGATGCTGGATCTGGCGGCGAATCCGTGCCTGCATCAAATTGAACGCGGTGGCGGCCTGGCGGATTTCAAGCGGGCCTTGTTCCAGCAGCGGCGGTTGATCGATGTCCTGGCCGAGTTCGCCCGCCGCATCCGCCAATTGCTTGATCGGGCGTGCAGTCATCTTGGCCACGGCATAGGCCAGCAGCGCAATTAAAGCCAGGAACAACAACATATACGGCCCGCCGATAGAGGATCGGGAAGCGGGGCGCTGATGCGGCGAACGCGCACGTTGCGCTTTGAGTTTCAGCGCCAGCAGCGGGCCATCTTGCAAGCTGACATAGATCATGCGGCAAGTTGCGGGATCGGCCCTTTCGGTAGCGGGAACAGGCGCCGGGACCGGGAACGCAGCGGCGCCGGCGCAATTCACGTCGCGCGTGCTGACAATCTTGCGGTCGTCGCCGAGCTGCACCTTAAGGGCGCTTACCAGCTCCGGATTGCTGTCGCCCGGCGGCGGTTGCTTACCGCCCAACTGAGCATCGAAACCGAAATTGCGCGCAGCGTCCAGTACGATCTGGCGTTCATTCGGCGCGGCATCTTCCAGCGCATCGACAATTTGCTCGACTCTTTCCGCGGTGCGCTGATGGCGCAATTCGCGGATCGCATTTTGCCGTTCATTGCTGGCTAGCCAAGTGGTCGTGATAGTGGCGACCACGATGCCGGCCAACAAGATCAGAAAGACGCGATTGGCGATCGAATCGAAGACCCTGAATACCCGTTTCATTGCGGATGATCCTGCGTGACCGTGGTCGACAGCACATAACCTTCATTGCGCACAGTCTTGATGATCACCGGCGTGCGGGCATCGTCGCCCAGCTTTTGCCGCAAACGGCTGATCTGGATATCGATCGAGCGGTCGAACGGGTCGGCTTCGCGGCCTTGCGTCAATTCCAGCAATTGGTCGCGATTGAGCACGCGGTTCGGATGTTCCAGAAAGATCTTCAGCATGCGGAATTCGGCGCCGGAAAGCGCCACGACCACACCATCGGGATTGAGCAGATGACGCGCGTTCAAATCCAGCGTCCAGCCGGCAAACTGCATGTGCTGTGCGACATTGCCGGCCATATTCGGCGGCAATGCCTGCGTCCGGCGCAATACGCTACGGATGCGGGCAAATAATTCACGCGGCTCGAAGGGTTTGGCGAGATAGTCGTCGGCGCCCATTTCCAGGCCGAGAATACGGTCCAGCGCTTCGCCGCGCGCGGTCAGCATAATGACGGGAATGGCGGATTGCGCGCGCAAATTGCGACATAAAGTGAGGCCGTCCTCGCCGGGCAGGGTCAAATCCAGCACGATCAGATCGATAGCCGATTGCGCCAGCGCCTGCCGCATTTCGGCGCCGTTGCTGGCGGTCAAGGTTCGAAAGCCGTTACCGTCGAGATATTCGGCCAGCAGCGTCCGGATTTCGCGGTCGTCGTCGACTACCAATATATGTGCAGTGTTTTCCATAGGGCTCATTATGACGAATCGGTGCAAATCGAGTAGGCGTAATTGTATAGCGGCGTGACAAAAGGCCCGGTCGCAACATGCCGATACAAAAGCGGTCCGGCTTTATACATGGCGTTACAAATCGCCTGGAGTCCGAAAGATGCCTGATACACGCCGGAGGTGTAATGGGTTCGTGCAGTTTGCACGACTATCCCGAAAGGACATCAAAATGTTAAATTTTAAAAAGCATTGCATCGGCAGCCTGTTGGCTTTGAGCATCGGTACTCTGGCGGCAGGTGCTTATGCGGACACACCGTCCGCGCCGCCCTCGGCTCCGTCGTCGACTTCCGCTGCGCCTATGCACCACGGTGCGCCGACACCGGAAATGCGCGCTAAATTTGCTGCAAAAATGGAAAAACGGCAAGAAGCATTACACGCAAAACTGAAGCTGACCGCTGCGCAGGAACCGGCCTGGAAGACCTTTGTCGAGCAGACCAAACCACCGCAACGCGATGCCAATAAACAGCACCACGAAGATCGCGCTGCATGGGCGAAACTGACCACACCGGAACGCATGGAAAAATTCCTGGCCCGCATGCAAACCAGAGAACAATTCCTGACCGCGCGTCTGAATGCAGTCAAGACCTTCTATGCCGTGTTGACACCGACACAACAGAAGACCTTCGATGCCGCCTATGCCCATGGACCATTCGGTGGTCATCATCATCGTCATCGCCATCATGGTGCGCATGATAAGGCCGCCCCGGTAGCCCCGGCACAATAATAATTTGGCGTGGTTCAGATGTTCAGATGTTATGGTGTTTCAGCCGCTCCTGTCGGGAGCGGTTTTTTTTTGCCGAAGAAAAACAGGCATCAGCCCCAGTCCACCATTGCTTGCAATACCCCCCTCAGCGCATTGCACACCACGATCCGTTCGGCATTGCGCAAGTCTTCCAGCGATAAATCCCGCTCGCTTGCATCCCATGCCGGATCGCCGAGCAATTCCGCCCGCATCACTCCGGGCAGCAGACCGGCCCGCAGCGGCGGCGTATACCAGCGGCCCTGCAAGCGCACGAAAACATTGCTGCGCCCACCCTCGGTTACATGGCCGTTCTGATTCAGGAACAATTGATCGAAGCCGCCGCGTTTTTCCGCATCCTGCCAGGCGCGATCATAGGCTTTGCGGACCGTCGTTTTGTGCGCGGTAAAGAAGTCGTCGCTATCGCGGCTATCGGGTGCAATGAACAGGCGCACCGGCTCCTGCACCGGCAGCAATATAGCCGCAGTCAATGTGATTTCGCCGTTCGGCGCCAAGGTTAAACGCAGTCTGTGCGGCGCATCGCCGGCCAGCGCATCGCTTGCCTGTTTCAACGCATTTCGGATCGCGTCTTCATCGCACAAAAAACCGCAGGCTGCTGCCGAATGTGCGAGCCGCTGCAGATGCCGATCCATATGCCTGCAACCGCTTGAACGTGTTGCATAGATGGTTTCGAACAGAAAAAAGTCCGGCGGCATGCGGCTCAGAAATTGTGCTTTCAATTGGCACTCCTCGAATTCGTCGGCTGCGATGCTGTCGTGCACGATGCCGGCGCCGACACCCATATGTCCGCTGCGCCGGCCATGCAGCGGCGCATCCAGCGTCAATGTGCGGATCGGCACCGACAGGCAAAAATCACCGACGCTCTGTGTTCCGTGAGCCGCATCGAACCAGCCCAACGCACCGGTATAGATGCCGCGCGGCGTATCTTCCAGCTCCCGGATGATTTGCATTGCGCGCAATTTCGGCGCGCCGGTAATCGAACCGCAGGGATACAAGGCTTCGATCAACTCGGACAGGCTCGCGTCGGTGCGCGGCAGCGCCTGCACGGTCGACGTCATTTGCAATACGTCCCGGAAGCGGCCTACCTGGAAAAGTTCGTTGACCTTTACGGTGCCGGTTTGCGCGATCCGCCCCAGATCGTTGCGCAGGAGATCGACGATCATCAGATTTTCGGCGCGGTTCTTCGGATCGTTCGCCAGCGCTGCGGCACGCTGTTCATCGATTTTGGCGTCATCGCTGGAAGCGGCAGTGCCTTTCATCGGCTGCACCGTCAATACGCCGTCCCGATGTTGCATGAATAACTCGGGCGAGCAGGATAAAACCGCGCGGCCGTCCGGCAAGGCGATCAATGCACCGTAACGGGTCGGCTGGCGTGCGCGCAGCTTGCGGTACAGGGCGGCCGGCGTGCCATATACGTCGAAGCGCATGCGATAGGTGTAATTGACCTGGTAGCAATCGCCGGCCGCGATATACGCTTGAATACGGTTGATAGCGGCATCGAAAGAAGGCCGATCGGTATCGGCCCGAAAATTGACCACATGCGCCGACGTGTTTTCCTGCGTCGTTGTCTGTATAGCCAGCCAGGCATCCAGTTCGGCCGGGCCGAGCCGCCGGCATTGCCGGAACAGCAGGATTTCGGCGAAGGGGGCATCGGTAGCTGGTTTGGCCTTGGCCGACCTCGGCTGTGCTGGAAATGGCGCGATGCCATGTTGCTGCGCCCCCAATTCGTAATGCAATAGCGCGACCGCGTGTTCGCCTTGGGTTAAATATAATTGCATTTCAGCAATTATTTGCGGAAAAGCCGCGGCATCTTCGCAGCGCAAGATACGGCTATAACCGGTATATAGCCGTGAGGCCGGGATAGGGGGGCCGGCGGTGCGGTCGTCGCAGTCTTCCAGCAGGGCAAAACAGTCGTTCATCGATACTTATCTGGCTATTGCAGCCGCTATGGCGGGCTGCGGGGATGGAGGTAAGGCTGGGCAACATCATAGCGTAACCGTTATACTACGCGGCTATATATCACCTATATCACGCCAAAATCGCCGTTGAGCGCATGGATTTCTTATGGCTTTATCCCGCAATATTCTTATTCCTCTGATAGTCGCCTGTGCATTGTTCATGGAACAGATCGATTCCACGGTCATTGCCACTTCGCTGCCGGTCCTGGCGATCGACATGGGGGTTAATCCTATTGCACTGAAACTGGCATTGACGTCCTATATGGTCAGCCTGGCGGTGTTTATTCCGATCAGCGGCTGGGTCGCGGACCGCTTCGGCGCGCGCACGGTATTTCGCTCCGCCATTGGCGTATTCATGCTGGGTTCGATCTTGTGCGGTATCTCGCATACCTTGCCGCAGTTCGTTGCGGCGCGCTTCTTCCAGGGCATCGGCGGCGCCATGATGGTGCCGGTCGGACGACTGGTAATTTTGCGCAGCGTAGAAAAAGTCAATCTGGTGCAGGCGCTGGCGTATTTGAGCATGCCGGCAATGCTGGGGCCGGTGCTGGGGCCGCCGCTGGGAGGTTTCATCACCACCTATTTCCACTGGCGCTGGATTTTCTTCATCAATATTCCCATCAGTATTCTCGGCATTTATCTGGCCACGCGCTTCATCGAAAACATGCGCGGCGAAAAAGTGCAGCCGCTGGATTGGGTCGGTTTTACCTTGTCTGCCCTCGGTTGTTCGCTGCTGATGCTGGGCTTGGCGACGACCGGCCGGCACTTGATTTCCACTGAAATGTCGGTGACGTGCATGGTGATCGGCGCACTGTCGCTGGCGACCTACGTATGGCATTTCCGGCGTACGCCTTATCCGCTGATCGATTTGCGCTTGCTGCGCGTGCCTACGTTGGGCATCAGCGTGATGGGCGGATCGCTGTTTCGTATTGGTGTGGGCGCTTTGCCGTTCCTGCTGCCGCTACTGATGCAACTGGGCTTCGGTCTCACCGCTTTTCATTCGGGTTTGCTGACTTGCGTCTCCGCCATCGGCGTGATTTTCATTAAAACGATCATGGTACGGGTATTGAAGCGTTTCGGTTTCCGCCGCGTGCTGGTTTATAACGCCTTTTTCGGCGCTGGTTCGCTGGCGATTATCGGTTTGTTCACGTCCAGCACGCCGTACGCGGTCATGGCCTTGATCTTGCTGCTTGGCGGATGCTTTCGCTCGATCCAGTTCACCAGCGTCAATGCGCTGGCGTATGCCGATATTCCGACCAAGGATCTGAGCCAGGCGACCAGCATTGCCAGCGTGGCGCAGCAATTATCGATCGGGCTGGGTGTGACCATCGGCGGCCTGGCTTTACAGACATCGATGGATTGGCAGGGCCATGCGAATCTGGTCACAGCCGATTTCTGGCCGGCGTTCCTGGCAGTGGCAATCATCTCGGCCAGTTCGATTATATTTAATCTGCGCCTGGCGCCCGAAGCAGGCGCGGAACTGGCGCGCCGGCCGTCCCGCAAACCTATCAAGGAAAGCGCCTGATATCGATCGGGCACAGGAACCTCGCTCCGCGGAGTCTGCCTAAGTTGTTGAACTCATCATCGGGATGCCATCTTGGATACTGCAAACATGATCGTCAACTGCGCCGTTTATGAAAACGGCCACAAACTGCGCGATATCGATATCGATGAAATCAGTGACGAGCTGGCGCGTGAAGGGACGTTTGTCTGGGTCGGCCTGCTGGAGCCGGGCGTCGAGCTGATCCGGAAATTGCAGGACGAATTCTGCCTGCATGATCTGGCGGTGGAAGATGCCTATGCAGCGCATCAGCGTCCCAAGCTGGAAGAATACGGCGATCATCTGTTTCTGGTGTTACAGACCGCACAGTTGCAGGACGGCACTGTGACTTTCGGCGAAACGCACGTTTTCCTGGGCGGTAATTTCGTCGTGACGGTGCGCCACGGCGCTTCCCGCAGTTACACCAAGGTGCGCGAGCATTGCGAATCCGCGCCGGAGCGCCTGGCCAAGGGCCCGAGTTATGTACTGTATTCGATCATGGATTTCGTGGTCGATAACTACCAGCCGATCATGGACGATCTGGAAGCCCGTTTCGAGAAATTCGAGGGCGATCTGTTTTCACGCGATTCCGGCTCCGAACATTTGCAGGATCTGTATCAGCTCAAACGGCAGTTGATCAAATTGCGTTCGGCCGCCGTGCCGTTGCTGGACATCTGCAATCAGTTACTGCGTTTTCACAGCGATATTATTTCAAAAGAAGGCCGCGTTTATTACCGGGATATTTACGATCACGTCGCGCGCGTGACGGAAACCAGCGACCGCTTGCGCGAGATGGTCGCCGCCGCGATGCAGGTCGATCTGGCGCAGATCACGATTCGCCAGAACGAGGTAGTCAAACGGCTGGCTGGCTGGGGCGCGATTCTGGCGATTCCAACCATGGTGTTCAGTTTGTACGGGATGAATTTCAAAGTCATGCCGGAGCTTGAGTGGCGCTGGTCTTATCCGGTGGTATTGATCGGCATCACGCTATCCTGCGGCTATCTTTATCGCAGGTTGCGCCGGGTCGGCTGGCTTTAGCTTTGGAGTTTTGGTCTCGGGCTCTTAGTCGTAGCGCCTGCTGAATAATAAATTCAGGCTGTTGATGGTGCCGCCGCGCGCCAGTATCGACCAGCTGCGTGAAAGCTGGTAAGTCAGTTTGGCGACGCTCTCCGCGCCGGTGATGCTCTGTTCGTAACCCAATACGAATTTCTGCGATATGGACTTGCCCAGATTGACGAACTGGTCGCCGGCAACGCCCGTAATGCCGGATTCGCTAGACCCGATCGAAAACTGATCCAGCCCGATGCCGCGGGCTATTTTTTTGCCGCCGAGATTTCCCAGAAAGGCCAGTGCTTCGGTCGATGCGGTGCGTTGTCCCAGGCCGCTGTTGCTGCCTTGCCCGAACATGATCCAGGATAGCTTTTCTTCTTCCGACAGATTCGGTTCGGAGACCAATCTGACGCGCGGCGCGTTGGCGTTGCCGGTGACTTCGACGCCGGCCGGCACATCCTGATTGCGCCGCATGGCCAGCAGATTGATATTCGGATTGTCGATCGGCCCCTGGAAATTGATGATGCCGCGTTCGATCGCCAGCTTCACGCCGAATGCTTCATACGTGCCGTCGGCGACGCGAATCGTGCCGAGGCCGCGCAATGGCGCGTAAGGCTCGCTTTTAACATTCATGGTGCCGCGCAAACGCAGATCCGCGCCGCCGCCGCGGAAACGGAAATCGTTGCCCAGATCGAGCATGACGTCAATCGTCGGCGAGAAACGGCCGGCCGGTTTTTCCGATGCTTGCGCCGTCTTTTCCTGCGAGGTCGTTGCTTTCGGCTGGACGCCGGCTTTCTTGTCGTTGCGCACGACCACCACGTCGTCGCCAAGTTTCGGCGCGCTGCTTTTCGGCAAATCGAACAAAGCATGATCGACGTTGAATTTGCCATCGATACGCAGTTGATCGGCGAGGCTGGCGATCTTGGCCTGGCCGGAGAGCATCAATTGCCGGTCCGGGCTGGCGAACAATTCCAGGTGGTCGGCGATCAGGGAGGCATTCAGATCGGGATTGGCCTTGCCGAGTTGCACCTGGCCGCTGGCGCGCAGCGTGCCTTTGCCGCCGTGGAACTCGAATTGGCGCAGGTCGATCACATTTTCATTCATGACTATCCGTACCGTGCCGTCTTGCAATTGGATGCCCTGATCGAACCAGGTTACAGCCAGATTGTCGCCGTTGACGGCGCCGGAAAGCTTGGGCTGGCCGAGCTTTCCGGCGGCATTGAGTTCTGCGCCGAGAGTGCCCTTGAAGGCGACGGCAGGCCCCAGCAAGGCGGCGACTGTTTCCAGATGCGGCACGGCGATATTGATATGCGCCGCCAGGGCGGAATCGGGTGTCAGACGCAAAAGCTTGCCTTGCCGGACCAGCGTCAGCTTGCCCTTGCCGTCGATACTGCCGATGCGGGACGCTTGCAGCGTTGCATTCAGATCGATCGCATTGCTTTGCAGTTCGGCGCGCAGTTTCAGCGCGCTCAAGCCCAGCGGCACATTGATATCGCCGGTATTGACTACCGCGTCGCCGCTTTTGCGTTCGATTTCAAGGTAACCGGCGGCAGTGTCGGCCAGCGTCAGGTTCCATCGGCTATCGATCACCAGATCGGTTTTCAGCGGCGGCAGCGGCACGTCGAATTGACGCAGCAAATCCATGACGGTGCCGAGATTGAGCGCTTGCACACTGCCTTGCGATCGGATGCCCTCCGGCCGATAGCTGAAGTTAGTCAGATCGATGTTGGCGTCGGCGATGCGCAAACGGCTGCTGCCCAGCACCAGATGATCGTCGGCGGCATCGACGCTGAGCGGGTTTTGCAAGGCGAAGCGCGGAATACCGGTGTTGTCCAGACGGTCGAGGATGCCGTTCCAGGCGTAATTGCCTTTGTTGTTGATCAATTTGCCATGGGCATTCAGGTTCAATGCCAGCGGCTGCCGGTGCAGCACACCTCTGGCCGTTACTTGCAGCTTATGGCTGGCGAAGGTGCCCGCCAGATCGGCATCCAATGTGTCCAGGCTCAGCGAAGGGCTCTGGTAACCGCGCGCCGCAATCTGCAGATTAAGCCGGTTGCCGGGGCTATTGGCCGGGTCGCGCAAATCGCCTTGCAAATCGGCCGAGCCGTTCAGGCTGTCCAGCCGATGCTGCGCAAATACCAGTTTTTGCGCCCGATAGGTGGCGCGCGCCGACGGCCGCTGCAGGCTGCCGCCGACTTGCCCATCGGCTTGCAACAATCCGGAAATGCCGAAACCGAGGCGCTGCAACTGCGGCGCGTCGATATGCACATTCAGGCGGTCGGAGGGCGCGCCGAAACTGCCTTTTGCGGTCAAGCGATTGCCCGCGATCAGCAGCGCTACATCGCTGGCCAGCAAACGTTGTCCCAGCATTTCGATGTTGCCGTTGCCGGTCATCGGCAGTTGATCGTAGACGCTGTCGTGCAAGCCGAAACGCAGCTTGACACGTGCTTGCGGCGCGATGGCGCCGGCGATATCGAAATCCATGTTGATGCTGGCGTGGCGCGCGCCGCCGGCTGCCGGTTTGCGTTGAGAGGTGACAGGCGAGCGGACAGATGAGCGGGCGGATGAGGGGGAATTGAATGAAGCAGGATCGAAATTACTGAGTTTTCCTTTGGCGTTGTATGCCATGTCGCCGGTTTGCGCCAGCGTGCCGGTGAATTCCAGGCGCGCTTTGCCTTCGGTCATTTTAGCTTGCCGGATTTGCAGTTTTTCTTTGTCGATCAGCAGATCGAGGTCGGCGCTGAGCGTGGGGTCGTTAAGCGACAACAGAACCTGTTGCGTATCGCCGCGCAGCTTGACGGTCAGCGGGCCGTGCAACCTGGTCGGCCGC
>DASYCG010000034.1:0-80413 GCA_036500325.1 Herbaspirillum sp. | reverse complement strand
GGAAAAGCAATGTTTCGCTTTTTTCTTCGGCATAAGCGGATATAATTCGAACCTGTTGTCCGCGCCGTACGCGGACGGCATTGGGCCTTCCCCACAACTTGATGTGCAATCCGCTAACCGGTCAGGCCGTGTCGCGGAAGGTTAGATTAACCCGCTAATCTCGCGAAACGCGAAGACAGGTGAGCAAAATGACGCAGCAATACGAGCAATACAACTCGAATTCCTACCTTTCCGGCGGGAATGCACCGTACATCGAAGAGCTGTACGAGTCCTACCTCAATAATCCCGGTTCCGTAACAGACAGCTGGCGCGCCTATTTCGACGCCGTGCAGCACGTGCCCGCGGTCGATGGCTCGGACAAGCGCGACGTCGCGCACGCACCGGTGATCGCGTCGTTTGCAGAGCGCGCCAAGCAAGGCCCGATCCGCACCGTGGTCGCATCGGTCGATGCGGAAATGGGCCGCAAGCGCGTCGCCGTAACCCAGCTGATCGCCAATTACCGCGAACTGGGTTCGCGTTTCGCCGACCTGGATCCGCTGAAACGCCAGGAACGTCCCAGCATTCCCGAACTGGAGCCAAGCTTCTACGGCTTCAGCGATGCCGACATGGACACCGTCTTCAACATCAGCAATACCTTCTTCGGCGGCGAGACCGCCAGCCTGCGCGACTTGCTGCAACGCTTGCGCGACACTTATACCCGTTCGATCGGCGCCGAATTCATGTACGTCAGCGATCCTACAGAAGTACGCTGGATCCAGGAACGCCTCGAATCGACCCTCGCCACGCCGAACTTCTCGTCCGACAAGAAACGTCACATCCTGGATCGCCTGACTGCGGCCGAAGGCCTGGAACGCTATCTGCATACACGCTACGTCGGCCAGAAGCGTTTCTCGCTGGAAGGCGGCGAAAGCTTCATCGCCTCGCTCGACGAAACCATCCAGCGCGCCGGCGAAAAGGGCGTGCAGGAAATCGTGATCGGCATGGCCCACCGCGGCCGCCTGAACGTGCTGGTCAACATCCTGGGCAAGACGCCCGAGGAACTGTTCGCCGAATTCGAAGGCAAGCACGCCGACGACCTGCCGTCCGGCGACGTCAAATACCACCAGGGCTTCTCTTCCGACATCAGCACCCCGGGCGGCCCGGTCCACCTGTCGCTGGCGTTCAACCCTTCGCACCTCGAAATCGTCAATCCTGTGGTTGAAGGTTCGGTCAAGGCCCGCATGGAGCGCCGCGGCGACAAGGACGGTTCGCAAGTGCTGCCGATCCTGGTCCACGGCGACGCCGCATTCGCCGGCCAGGGCGTCGTGATGGAAACCTTGAACCTGGCGCAAACGCGCGGTTACGGCACCGGCGGCACCGTGCACATCGTGATCAACAACCAGATCGGTTTCACCACATCGGATCCGCGCGATTCGCGTTCGACGCTGTACTGCTCGGACGTGGTCAAGATGATCGAAGCACCGGTGCTGCACGTCAACGGCGACGACCCCGACGCCGTCGTGTTCGCGACCCAGATCGCGCTCGACTACCGCGTACAGTTCAAGAAGGACATCGTGGTCGACATCATCTGCTTCCGCAAACTGGGACACAACGAACAGGACACGCCTGCGCTGACCCAGCCGCTGATGTACAAGAAGATCGCTCAGCACGCAGGCACGCGCAAGCTGTACGCCGACAAGCTGATCGCGCAAAAAGTGTTGCCGGACGATGGCGGCGACCAGATGGTCAAGGAATTCCGCGACGCGATGGACGCCGGCAAGCATACGGTCGATCCGGTGCTGTCGAACTTCAAGAGCAAGTACGCGGTGGACTGGCTGCCGTTCCTGAACCGCAAATGGACCGACGCCGCCGATACCGCCGTGCCTCTGACCGAACTGAAGCGCCTTTCCAAGCAGATCACCACCGTTCCCGAAGGCTTCAAGCCGCACGCATTGGTCAACAAGGTGCTGGAAGACCGCGCTGCCATGGGCCGCGGCGAACTGAACCTGGACTGGGGCATGGGCGAGCATCTGGCGTATGCATCGCTGGTGACTTCCGGCTATGCAATCCGCCTGGCCGGCCAGGATTCGGGCCGCGGCACTTTCGTGCATCGCCACGCCGTGCTGCATGACCAGAACCGCGAACGCTGGGACGCCGGCACTTATATTCCGCTGCAAAACGTCAACGACAACCAGGCGCCGTTCGATGTCATCGACTCGGTGCTGTCGGAAGAAGCGGTGCTGGGCTTCGAATACGGTTTCTCGACCGCCGAACCGAATACCCTGACCATCTGGGAAGCCCAGTTCGGCGACTTCGCCAACGGCGCCCAAGTCGTCATCGACCAGTTCATCAGCTCCGGCGAAGTGAAATGGGGCCGCGCTTCCGGCCTGACGCTGATGCTGCCGCACGGTTACGAAGGCCAGGGGCCGGAACACTCGTCGGCGCGCCTGGAACGTTTCCTGCAATTGTGCGCGGACAACAACATGCAAGTCGTGCAGCCGACCAGCGCCGCGCAGATCTTCCATCTGCTGCGCCGCCAGATGATCCGCCTGTTCCGCAAGCCGCTGATCATCATGACGCCGAAATCGCTGCTGCGTAACAAGGACGCAGGCTCGCCGCTGGCCGATCTGGCCAAGGGCGCGTTCCAGACCGTCATCGGCGAAGTGGACGACAAGATCGATCCGAAGAAGGTCAAGCGCATCGTCGCCTGCTCGGGCAAGGTCTATTACGACCTGGTCAACGCCCGCAAGGAGCGTGGACAGACCGATACCGCGATCATCCGCCTGGAGCAACTGTATCCGTTCCCGCACAAGGCGTTTGCCGCCGTGCTGAAACAGTTCCCGAATTTCAACGAATTGGTCTGGACGCAGGATGAGCCGCAGAATCAGGGCGCATGGCTGCAAATCCAGCACAATATCTTTGAAAACCTGACCGACGGCCAGAAGCTGGCTTATTCGGGCCGCCCAGCCAGCGCATCGCCTGCGGTCGGTTATTACGACAAGCATTACGCTCAGCAAAAAGCCCTGCTCGATACGGCCTTTGCCAAGCTGAAGGGTTTCGTATTGTCGAAATAACCGGCTGACATCCGTACGCGTCAGGCGAGAACCATTATTTAGCACCACGAGCATTTGGCAACGCATTTAGCAAAACACACACACTGCAGCGCGCCCCGCGAGGGCGGGAGCGCGTTCTACAAAAAACCGAACGGAGAGTTACATGGCAATTATTGAAGTGAAGGTCCCCCAGCTGTCGGAGTCCGTGGCGGAAGCCACCCTGTTGCAATGGCACAAGAAGGTCGGCGAGCCGGTTGCGCGCGACGAAAACCTGATCGACGTCGAAACCGACAAGGTCGTGCTGGAACTGCCTGCGCCGCAAGCCGGCGTCATCACCCAGATCATGGCGACGGACGGCGCCACGGTGGTGGCCGACCAGGTCATCGCCCTGATCGATACCGACGCTTCGGCCAAGGTCAGCCCGCTGGAAGTCAGCCCATTGCCGGTACAGCAGCCGAGCACCGACGCGCCGACGCCAAGCGCCGCGCCTGAACTGGCCAAGAACGCCGGCGGCGCAATCGCCATGCCGGCCGCGGCCAAGATCCTGGCGGACAACAACCTGTCCGCCGCGCAAGTCAGCGGCACAGGCAAGGACGGTCGCGTGACCAAGGGCGACGTGCTCAATACATTGAGCACGCCTGCGCCGGCCGCGGCGGCCAAGCCTGCGTTGCAGGCAGTCAGCGCCCCGGCGGTCGCGCAAGGCGCGCGTCCGGAAGAACGCGTGCCGATGAGCCGCCTGCGCGCGCGCGTGGCAGAACGCCTGCTGCAATCGCAAGCCACCAATGCCATTTTGACGACCTTCAATGAAGTCAACATGCAGCCGGTGATCGACCTGCGCAACAAGTACAAGGACAAGTTCGAAAAGGAACACGGCGTGAAACTGGGCTTCATGTCGTTCTTCGTCAAGGCCGTGGTTGCCGCGCTGAAGAAATACCCGATCGTCAATGCGTCCGTGGACGGCAACGACATCGTGTATCACGGCTACTTCGACATCGGCGTGGCGGTCGGTTCGCCGCGCGGCCTGGTGGTGCCGGTGCTGCGCGATGCGGACCAGATGTCGATCGCCGACATCGAAAAGAAAATCGGCGAGTTCGGCGTCAAGGCGCGCGACGGCAAGCTGTCGCTGGAAGAAATGACCGGCGGCACCTTCACCGTGTCCAATGGCGGCACATTCGGTTCGATGCTGTCGACGCCGATCATCAACCCGCCGCAATCGGCGATCCTGGGCATTCATGCCACCAAGGAACGCGCCGTGGTCGAAAACGGCCAGGTCGTGGTGCGTCCGATGAACTACTTCGCGCTGTCCTACGATCACCGCATCATCGACGGCCGCGAAGCCGTGTTGAGCCTGGTCGCGATCAAGGATGCGCTGGAAGATCCGGCCCGCCTCTTGCTGGATCTGTAATCGTTCATTTGCCTCACAGCAGATAGCGGCGCGGAGCATGGAGAGCAGTCGAGCCAATCGGCCGGCTTTTCCTGCTCTGCGTTTTTTTACGCTGTTCAAGATTTAAGGAAACATGATGAGTAAGAATTTCGATGTAGTAGTCATCGGCGGCGGTCCCGGCGGCTATGTCGCGGCAATCCGCGCGGCCCAATTGGGTTTCAACACTGCCTGTATCGACGAATGGAAAAACGACAAGGGCGGTCCTGCGCTGGGCGGCACCTGCACCAACATCGGCTGCATTCCATCCAAGGCAATGCTGCAATCGTCCGAGCATTTCGAGCATGCGGGACATGCGTTTGCCGACCACGGCATCGAGGTCAAGGGCCTGAGCCTGAACCTGGGCCAGATGCTGGCGCGCAAGAATGCGGTCGTCAAGCAGAACAATGACGGCATCGTCTACCTGTTCAAGAAAAACAAGATCACGTTTTTCCACGGCCGCGGTTCGTTTGTGAAAGCCGACGCCAGCGGTTATGAAATCAAGACGGTGGTAGGTGGCGTCGAGGAAGTCATCGTCGCCAAGCATGTGATCGTGGCGACCGGCTCCAATGCCCGCGCCTTGCCTGGCGCCGCATTCGACGAAACCCTGGTGCTGTCCAACGACGGCGCGCTGTCGATTCCCGAAGTGCCGAAGAAGCTCGGCATCATCGGCGCCGGCGTGATCGGCCTGGAAATGGGCAGCGTCTGGCGCCGCCTGGGTGCCGAAGTCACCATCCTGGAAGCGCTGCCTACCTTCCTGGGCGCGGTCGACGAACAGATTGCCAAGGAAGCCCAAAAGCTGCTGGCCAAGCAAGGCCTGACCGTCAACCTGGGCGTGAAGATCGGCGACGTCAAGGTCGGCAAGAAAGACGTCAGCATCGATTACACCGACGCCGCGGGCGCCGCGCAAACGGGCGTCTTCGACAAGCTGATCGTCTCGATCGGCCGCACCCCGAACACCACCGGCCTGAATGCCGAAGGCGTCGGCCTGAAACTGGACGAGCGCGGTTTTGTCGCGGTCGACGGCGACTGCAAGACCAATCTGCCGAACGTCTGGGCGATCGGCGACGTGGTGCGCGGCCCGATGCTGGCGCACAAGGCGGAAGAAGAGGGCGTTGCCGTGGCCGAGCGGATCGCCGGCCAGCACGGCCATGTCAATTTCAACACCGTGCCGTCGGTCATCTACACCTCGCCGGAAATCGCTTCGGTCGGCAAGACCGAACAGCAATTGAAGGCCGATGGCGTGGCCTACAAGGCCGGCACCTTCCCGTTCCTGGCGAACGGCCGGGCGCGCGCGCTGGGCGATACGTCCGGCATGGTCAAGGTCCTGGCCGATGCCAAGACCGATGAAGTGCTGGGCGTCCATATCGTCGGCCCGATGGCCTCCGAGCTGATCGCCGAAGCGGTGATGGCCATGGAATTCCGCGCGTCGTCGGAAGACATCGCGCGCATCTGCCACGCCCATCCTTCGCTGTCGGAAGCCACCAAGGAGGCCGCAATGGCCGTCGAGAAGCGCGCCATCAGTTTCTGATGCCGTAGCATCGCGATGACGTAGTGTGGGGCGGACCTGGCTGGGTCCGCCCGTTTTGTTTTCTGGACGGGGAAGCCGATTGAGCAAGATGGATGTCCGCGAATTCTATTCGCATGCGCTGGCCGAGCGCGGTTACCAGTCGGACGAGGCGCAACTGCGGGCGGTCGACCGCCTGCAGCGCTCGTACGATGAATGGACGGCCTACAAGGGGCAGCGCTCGAATTCGCTGAAGCGCCTGGTGCTGCGGCCGGACCTGCCGCGCGGCGTCTATATGTGGGGCGGCGTGGGACGCGGAAAATCGTTCCTGATGGACAGCTTCTACTCCGTGGTGCCGCTGGTGCGCAAGACGCGTTTGCATTTCCACGAATTCATGCGCGAAGTGCATCGCGAACTGGACGAATTGAAAGGCGTGTCCGATCCGCTGGACGACGTGGCGCGCAGGATCGCCAAGAAATACCGGCTGATCTGTTTCGACGAATTCCATGTGTCCGACATCGCCGACGCGATGATCCTCTACAATCTGCTCAAGGCCCTGTTCGACAACGGCGTCACTTTCGTGATGACGTCGAATTACGATCCCGACCTGCTGTATCCGGACGGCCTGCATCGCGACCGCATGTTGCCGACGATACAGTTGCTCAAGGACAAGCTGGACATCATGAACATCGATGCCGGCATCGATTACCGCAAGCGGGCGCTGGAGCAGGTCGATATTTACCATACGCCATTGAACGCGGCGACCGACGAAGCCTTGCGCCAGGCCTTCGCCGCAGTGGCGGAAATGGCCGACGAAGACCAGCGCGTGCGTATCGAAAATCGCGAGATCCGCGCCTTGCGCCGCGCCGGCACCGCGATCTGGTTCGATTTCTCCACCCTCTGCGGCGGGCCGCGTTCGCAGAACGATTACCTGGAAATCGCCAGCCGCTTCAAGACCGTGATCCTGTCCGGCATTCCGCGCATGTCGGTGGCGATGTCCTCGGAAGCGCGGCGTTTTACCTGGCTGATCGACGTTTTTTACGATCACAAGGTCAAGCTGATCATGTCGGCCGAGGTCGAACCGGAAGCTTTATATACCATCGGGCCGCTCGCAAATGAGTTCCAGCGCGCGGTTTCCCGTATCATAGAAATGCAGTCGAAGGAATATCTGGATGCGGAACGGCGCGACGCCGCCGACGCCATTACCTGAGACGGCGTTTATCGGGCCGGCCGCGGTCGGCCCGGCGCTCGAAAACGATAGCAGGCACCGTTGCGCGGGACCGCCGTGCAAAGCGGACAACATGGGATGAGACAGTGAATTTCGATTTGAAGATACGTTTTGCGGCAATTTTCCGGCTGGCGCTGCCGATGCTGTTGCTCGGGCCGATGCAATCGGGCTGGGCGCAGGAGGCAGCGCCGTCGCCGTCGTCGATGCAGGCGCCGGCATCGGACGAGGCGGCCGCGGCGCAGCCGCCGGTACCGGTTCTCATCGGCGACGCGCTGTTCGAGCGCTATCCGGCCGGCGGCATCGATTCGGTCGAAACCGCCAACGCCGCCCTGGCCGACACCGGGCGCGAACGCGCGCGCATTGATGTCGAACTGATCCGCCAGCAACGGGTTTGCTACGCCAAGTTCTTTGTTTCGTCCTGCTTGAACAAGGTAGCGGCGGCGCACCGCGCCGAATCGAAGAAACTCAAGAACATCGAAATCGAAGCCAATACCTATCTGCGCCAGGTGCGCGCCGACGATCGCGATGCCGCGCTGGCCGAGCAACGCGCCAAGGAGATTGCCGACGCGCCGCGGCGTGCCGAAGAGCAACGCAAGAACGCGTTGGAGAATAAACGCAAGGTGGAAGAGAGCGCCAGCCGCAGCGCCGAGGCCGAGGCCAGGGCGCAGGAAGCCACGCCGACCCCGAACCAGCGCATTGCCGACCATGAACAAAAGATGCAGCAGGTGCGGGCCAAGCAGGAAGCGGACGCCAGGATGCATGACGCCAACGTCGCCGCCTACAACAAAAAAATGAAGGACGCGCAGGAACGGCAGAAGGAAGTGGCCGACAAGAAGGCGCAGAAGGCGGCCGATCTGGCAGCGCAGAAGGCCGCCGACGCCGACGCGAAAAAGGCAGCCGACCAGGCCGCGCAAAAGGCCGCCGGCCAACAGTAAGCGAGGGCCGGGCACGACGCGAACCGCCCGCATGCAGGAAATTGCAGGGCGCCGGCGCCTTCGTTGTGGAATAAGCGCGTCGCCGTATCGAATTGGAGCAGATTCAGCACGGATTTGCCGCGGTTTTCATGTAAACTATCGTTTTGTCGCATCCGCGCCGTCGATTTTCCCGACCCGTCGCGCGAAGCCATCAGCCGGTGCCGGTTCAACGACTTTTTTCCATGAAGCTTGGCAATGACGACTACGCAACGAGAAGACATACAGCGCCGCATCGTCGAACTGGAGGTTGAACATCGCGACCTCGATACGGTGATCGAAATATTGACGCGCGACGTGAATCACGAGGAGTTGCAATTGCGGCGCCTGAAAAAGCGCAAGCTGCAACTGAAGGACCATATTTCGTTGCTGAAAATGCAGTTGATACCGGATATTCCCGCCTAGGCATGTTACAGGCTCCCGCCATCTTGACCGAAGACCCAGTAAACCCCGATTCCGCCGACGACCATGCTGAAGAGCTCGACCAGTTGTTCGGCGTAGGCGGGCCGCTGGGCGGCGCGGTCGGCGGCTTCCGGCCGCGCCGCGCGCAGACCGAGATGGCCAAGGCCATCGCCGGCGCCATCTCGACGCGCACCACCCTGATCGCGGAAGCCGGCACCGGCACCGGCAAGACCTTTGCCTATCTGGTGCCGGCGCTGCTATGGGGCGGCAAAACCATCATTTCCACCGGCACCAAGAACCTGCAGGACCAGTTGTTCTCGCGCGATATCCCGACGGTGCGCAAGGCCTTGAACGTGCCGGTCTCGGTAGCCCTGCTCAAGGGCCGCGCCAACTACGTCTGTCATTTCCACCTGGAACGCACGCTGCAGAATGGCCGCCTGACGGCGCGCGAGGATGCCGGTTATCTGCGCGACATCTCGCGCTTCATGAAAACCACTTCCTCGGGCGACAAGGCCGAATTGACCCAGGTCCCGGAGTCGGCGCTGATCTGGAACCTGGTGACGTCCACGCGCGATACCTGTTTCGGCGCCGAATGCCAGTATTACCAGGATTGCTTCGTCATGAAGGCGCGCAAGGAAGCGCAGCAGGCCGATGTGGTGGTGGTCAACCATCATCTGTTTTTCGCGGACGTCGCACTGAAGGACACCGGCGTGGCCGAGCTGTTGCCGTCGGCCAATACCGTGGTCTTCGACGAAGCGCATCAATTGCCCGAAACCGCGACGCTGTTTTTCGGCGACACGGTGTCGACCTCGCAGGTGCTGGAATTATGCCGGGACGTGCTGGCCGAAGGCCTGTCGCATGCGCGCGACGGCGCCGACTGGGCCAAGCTGGTGGCGCCGGTGGAGCGCGCGGCGCGCGACTTGCGCCTGGCGTTTCCGCAGGATGTGGTGCGGCTGGCCTTGCATCAGATCGCGCCGTCCAGCGTGTTTTTCCCGGCGCTGGAAACACTGGTGTCGAGCATGGCCGACATGCTTGTGCCGCTGGAGCAGCAGGCCGAACGCGCCGAGAGCATCGAGCAATGCCGTACTCGCGCCATCGAGTTGTCGAACCGCTTGCAGGGGTGGAACAAGAGCGGCGGCAAAAATGCGCAAGGTGCCCAGGCCGAGCCGGAATCGGTGTTGTGGGTCGAAGCGTTTTCCTCCTCGCTGCAACTGCACCGCACGCCGCTGTCGATCGCGCCCATTTTCAACAAGCAGCGCGAAGGCACGCCGCGCACCTGGATTTTCACCTCGGCCACGCTGGCGGTGAAAAACGATTTCCATCACTACACCTCGCAGATGGGGCTGGTCGACGAACCCGCGCAATCCTGGCCCAGCCCCTTCGATTACGGCGAGCAAGGCTTGCTGTACGTCCCGACCGGCCTGCCGCAGCCGAATGTGCCCGATTACACCGATGCGGTGATCGACGCGGCCATGCCGGCCATCGAGGCTGCGGGCGGGCGCACCTTCCTGTTGTGCACGACGATACGCGCGGTCAAGCGGGCGGCCGAGCGCCTGCGCGGCGAATTCGAGCAGCGTGGCTTGAAGTATCCGCTGTTTGTGCAAGGCGAATCCGGCCGTACCGAATTGCTGGATCGTTTCCGCGCCTCCGGCAACGGCGTGCTGATCGGCAGCCAGAGTTTCTGGGAGGGCGTCGACGTGCGCGGCGAGGCGCTGTCGCTGGTGATCATCGACAAGCTGCCGTTTTCACCGCCGGACGATCCGGTGCTGGCGGCGCGCATCACCGAAATGGAAAAGCAGGGTTTGAACGGTTTCATGCACCATCAATTGCCCGAGGCGATCATCAACCTGAAACAGGGCGCCGGCCGCCTGATCCGCGACGAGACCGACAGCGGCGTGCTGATGATCTGCGATCCGCGCCTGATTTCGAAAGGCTACGGCAAGCGCATCTGGCAGAGCCTGCCGCCGTTCAAGCGCACGCGCGAAATTGCCGATGTGCAGGCATTTTTCAGCGACAAAGATAGGACATCCGAGCTCGCCGCGTCAGGTAAAATCACGCCATGAAAATTTTGATCAGCAACGACGACGGTTATCTCGCGCCCGGCCTCATTGCGCTGGCCGATGCACTCTCGTCCTGCGCCGAGGTCACGGTGGTGGCGCCCGACAGCAATCGCTCCGGCAGTTCCAATTCGCTGACGCTGGAGCGGCCGCTGACGGTCGGGAAAAGCGCCGACGGCGTCTATTTCGTCAACGGCACGCCATCCGATTGCGTACATATCGCATTGACCGGCCTGCTGCCGTTCACGCCGGACCTGATTGTATCGGGCATCAACCAGGGGCAGAACATGGGCGACGACACCTTGTATTCAGGCACCGTGGCGGCGGCGACCGAGGGCTATCTGTTCGGCATTCCCGCCATCGCTTTTTCGCAGGTCGAACGCGGCTGGGCCGAAATCGATGCCGCCGCGCAAGTCGCGCGCGATATCGTGCTGCGCCAGTTCGACGCGCTGGCGCGGCCGTACCTGCTCAACGTCAATATTCCGAACCTTCCCTACGCGCAATTGGGTAAACCGGTGGCCACTCGCCTCGGCAAGCGTCATGCGTCCGAGCCGGTATACAAACTGACCGATCCGTTCGGCAAGGACATGTACTGGATCGGCGAAGTCGGCAAGATACGCGATGCCAGCGAAGGCACCGATTTCCATGCGGCCGGGCAGGGCTGGATATCGATTACGCCGCTGCAGATCGATTTGACCCATGCCAGGCAGTTGCAGGCCTTGCGCGAGGCGCTGGCATGAACGAGAAAAACAGCCGCTTCCCGCTGTCGCTGGCCTCGCTCGCGCAAAAAAACAACGGCAAGTCTTCGCCGAAGGCCAGCGCCAAGACAGCGACGCCGCAAACGGCCACGCGTAATGCCGCATTCAATTCGGCGCGCCCGGCGCCAGGCGCCGGGCGCGCCGTGGCCGGCAGCGCAAATCTTGTGCACGCCAAGCTTTCGCCGCATGCCTCGGCCGCGGCGAAATCCGCTTCGACGCCTGCTTCGGCAGGCTCGTCGGGTGCGGGGGGCGACGCCATGGTGTCGCACGGGGTGCGCAAGGCCATGGTGGACCGGGTCGCCAAACAGGGCGTGCGCGACAGCAAGGTGCTGGCCGCGCTGGAAGCCGTGCCGCGTCACCTGTTCATGGAGCCGGCGCTGGCCAGCCAGGCCTATATCGACGCCTCGCTGCCGATCGGTTACCACCAGACCATTTCGCAGCCGTACATCGTCGCCCGCATGATCGAAGTGATGCGCGACAACAAGGCCGGCGGAGTGCTCAACCGGGTGCTTGAAATCGGCACCGGCTGCGGCTACCAGGCAGCGGTGCTGTCGGTGGTCGCCGGCGAAGTGTATTCGATCGAACGCATCAAGCCCCTGCACGAATTGGCCAAGCGCAATTTGCGGCCGATGCGCATTCCGAATATTCGCTTGCATTACGGAGATGGTATGCTTGGCCTGCCGCAAGTTGCGCCTTTTGATGGCATCATTCTGGCTGCCGCCGGAATGGAGGTGCCGCAGGCTTTACTGGATCAACTGGCCATCGGGGGGCGGCTGATCGCGCCGGTCGGCGGCCAGCACCAGGTACTGCAATTGATCGAACGTGTCGGCAAGTATGAATGGCGCAACGATACGCTGGAACATTGCCACTTCGTGCCGTTGCGGCCGGGCGTGGTGTAAGGGCCATATTCCCGCAAATATTCTTGCCGTGCGGCCGATATTTATAGACAGCAATGCTGATGGGCGCTAATGAACTTGTCAATTAACCAAGTAGTCAATGCTATCGTTGCAGAAAAAAAAGAAATCGTAATGAGTATGAAAATCTCTCGCCTGATACCCGCCGTCGTCCTGAGCGCACTGCTTGCAGCCTGCGCCACTTCCAATACGCCCGCGCCGGTTGTCTCGCGCACCTCGCAATCGGCCGAAGCGCCGGCCGCTGCCGCGACACCAGCGCCGGCGCCTGAAGGCCACGGTTATTACCGCGTGAAGAAAGGCGATACGCTGTTTCGCATCGCTGTCGAGGTCGGGCAGAGCTACAAGGACATCGTGACCTGGAACAATCTGGGCAATCCGAACGATATCAAGGTCGACCAGATGCTGCGCGTGCTGCCGCCGGAAGCCGGCGCCCTGGGACCGGGCGGCGTGCAGGTCGGCAGTGTCGCGTCGAGCAATCCCGGCGTCGAAGTGAGGCCTTTGGCAGCGCCTGCCGCCGCGGCCGACAGCGGCGCGAACAAGACCGGTCCGCGTGGCGACAAGCGGACTTATTCCGATGCTGCCATGGCGGAACTCGAAAAGCCGGATGCGGCGTCGAATGCGCCGGCTGCCGCAACGCCGGGTGCGGCGCCGTCCGCACCGGCCCCATCGTCTCCTTCGGCCTCGAAACCCGACGCCTCGAAACCCGACGCGTCGGCTTCATCGGAAGACCAGGCCATGGAGTGGGTATGGCCGGCCGACGGCAAGGTGGTGGGCAGTTTCGCGGCGAAGAAAGGCATCGATATCGCGGGCAAGAGCGGACAGGCCATCATGGCGGCCAGCGCGGGCAAGGTGATGTACGCCGGCTCGGGCATTCGCGGCTACGGCAACCTGGTGATCATCAAGCACAACAACAACCTGCTGTCCGCATATGCGCACAACAAGAGCATTCTGGTGAAAGAAGGCCAGCAGGTGAACAAGGGCCAGAAGATTGCCGAAATGGGCAATTCCGACAGCGATGCAGTCATGCTGCACTTTGAAATCCGCCAGCAGGGCAAACCGGTCGATCCGGCCAAATATCTGCCATCCAAATAAATAGTGCGCGTGCGGCCCCGAGGGGCATGCCGCGGAACCTGCGGAACGATCGGGAGAATATGTCGGCGCGGCCGTATATTTTTCATTTCGCAGGTCCGGCGGCGTATCCCTCCGGGCCGCATTCGCGCTCATGTTGAATTTACCTTTATTTATGCAAGATCTCATTCTCGACATCGAATCGCTGGACATGGAAGGGCGCGGCATCGGCCATCTGCCGAATGACGACGAAACGCCGGGCAAGGTGGTTTTCGTCGAAGGCGCGCTGGCAGGCGAGCGGGTCAGTTTCAGTTCCTATCGCAAGAAACCGAAGTGGGAAGCAGCCAACATGACCGCGCTGCATCGCGAATCGAGCATGCGGGTCACGCCCGGATGCTCCTATTTCGGCATGTGCGGCGGCTGTTCCATGCAGCATCTCGAAGCCACCGCGCAAGTCGCCGCCAAGCAGCGCGTGCTGGAAGACAGCCTGTGGCATATCGGCAAGGTCAAGCCGCAAAACATGCTGCGTCCGATCTACGGCCCGACCTGGGGCTATCGTTACCGCGCGCGCATTTCCGTACGCAATGTTCCGAAAAAGGGCGGGGTGCTGGTCGGCTTTCATGAGCGCCGCTCGTCGTTTATCGCCGACATGAAGTCCTGCCGCATTTTGCCGCCGCATGTCTCGGCGATGCTGGTGCCTTTGCGCGATCTGATCGGTTCGATGGATGCGATGGATGCGCTGCCGCAGATCGAATTGGCGATCGGGGAAGGCGCCGGCGGCAAGCAACTGACGGCCCTGGTGCTGCGCCACATGACCCCGCTGCTTCCCGGCGACGAGGCAAAGCTGCGGGAATTCGCCGATTTGCATGATGTGCAATGGTGGCTGCAGCCGCAAGGCCCCGACAGCGCGCATCCGTTCTATCCCGCGCATGACGATTTGCATTACACCTTGCCCGAATTCGGCGTGCGCATGCCGTTCAAGCCGACCGACTTCACCCAGGTCAATCACCAGATCAACCGGGTGCTGGTGACGCGCGCCTTGCGCCTGCTCGATATCGCGCCGGGCGATCGGGTGGCGGACCTGTTTTGCGGCCTGGGCAACTTCACATTGCCGATCGCGACCCAGGCGGCCGGCGTGGTAGGCATCGAAGGCAGCACCGCGCTGACCGAGCGCGCCACCGATAACGCCGCCGCCAACGGGCTCGACGGAAAAGCGGCATTTCACTGCCGCAATCTGTTCGAGGCGACCGCGCAGGATTTTGTTGCACTGGGCAAATTCGACCGCATGTTGATCGATCCCCCGCGCGACGGCGCGCAGGCGGTATGCCAGGCTTTGATCGATCTCGGTACGCTGGCGCCGGACCTGCGGCCGCGGCGAATCGTGTATGTATCCTGCAGCCCGGGCACGCTGGCGCGCGATGCCGGCATGCTGACCCAGCAGGGCGGCTATGCCCTAAAGCACGCCGGCGTGGTGAACATGTTTCCGCACACGGCGCACGTCGAATCGATTGCCGTATTCGACCTGATCGCCTGATTTAGCGGGATTTTCGCTCCAGGAATGAAAAAAGCCGACCTGCTGAACCGCAGGTCGGCTTTTTGCCGTCTGTACCGAGTGTTTTGACGTTCTAGCGGCGATCGCCCCCGAAAATACCGAGGATCGACAACAGGTTCACGAAGATATTGTAGACATCCAAGTAAATCTTCAATGTTGCTGAAATGTAATTTGTTTCGCCGCCATTAATCACTTGTTGCACGTCATACAATAAATAAGCGGAAAATATGCCGATTGCCACTACCGAAATGGTCAGTTGCAGGGCCGGCAGTTGCAGGAAAGCATTGGCCAGGGCCGCTACTATGATCACCAGCAAGCCGGCGAACAGCCATTTGCTCATGCCGGAGAAGTCGCGCTTCGAGACCGTGGCGACAGACGCCATGACGCCGAAAACGATCGCCGTGCCGCCGAATGCGGTCATGATCAGCTGGGCGCCGTTGGCGAATCCGAGGATGTGCTCGATCAGGCGCGACAGCATCAAGCCCATGAAGAAGGTGAAGCCGAGCAGGGCGACGACGCCCCAGCCGCTGTTTTTGGTCTTTTCGATGACGTAGAAAAAGCCGAACGCGATCGCCATGAAGAGGACGAATCCCATGATCGGGCTGCCCGCGAACAGGCTCAGATGCATCTGGACGCCCAGCCAGGAACCGAAGATGGTTGGAATCATCGACAGGGCCAGCAGCCAGTAGGTGTTGCGCAGCACACGATGGCCGGCCAGCGTCGCGCCGGTGCCGGATCGCAGGGTGTCCTGCAGGTTTTGATTTAGCGCCATGATACGGTTCTCCTCTTGCATGGTGAATAAGCTTTGTCAGAATACCACGTCGCCCGCCGTCATTGCGCGAGTACCCGGAAACGGCATTCTGCGCGGCGGTCAACTAGGTGCAGTATTCAGAATGTTTCATGTTAAAATCACAGGTTGATTACATTATCAATTAATAATCTTAGGGCCTGTTGAAAATTATTCAACAACAGGCCCTAACCCTTTCATTTTATTGGAGTTTTTACAGATGGCAATTGAACGCACACTGTCGATTATCAAGCCGGACGCAGTCGCAAAAAACGTAATCGGACAAATTTACAGCCGTTTTGAAAACGCTGGCCTGAAAATCATTGCCGCCCGCATGCAACAATTGTCGCGCGCCGAAGCCGAAGGTTTCTATGCAGTGCACCGCGAACGCCCATTTTTCAAGGACCTGGTCGACTTCATGATTTCGGGCCCTGTGATCGTGCAAGTCCTGGAAGGCGAAAACGCCATTTTGAAGCATCGCGACCTGATGGGCGCGACCGATCCGAAAAAAGCGGAAGCCGGCACCATTCGCGCCGACTTCGCCGATTCGATCGATGCCAATGCAGTACACGGTTCGGATTCGGCTGAAAATGCCAAGGTAGAAATGGCTTATTTCTTCCCGGCTTCGAATATTCATTCTCGTTGATGGAACATGTCGCCTCGGATGCGGCCGCCGTATCGGCGTCCGGACCCGGGCGACTTGAACAAAGACTGGCGCCATGACCGTTCTCACCAATCTGCTGGATCTGGATCCTGCACAGCTGGTCGCTTATTGCGGCGAGCTGGGTGAGAAGCCGTTCCGCGCCAAGCAGTTGCAACGCTGGATTCACCAGTTCGGCGCATCGGATTTCGATGCGATGACCGATCTTGCCAAATCGCTGCGGGAAAAGCTGGCCGGCCGCGCCGTCGTCATGGCGCCCGACATCATCAGCGACCACACATCCTCCGACGGCACCCGCAAATGGCTGCTCGACGTCGGCCAGGGCAATGCAGTGGAAACCGTATTCATTCCTGAAGAAAACCGCGGCACCTTGTGCATTTCGACACAAGCCGGCTGTGCGGTGAATTGCCGCTTCTGTTCGACCGGCAAGCAGGGTTTCAACCGCAATCTGACAGTGGCCGAAATCATCGGGCAACTGTGGATGGCGGAGTTCGAATTGCGCCGCACCAAGGGCATCGAAGCCGGCCCGAAAGGCGAGCGCCAGATTACCAACGTGGTCATGATGGGCATGGGCGAACCGCTGCTCAATTTCGGCCCGACCGTGACCGCGCTCAAGCTGATGCTGGACGACAATGCCTACGGCCTGTCGCGCCGCCGGGTCACGCTGTCGACCAGCGGCGTGGTGCCGATGATCGACAAGCTGTCGCAGGAATGCCCGGTGGCGCTGGCCGTTTCGCTGCATGCGTCCAACGATGCGCTGCGCGACAGCCTGATCCCCCTGAACAAGAAACACCCCTTGCGCGAGCTGATGGCGGCCTGCAAGCGCTATCTCGAATTCGCCCCGCGCGATTTCGTTACTTTCGAATATTGCATGCTGGACGGCGTCAACGACAGCGACCTGCATGCGCGCGAACTGATCGCGCTGGTGCAGGGCGGCGCGAACGGCGAGCCGGTGCCATGCAAATTCAATCTCATTCCTTTCAATCCCTTCCCCGAATCCGGCCTGACGCGCTCGAAGAATCCGCGCATCAAGGCATTCGCGCAGATACTGATGGACGCCGGCATCGTCACCACCGTGCGCAAGACGCGCGGCGACGACATCGACGCAGCCTGCGGCCAATTGGCGGGCGAAGTGCAGGATCGCACGCGGGTGCAGGAACGCATGCAGAAAATGACGGAATACCAGAAAAAGTTTGGTAAGAATTTCGGCCGCCTGGTGGAGATCGCGGAGTGAGTTGGCGCCTGCAGCGATTGCGCGCGGCGTTGCTATCGTTTTTGCTGTTGACTGCATGCGCGGGCGCGATGAACGTCAGCCAGCCGCGGCCAGGCTTCACGCCGGCCCCGGATTCCGCCGCGGCACGCATCCAGCGCCGCGCCGATGCGCATTTGCAATTGGCGCTTGCGTATTACCAGCAAAGGCAATGGCAGGTGGCCCTCGACGAAGCCACGCTGGCATTGCAGATCGCGCCGGAACAGGCCGATGCGCTGAGCATGCGCGGACTGATCTTGATGGCGTCGGGACGGCCGGCGCTGGCCGGCGCGGAATTCGAACAGGCTTTGCGGATCGCACCGGAGCAGCC
Organism: Herbaspirillum sp.; assembly: GCA_036500325.1. GTDB lineage: Bacteria > Pseudomonadota > Gammaproteobacteria > Burkholderiales > Burkholderiaceae_D > Herbaspirillum. Next base: position 62,476 of record DASYCG010000034.1, on the reverse strand, counting down.
GGATTATTTGAACAATTATGCGTGGTTTTTGTGCCAGACCGGCCAGCCGCAAGCCTCGCTGGGCTGGTTTGAACGCGCCGCCGCGCAGCCGGCTTACCGCTCGCCCGAGAAAGCCCTGAACAATGCCGGCGCTTGCAGCCAGGCTGCGGGCGACATGGATGCGGCGAAACGGTATTTCGGGCAGGCGCTGGCCTTGCACCCGGAGAATGCACGCGGTAACGTGGCGCTGGCGAACATCTATTTCAACGACGGCGATTATCCGCACGCCCGCCTGCATGCGGAACGGGCGGCGGCAGGTTCGAGACCCGGCGCGGACGCATTATGGATAGCGATAAAAGTGGCGCACAAGTCGAATCAGGCGGGGACGGAAACGCAATTGCTCGCGCAGTTGCGTCATCTGTATCCTGAATCGACTGAGTACGCAGCTTATCAACGTGGAGCATTTGATGAGTGATCAGCAGCACATACCGGGGACGCCGTCATCGAACGGCGAGCAGCAGGCGCAATCCGAAGCGGTGCAACAGCGGCTTCCGTTGCCGGGGGCGATATTGGCCAACGAGCGGCAGGCCAGGGGCTGGTCGGTCGAATACGTGGCCGGCCATCTGAAACTGGCGATACGCCAGGTCCATGCGCTGGAAGAGGATCGCTACGAGGCGTTGCCGAGCCCGGTCGTGATCCGGGGCTTTATCCGTATCTACGCCAAGATGCTGGGGATCGATTCGGCGGCGCTGGTGGCCGGATTGCCGAGCAGTACGACGCCGGCGGAAGTGCAGATCATGTCGTCGCGCACCTTGTCGACGCCGTTTTCCGAATCCAGCCTGCCGTTGCGCGGACAGCATGAATTGCCGCTGGCGCGGATCGCCTGGATCGCCTTGGGCGTGGTGGTGATCGTTGCGGTATTGGCGGGACTGAAATACGGCAATTGGGCTGAAATCAGGAATTCGTCGCTGGCGCAGCGCCTGCATCTGGGCGGCAGCGAGTCAAAGCCGCAAGGCGCAGCGACGGCCGGTACTGATAATATGGACCCGGCGGCCAAGCCGGCGGTGGTGGCGGACAGCGAAAGCAGCGTGCCTTCGGAAGCCGTTTCAGCGGCGCCGGCGGCATTTTCAGGATCCGCGACATCGGCGACATCCGCGGCATCTGCGGAGGCAACGCCAACGCCGCCATCGGTTCCTGCGCCTGCTTCGGCACCTGCCGCGACCGCGTCGGCCGCCGCGGCGGCTGCCGGCGCCGCGCCGAATACGGCGATGACGCCAGCTCCGGCCACGCCGCTGGTGGCCGCGAATCTGGCCAATCCGCTGCAACTGACCATCACCCAGGATTCCTGGGTTGAAATTCGCCGTCCCGATAAAACCGTTGTCGTTTCCCGCATCATGAAAGCCGGCGCGACCGAGGCCTTCGACGTCAATGGTCCGATGTCGATGATCGTCGGCAACGCCGCAGGCGTGGAAGCGACGCTGCGCGGCAAACCGCTGGCGCTGGGTTCGACCACCAGCAATAATGTGGCGCGCCTGGACCTGAAATAACCTGGCAGATACAAATGACTTTTTCTTCTACTCCCATTCCGTCAGGATCGTCGCCGCGCCGCATCACCCGCCGCGCCTCGATCCGTTATGGCAGCAACGAAATCTTGATGGGCGGCGGCGCGCCGATCGTCGTGCAGTCGATGACCAATACCGACACCGCGGACGTGATCGGCACCGCGATCCAGGTCAAGGACCTGGCGCGCGCCGGTTCCGAACTGGTGCGCATCACGGTGAACAATGCCGAATCGGCCGCCGCTGTGCCCGCCATCCGCGAGCAACTGGACCGCATGGGCATCGACGTGCCGCTGGTCGGCGATTTTCATTACAACGGCCATACCCTGTTGAACGACTATCCGGATTGCGCGCGCGCGCTGTCCAAATACCGCATCAATCCAGGCAACGTCGGGCAGGGCGCCAAGCGCGATACGCAGTTTGCGCAAATGATCGAAGCCGCCTGCAAATACGACAAGCCGGTGCGCATCGGCGTGAACTGGGGCAGCCTGGACCAGACCCTGCTGGCGCGCATCATGGATGAAAACGCACGGCGCGCCCAGCCATGGCCGGCGCAGAATGTGATGTATGAAGCCTTGATCACCTCGGCAATCGAAAGCGCGCAGCGCGCCGAAGAACTGGGCATGGCCGGCGATCGCATCATCCTGTCGTGCAAGGTGTCCGGCGTCCAGGACCTGATCGCGGTCTATCGCGAACTGGCGCGCCGTTGCGATTATCCTTTGCATCTCGGCCTGACCGAAGCCGGCATGGGCAGCAAGGGCATCGTGGCCTCCAGCGCCGCGCTGGGCGTGCTGCTGCAGGAAGGCATCGGCGACACGGTGCGCATTTCGCTGACGCCCGAACCTGGCGGCGACCGCACCCGCGAAGTCATCGTGGGACAGGAAATCCTGCAAACCATGGGTTTGCGCAAATTCACCCCGATGGTGATTGCATGCCCGGGCTGCGGCCGCACCACCTCGACGGTGTTTCAGGACCTGGCCGACAAGATCCAGACCTATCTGCGCGATCAGATGCCGGTCTGGAAGGTCGAGTATCCGGGCGTGGAAGCCATGAACGTGGCCGTGATGGGCTGCATCGTCAATGGTCCCGGCGAATCCAAGCATGCCAACATCGGCATCAGCCTGCCGGGCAGCGGCGAATCGCCGGCCGCGCCGGTATTCATCGACGGCGAAAAAAAAATGACCCTGCGCGGCGAGCACATCGCCGAGGAATTCCAGGCGCTGGTATTGAATTACGTCAAGCAACGCTACGCCAAGTCAAACGCCGCGGATACAGTGAACGCCGCCACTGCCGACGCCGCCAATCAATGATGGCGCGCGAATTGTCTTTAACCGAATCGAATCAAGATGTCAGAAAATAAAAAAGCCGAGAAAATCGTCGGTGTCAAAGGGATGAACGATATCCTGCCGGCCGATGCCCCTTTATGGGAATTGTTCGAAAACACGGTGCACTCCGTCGTGAAAAGTTACGGCTTTCAACAAATTCGCACCCCGATTGTCGAGCCGACCGCCTTGTTTGCGCGCGGCCTCGGCGCCGTCACCGATATCGTCGAAAAAGAGATGTATTCGTTTACCGATACGCTCAATGGCGACAATCTGACGCTGCGCCCCGAAAGCACGGCCGGCGTGGTGCGCGCGGCGCTCGAACACAACCTGACCTACGACGGCCCGAAACGGCTCTGGTACAGCGGCCCGATGTTTCGCCACGAGCGTCCGCAGCGCGGCCGCTACCGCCAGTTCCATCAGATCGGCGCCGAGGCGATCGGCTTTACCGGCCCGGATATCGATGCCGAACTGATCATGATGTGCCAGCGCCTGTGGGACGACCTGGGCCTGGAAGGCATCCGCCTGGAACTCAATTCCATCGGCGACGCCGAAGAGCGCAGCAAGCATCGCGCCGACCTGATCGACTATTTCGAAAAGCATCGGGATTTGCTGGACACCGATGCCCAGCGCCGCCTGCATTCCAATCCGTTACGCATCCTGGACACCAAGAACCCGGTCATGCAGGACATGGTCAACGGCGCGCCGAAACTGCTCGATTATCTGGGCGAAGCATCGCGCGCGCATTTCGACGGCGTGCAGAAGATCCTGCAGCATAACAATATTCCCTACACCGTCAATCCGCGCCTGGTGCGCGGCATGGACTACTACAACCGCACTGTGTTCGAATGGGTGACCGACCAGCTCGGCTCGCAGGGCACGGTCTGCGGCGGCGGCCGCTACGATCCGCTGGTCGAGATGTTCGGCGGCAAGCCGACGCCGGCCTGCGGCTTTGCGATGGGCGTCGAACGCATTCTCGAGCTCATGAAGGACGCCGGCGAGCAGTACGCGCCGAACCAGTGCGACGTCTACCTGGTGCATCAGGGCGAAGCAGCGCAGCTGCAATCGTTCGTGCTGGCGGAGCGTTTACGGACTGCCGGGCTGGATGTTGTGCTACATTGCGCATCGTCCAACGCGGGCGGCGGTTTCAAATCGCAGATGAAACGGGCCGACGCCAGCGGCGCGGCATTTGCCATCATCATCGGCGAAGACGAGATCGCGAACGCGACCGCGGTGGTCAAGAATCTGCGCGGCGCGGCGGATGCGCAATCGGCGCAGACCGCGGTGGCGTTCGACGCCGTGCCCGATTATCTGGTCGACCAGATCGTCGGCGACGACCATGATCACGACCATGTTCATTACCATTCTTAATTTTTCATAAATACGGCAATCTATGGCATACGATCTCGAAGAGCAGGAACAACTCGACAGCATCAAGGCGTGGTGGGCCAAGCATGGCAATTGGCTGACCTGGGTTGTGATCGCGGTGCTGGCGGCTTATGCCGCCTGGTCCGGCTGGGGCTATTATCAGCGCCAGCAATCGCTGCAGGCCTCGCAGCTTTATGAAGCGCTGCAAACGGCCGCTACCGCGAAGGATCATGCCAAGGTCATGCGCGTGGCCAGCGACATCCAGGACAAGTTCAGCGGCACGCCGTATGCGCAGATGGGCGCATTGCTGGCCGCCAAATCGGCATTCGACGCCAATGACGCGGCTGCCGCCAAAACCGAGCTGCAATGGGTGATCGACCATCACCGCGATGCGGAATACAAGGCGATCGCGGCGATCCGGCTGGCCGGCATCGAACTCGACGCCAAGGAATACGATACGGCGCTGAAGACCTTGGCCGGCGATTTTCCGGCGCAATTCGCCGGCGCGATCGCGGATCGCAAGGGCGATGTTCTGTATGCGCAAAGCAAGCTGGCGGAGGCGCGCGAGGCCTACCGGCAGGCGCTCGACAAGTCCGAGCAGAAGGATCCGGGACGCCAGCTGATCCAGTTGAAACTCGATGCGATCGGCGGTGCGGCGAAATCCGCCGCATAAAGCGATAAACATGCCGTGGCGATCCGTGGCGATTTCGGATCGCATGCGGGCTCGAAGCAATCAAAGGAAGCAATATGCGTACAGTTTTCAACCATGCCGGTAAATATGTTTGCGTACTCGCGGTGTCCGCCGCGGTGCTGTCGTTGTCCGGCTGTTCCCTGTTTTCCTGGATGACCAGCAAGAAGGTCATCAATCCGCCGGCGCCGCTGGTGGAATTCAAGCAGACGCAGAATCCGCGAACCTTGTGGAAGGTTTCGCTGCCGAAGAGCGGCGCCTATCAATTCTCGCCGGCGCTGGCCGGAGACAGTGTATATGCCGCCAGCGCCGACGGCACGGTGATGCGCGTCAATGCCATCAGCGGCCAGACCAACTGGCGCATCGACGCCAAGATGAAGCTGACCGGCGGTGTCGGCAGCGACGGTTCGACCGTGGCGGTGGCGGGCGAGAAGGGCGTTGTGCTGGCTTATGACGGCGCCGGGAAATTCCTCTGGAAGGCGCAGGCCAGCAGTGAAATCCTGTCGGCGCCGGCAGTCGGTTCCGGCCTTGTGATCGTACGCAGCCTGGACAGCAAGATTGCCGCCTATGACGCATTGACCGGCGAACGCCGCTGGCTGGCGCAGCGCAATACGCCTTCGCTGACCCTGCGCAATGCGCCGGGCATCGTGATTGCCTCGCAAACTGCATATGTCGCGCTGCCGGGCGGCCGCCTGTCGGCGCTGCTGCTGACCAACGGCGGCCCGCGCTGGGAAGTGCCGGTCGGCGATCCGCGCGGCACCACCGAGCTGGAGCGCGTTTCCGATGTGTCCGGCCTGCCGTCGATCGCGGGAAATACCGTTTGCGCGGTGGCGTTCCAGGGCCGCATCGGCTGTTTCGATGCCGGCAGCGGCGCCTTGCACTGGATCAAGAATTTCTCCAGCACGGTCGGCCTCGGCATTGACGAAAGCTATGTGTACGCGTCGGATGAACGCGGCGGCCTGGTCGAGTTCGCGCGCGACTCGGGCGCCATCCTGTGGCGCAACGACAAGCTGGCCTATCGCCAGCTGTCGGCGCCGGCCGCGCTCGGCAACGTCGTCGCTGTCGGCGACTACCAGGGCTACATCCATTTCTTCTCGCGCGAGAACGGCAACCTGGTGGCCCGCGTGGCGACCGATGGCAGCCCTATCGTTTCCAACCCTATCGTCGTCGGCGGTAGCGTTGTCTTTCAAACCCAAGCAGGATCATTGATTGCGTTGGCAATCGAATAGTGAATTGATGAAGCCGGTAATTGCACTTGTAGGTCGTCCCAATGTCGGTAAATCGACGCTATTCAACCGGCTCACCCGTTCCCGGGACGCGCTGGTGGCGGACTTGCCCGGGCTGACCCGGGACCGCCACTACGGCGAGGGCCGGATGGGCGAGCGGCCGTTCCTGGTCATCGATACCGGCGGTTTCGAGCCGGTGGCCAAGGAAGGCATCATGCACGAGATGGCCAAGCAGACCAAGCAGGCGGTGGTCGAGGCCGATATCGTGATCTTTATCGTCGACGGACGCCAGGGCCTGACGCCGCACGACAAGACCATTACCGATTTCCTGCGCAAATCCGGCCGTTCGGTGATGCTGGTCGTCAACAAGTCCGAAGGCATGAAATATACCTCGGTGACGGCCGATTTCTACGAACTCGGCATGGGCGATCCCTACGTGATCTCCGCAGCCCATGGCGACGGCGTCAATGACCTGGTGGAAGAGGCAATCGACCTGGCGTTCGCGCAGCGCGGAACGGCAGTGGAAGAGCCCGACGAAACCGCGCGCGGCATCAAGATCGCCATCGTCGGCCGTCCCAACGTAGGCAAATCGACGCTGGTCAATACGCTGCTGGGCGAGGAGCGCGTGATTGCGTTCGACATGCCCGGCACCACGCGCGATTCGATCGAAATTCCGTTCGAGCGCGACGGCAAGCAATACACGCTGATCGATACCGCCGGCATCCGGCGCCGCGGCAAGGTATTCGAGGCGATCGAGAAATTCTCGGTGGTCAAGACCCTGCAATCGATCTCGGAAGCAAACGTGGTCGTGCTGCTGCTCGACGCCCAGCAGGACATTTCCGAACAGGACGCCCATATCGCCGGCTTCGTGCTGGAAACCGGGCGCGCCCTGGTGGTCGGCGTGAACAAGTGGGACGGCCTGGTCAGCGACCGCCGCGACGAAATCAAGATGGATATCGAGCGCAAACTCAATTTCCTGTCATTTGCGAAATTTCATTTCATTTCGGCATTGAAATCGACCGGCATCAGCCCCTTCATGAAATCGGTCGATTCGGCTTACGCGGCAGCAATGTCCAACCTGACCACGCCGAAACTGACGCGGGCGCTGATCGAAGCGGTCGAGCATCAGCAGCCGCGCCGCAAGGGATCGATTCGTCCGAAACTGCGCTATGCGCACCAAGGCGGCCAGAACCCGCCGATCGTAGTGATTCACGGCAACGCGCTGGAATCCATCGAGGATAATTACAAACGGTATCTCGAGAAACATTTCCGCGAAACTTTCGCGCTGGTTGGCACTCCATTGAGAATCGAATTCCGTTCAAGTAGAAACCCGTACGCCCGTGCGGATAAATAGTGTTTTCGCCTGGAAGATTCAAATTTTGTTTCGATATCCGGATTTTAAGCAGTAGGATAGATGTCCTGACTGTTTTGTAGCCGGATTGTCATAAATACAATCGACTTCAAATGCATCGCAACGCAGGTGTAACCGTTTGTTAGTATTCCGTGCGCGGCACTTGAAAAAGCGCCGCGTGCCTCCAGATTTCATTTACATCAACATAGTGGAGCCGCCATGAGCAACAATAAAGGGCAATTGTTACAAGACCCCTTCCTGAATGCCCTTAGAAAAGAGCATGTCGCTGTTTCGATTTATCTCGTTAATGGCATTAAGCTTCAAGGACACATCGAGTCTTTCGATCAATACGTCGTCCTGCTTCGCAATACCGTTACGCAAATGGTTTATAAGCACGCCATTTCCACTGTCGTTCCTGCCCGTGCTGTAAATTTAAGCCTTGAATCACCCGACGCCGCTGAATAATGCGGTTAATGGCGCGGCGCGCAATGAAATGCGCGCTGTTCTAATCGGCCTGGACTTTGGCAAGGGAAACTTTGCCACCAGTCTGGATGAGTTGTTTCTGCTTTCGCAATCCGCAGGCGTTACGCCTGTGACGACCATCTCCGGCAAGCGCGCCAGTCCCGATGCCGCCCTGTTCGTGGGCTCGGGCAAGGCCCAGGAAATCGCCGACGTCATTGCCGACCTCGAACTCGAACTCGCCATCTTCAATCATGCGTTGTCGCCGGCCCAGCAGCGCAATCTCGAGCGCGTGCTGAAAGTCCGCGTGCTCGACCGCACCAGCCTGATCCTCGATATCTTCGCGCAACGCGCCCAAAGCCATGAAGGCAAGGTGCAGGTCGAACTTGCCCAATTGCAGCATCTGGCGACGCGCCTGATTCGCGGGTGGACTCACCTGGAACGTCAAAAGGGCGGTATCGGCCTGCGTGGTCCGGGTGAAACGCAGTTGGAAACCGACCGCCGCTTGCTGGGTTTGCGCGTCAAGGCGCTGCGCGGGCAACTGGAAAAATTGCAGCGCCAGCATGCGACCCAACGGCGTGCGCGCGGCCGCAGTTCGACGTTTTCGGTATCCCTGGTCGGCTATACGAATGCCGGCAAATCGACGGTTTTCAACAGCATGACCAAGGCCGGCGCCTACGCCGCCGATCAACTGTTCGCCACGCTGGACACCACGTCGCGCCGCATCTATATGGGCGAGGTCGGCAATGTGGTGCTGTCGGACACTGTCGGTTTTATCCGCGAGCTGCCGCATCAGTTGGTGGCCGCCTTCCGCGCCACCCTGGAGGAAACCATCCACGCCGACCTGCTGCTGCATGTGGTCGACGCCGCCAGCCCGGTGCGCATGGAGCAGATCGAGCAGGTCAACCTGGTCTTGAAGGAAATCGGCGCCGATCATATACCGCAGATTCTGGTGTGGAACAAGATTGACGCCGCAGGCCTGGAACCACGGGTGGAGCGGAATGAGTATGATAAAATCCAGCGAGTTTTCATCAGCGCTCGGACCGGTTCTGGCTCGGATTTGCTGCGTAGCGCCATTGCGGAATATGCGGCGGCGAATGTCCATACTGTCGGCCAGACATCGGTTGACGATTCTCAGGGCGTGCACGCCTAGCGTGCGTGACCAGGTTTATTAATTAAGAGGCTTGCAAGGCCTTTAAGAAGACGGATCGTAACGCATGCGTGTATCTCTAATAAAACGGCTTGGATTGAAATTCTCGCTCAACGATCCGCAATGGGGCCGCGGATCCCAGGACGAGAATCGTCAAAATCAGAATAACGGCGACAAACGGCCGAACGGCGGTCCGCCGGATCTCGATCAGTTATGGCGCGATTTCAATCAGCGCATCAATCGCCTGCTCGGCAAGAAGAACGACGGCGGCAACTCCGGCAATTCGGACGGCGGCGATTTCAAGAAAGACGGCATGAAGGGTACCGGCATCGGCGCGGGCATCATTGCCGCGATCGTCTTGTGCCTGTGGCTGGCCAGCGGCTTCTTCATCGTGCAGGAAGGCCAGACCGCCGTGGTGTTGACGTTCGGCAAGTATAGCTATACCACCACGCCGGGCTTCAACTGGCGCTGGCCGTATCCGATCCAGAGCCATGAAGTGGTCAACCTGTCGCAATTGCGCACGGTCGAAATCGGCTATCGGGCAAGTGCGCGCAACAAGCAGGCCAAGGAAGCGCTGATGCTGACCGACGATGAAAATATCATCGATATCCAGTTCGCCGTGCAGTACAAGCTGAAGAATGCCGCCGATTGGATCTTCAATAATAGCGACCAGGAAGAAATGGTGCGCCAGGTAGCCGAGACGTCGATTCGCGAAATCGTCGGCCGCAGCAAAATGGATTACGTGCTGTATGAAGGCCGCGAGAAAGTCGCGCTGGACGTCGGCCAACTGATGCAGCAGATACTGGATCACTACAAGTCCGGCGTGCAGGTCACCAATGTGACCATGCAGGGCGTACAGCCGCCGGAGCAAGTGCAGGCGGCGTTCGACGATGCGGTCAAGGCCGGCCAGGATCGCGAGCGGCTCAAGAACGAAGGGCAGGCTTATGCCAACGACGTGATCCCGAAAGCCAGCGGCGCCGCTTCGCGCCTGATGCAGGAATCGGAGGCTTATCGTTCGCGCGTGGTGGCCAATGCCGAGGGCGACGCTTCGCGCTTCAAGCAGGTGCTGACCGAATACCAGAAAGCGCCTGCGGTCACCCGCGACCGCATGTATCTCGATACCATGCAGCAGATTTTCACCAATACAACCAAAGTCATGGTCGATGCCAAAGCAGGAAACAATCTGATTTATTTGCCGCTGGATAAACTGATCGCGCAAACCGCTGCCGATTCCTCCAGGCAACCGTCGTCGGCAACGCCGTCGCCGGCGCCGCAGCCGGGCGTGTCCAGCGCCGACATGGGCGCGCAGCTCGATCCGGCGCGCGATATGCGTTCACGCGATCCGACTGATTTGCGTTCACGGGAGGGTCGATAATGAATCGTCTCGTCTCCCTCGTCATCGGCGCCTTCATCATTATCTGGCTGCTGACCTCAACCATCTTTACCGTCGATCAGCGGCAGTTCGCGATCGTTTTCGCCCTGGGCGAAGTCAAGCAGGTCATTCGCGAGCCGGGCCTGCATTTCAAGTTGCCGCCGCCGTTCCAGAATGTGATCTACCTGGATAAGCGCATCCTGACCATCGATACCGGCGACGCCGACCGCTTCATCACGGCCGAGAAGAAGAATATTCTCGTCGATACCTTCGTCAAATGGCGCATTGCCGATCCACGCCTGTATTTCATCAGCCTGGGCGGCGATGAACAACGCGCGCAGGACCGCATGTCGCAAATCGTCAAGGCGGCGCTGAATGAGGAAATCACCAAGCGCACCGTGCGTGAGGTCATTTCCGGCGAGCGCGGCAAGGTGATGACGGCGCTGCAGGTCAAGGTGGAAGCCGAAGCCAAGCAGATCGGCCTCGAAATCGTCGATATCCGCCTGAAACGGGTCGACTATGTCGAACAGATCAATAACTCGGTGTACGACCGGATGAAATCCGAACGGGTGCGCGTGGCCAACGAATTACGCTCGACAGGGTCGGCGGAATCGGAGAAAATTCGTGCCGATGCCGATCGGCAGCGTACGGTGATCCTGGCCGAGGCCTATCGCGATGCCGAAAAGATTCGCGGCGAAGGCGATGCCAAGGCGTCCCAGATTTATGCCCAGGCATTCAGCCAGAATCCCGAGTTCTACAAGTTCTATCGCAGCCTTGAAGCATATCGAGCGAGTTTCAAGAATCGCAACGATGTCATGGTGCTCGATCCGAACTCCGAATTTTTCAAGTATTTCAAAAATGGCGGCGGAGGCAACGTTTCTGGCGCGAAGAAATAATCTTGGATAAAAGCCGCGCTTGAGGCGGCCCGAACAATACTGATGGGAAGATGCTCGTCGCCGGGCATCTTTTCATTTTTTGCGTGCGCCGTCGGCATGAATGCGATGTCCGCACAAACCATGTTTCTCTTTTTCTCCGATTTATATCCCTATGCCTAACTGGCTCCTTCCCGAAAATATTGCCGACGTCCTGCCGTCGGAAGCAAGAAAAATAGAAGAGCTGCGCCGCCAGGTCCTGGATCATTTCCGCCTGTACGGCTACGAACTGGTGATGCCGCCGATGCTGGAGTACCTGGAATCGCTGCTGACCGGCGCCGGCCAGGATACCGATTTGCGGACCTTCAAGCTGGTCGATCAGATGTCCGGCCGCACCATGGGCGTGCGCGCCGACATGACTACCCAAGTGGCGCGCATCGATGCGCATTTGCTCAATCGCAACTCGGTCACGCGCCTTTGCTATGCAGGCAGCGTGCTGCAGACCCGGCCATCCGGCCTGCACGCCACGCGCGAACCGCTGCAGATCGGCGCCGAGATCTATGGCCACGCCGGCCTGGAAGCCGATGCCGAAATCCAGCAACTGGTGCTGGCCTCGCTGCGCCTGGCCGGGTTCCAGAAGGTGCGACTGGACCTGTGTCACGTGGGCGTGTTGCAGGCCATCATTGCCGAGGACGCATCGGCCGGCCAGCAGGCGCCGTTGCTGTTCACTTTGCTGCAGGCCAAGGACATTCCCGAATTGCAGGCCGTCAGCGCCGATTTTGCGCCGGCCACGCGCAGCGCCTTGCTGGCATTGCCGGGTCTGTACGGCGACGCCTCGGTCATCGTCAAGGCGCGCGCGATATTGCCGCCGCTGCCCGGCATCGCCAAGGCGCTCGACGACTTGCAGGTGCTGATCGAGCAGGCTGCCGATGCCGACGTCATCATCGACCTGGCCGATCTGCGCGGCTATCACTATCACAGCGGCGTGATGTTCGCGGCCTATGTGCCGGGGCTGCCGAACGCCGTGGCGCATGGCGGCCGCTACGATCATGTCGGCGAGGCGTTCGGCAGGGCGCGTCCGGCGACCGGATTCTCGATGGATTTGCGTGAATTGGCGCGGCTGATGCCAGGTGCGCCGCGCAAGGCGGCAGTGCGGGCGCCGTGGAGCACGGAAACAGGATTGCAGCAAAAAATCACGGAATTGCGCGAAGCGGGCGAGATCGTCATTCAAAGTCTGCCGGGTCATGACAACGACCTGGACGAATTCGATTGCGATCGGACAGTGGTCCGTCAGGATGGAAATTGGATTATTAAAAATTTAGGTTAAGCGATGTTACAGAAAAGCAAAGTAAAGAACGTGGTCGTCATCGGTACCCAGTGGGGCGACGAGGGCAAGGGCAAGATCGTCGATTGGCTGACCGACAAGGCACAGGGCGTCGTGCGTTTCCAGGGCGGCCACAATGCCGGCCATACGCTGGTGATCGGCACCCAGAAGACCGCCTTGCAATTGATTCCGTCGGGCATCATGCGCCCGGGCGTGGCCTGCTATATCGGCAACGGCGTGGTGCTGTCGGTGGCCGACCTGCTGCGCGAAATCGACAAGCTGGAAGCCGCCGGCGTCGAAGTCGCCTCGCGCCTGAAGGTATCCGAAGCCTGCCCGCTGATTTTGCCATATCACGTGGCGCTGGACGTTGCGCGCGAAGCCGCCCGCGGCGCCGCCAAGATCGGCACCACCGGCAAGGGCATCGGACCGGCCTATGAAGACAAGGTCGCACGCCGCGCGATCCGCGTCGCGGATCTGCTCAACGAGGAACGCTTCGCGGAGAAGTTGCTGGAAAACCTGGACTATCATAATTTCGTGCTGACGCAGTATCTGAAGACGCAGCCTATCGACTACCAGAAGACGCTGGACGATGCGCTGGCCAATGTGCCGCGCCTGAAGCCGATGGTGGCCGACGTGTCGAGCCTGTTGTACACCGCGCACGGCGCGGGCAATAAATTGCTGTTCGAAGGCGCGCAGGGCAGCCTGCTCGACGTCGACCACGGCACCTATCCGTATGTCACCTCCAGCAACTGCGTGGCCGGCAATGCCGCCGCGGGCGCCGGCGTCGGTCCGGACATGCTGCACTATGTGCTGGGTATTACCAAGGCCTATACGACACGCGTCGGTTCCGGCCCGTTCCCGGCGGAATTGGCGACCGATGAGGGCGTCGGCCAGCATCTGGCGACCGTGGGCCATGAATTCGGCACCGTTACCGGCCGGCCGCGTCGTTGCGGCTGGTTCGATGCGGCCTTGCTCAAGCGTTCGGTGCAGATCAACGGCGTCTCCGGCATCTGCCTGACCAAGCTGGATGTGCTGGACGGCCTGGCCTCGCTGAAGATTTGCACGGGCTACAAGATCGGCGACAAGACCATCGATATTTTCCCGGTCGGCGCCGAGGATGCCGCGCGTTGCGAACCGATCTACGAGGAAATGCCGGGCTGGAGCACTTCGACCGTCGGCGTGAAGGCCATGGACGGCCTGCCGGCCAATGCCCTGGCCTACGTCAAGCGGCTGGAGCAACTGGTCGGCGTGCCGTTCGCGATGGTTTCCACCGGTCCGGAGCGCGACGAGACGATCGTCCTGCAGGATCCCTTCGAATAATCATCCGCCAGCAGAATATGCCTTCATCGATATCCGGCACCGTCGGCAAGTCCGACGACAGCGATCTTTGGGTTTCCTGGGACGATTACAATCGCTCCATCGAATCGCTGGCACTGATCGTCTACGAAGCCGGCTACCGCTTCGACCAGGTGCTGTGCCTGGCGCGCGGCGGCCTGCGTCCGGGCGATGTGATCTCCCGCATTTTCGATGTGCCGCTGGCGATCCTGTCGACCAGTTCGTATCGGGAAGAGGCGGGTACGCAACGCGGCGAGCTCGATATTGCCAAGTACATCACGATCACCAAGGGATGCCTGTCCGGGCGGATCCTGCTGGTGGACGACCTGGTGGACTCCGGCGTTACGCTGGAAAAGGTGCAGCGTCATCTGCGCGAACATTATCCGGCGGTGACCGAGGTCAAATCGGCGGTGATCTGGTGGAAGGCGTGTTCTTCCCTGAAGCCCGATTTCTATCTCAGGCACCTGCCCACCAATCCGTGGATACATCAGCCGTTCGAAGGTTATGACGGCCTCGGGCCGCATCAATTGAGCGCCTGGCTGAAAAAGTAATACAGACCTTCGGATGCAAACCTCCAGATAAGCAAAAACCCGTTTAAACCAAAAAGTTTAAACGGGTTTTGTTTTATACCGTGGTGCCCACGGAGGGACTCGAACCCCCACACCTTGCGGCACATGGACCTGAACCATGCGCGTCTACCAATTCCGCCACGTGGGCCTGAAAGCCAAGCCCTACAAGGGTTGCAGCAATTCCGACGTGCCGAATAATACTTGCAATACGAATCGCGGTCAACTGAAAACAGGGGGTTTTTGCCGTTCGGCGACGATCTTTTTGTCTGTGGGGTTTATGAAATGGATTCCATGTAATTTATTGCGTTAATTTTGCCGAGTCCGCATAATCCGGCTACATTCCCGATGCAATCGGGCAATTTGGCGCGCAAGTGAAAAATCATGGCTTTATCAGGCATATCGCAATCCATCGAACCGACCGCTTACCGGTCCTACGAACAGTCCCCGAACTCAACTGCCGTTTTTACGACGGACGGCCTGCCGGGTACGGCGCCGCCCGTTATCGCCAAGACGGATGCGCCAGCCGCGGCCCAGCCGGGTACGGGCGACCTGTCCAGCATCATCGCCAACCTGGGCAAGAGCTATGCTGGCGCGCAAACCTATAATGCAGATGGCCGGTTGAATTCGGCCGGCCTTTCCGGCCAGGCGCCGGCAGCGCAGGCAGTCCCCGCATTGCCCGAGTACCAACAGGACCTGAGCGATCTGGCGGTGGTGAATGCGGGTACGCTGTATTCGCCGGACGATGCATCGGGCATTTACACGCCTTCCGGCGATCTGCAGGATTTGCCGATATACGCTGTGAATGCGAAGGGCAGCGGGACCATCGTCAATACGCAGGCGTAGGAAACGGGGGAGGGCAGGAAGCCGCCGGACGATCGATTCCTGCGAAAGAAGCGCTTTTCAGTACGCTTCCGTATTGCTTATATCTGATGTATTACGAATGTAATGCCGGGGTCATTGTCGGGTGATAGGGTATCGATATTGCGTACTGACACCGCATACTGCTGCCGACTATTCCAAACCAGGAAAGGTTTGTCTTGAAGGGATTATTCTGGAAAGCTTTTTGCACCAAAACTTTTGGTGCCCACGGAGGGACTCGAACCCCCACACCTTGCGGCACATGGACCTGAACCATGCGCGTCTACCAATTCCGCCACGTGGGCTTTACGCCAAAGAACGAGATTATAAATTAAAGGCGATGGATGTCAATCGCTTATCGCACTTCTTTTCAAATAAATCGGTCCAATCGGCCAGCCTGTTAGGCACACGGCACAGTCCTCCGGTACACTTAGCTCCGGTAATAACTTACAGAACACTCTTTTGAGCCAATATATCTATAGCATCCCCAGCCGGGAGGAAATTCTCGGCCTGTTGCGTACTTCATCCGAATCGCAAAACGCCAGCACTCTCGCTGCTGCTCTCGGCGTCAAGCCGGAAGAAATGGAAGGCTTGAATCGGCGCCTGAACGCGATGGACCGCGACGGCCAGATCAAACCGGACCGAGATGGCAACTATCAGCTGACGCACCTGCCGAATTTCGTCGAGGGGCGCGTAAGCAGCCATCGCGACGGCTACGGCTTCCTGATACCGGAAGATGGCGGCGACGATATCTTCCTGCCCGAAAAGGAAATGCAGAAAGTGCTGCATGGCGACCGGGTCCAGGCACGCGTGATCGGCACCGACCGCCGCGGCCGTCCGGAAGGCACCATCGTCGAAGTCGTCAGCCGCGCCAATACCCACGTCATCGGCCGCCTGCTCAATGAAAACGGCGCCTGGGTCATCGTGCCCGAAGACAAGCGCATCGGCCAGGATATCGTCCTGACCGGCTCCACCGGCAAGGCCAAGACCGGCCAGGTGGTCAGCGTGGAACTGACCGAGCAGCCGTCGCGCTACGCCAAGCCGGTCGGCAAGATTGTCGAAGTGCTGGGCGACATCGACGACCCCGGCATGGAAATCGAGATCGCGGTGCGCAAATACGGCGTGCCGCATGAATTCTCGGAAGCCGCCAAGAAAATGTCGGCCAAGCTGCCGAGCGAAGTCCGCGCCGCCGACCTGGCCGACCGCGTCGATTTGCGCGACGTGCCGATGGTCACCATCGACGGCGAAGATGCGCGCGATTTCGATGACGCCGTGTATTGCGAACCGGTCAAGATCGGCCGCGCCAACGGCTACCGGCTGATTGTGGCGATCGCCGACGTCAGCCATTACGTCAAGCCCAACGATGCGCTCGATATCGACGCCATCGAGCGCAGCACTTCGGTGTATTTTCCGCGCCGCGTGATCCCGATGCTGCCGGAAAAACTGTCCAACGGCCTTTGCTCGCTGAATCCCGGCGTGGACCGGCTGACGCTGGTGTGCGATGCCGTGATTACCGCCAAGGGCGAGATCAAGGCCTATCAGTTCTATCCCGCGGTGATCCATTCCGCCGCGCGCATGACCTATACGGAAGTTGCCGCGATCCTGGCCAACACCAGGGGCCCGGAAGCGGCCAAGCGCCCGGGGCTGGTGCCGCATCTGCAGCATCTGTACGAAATCTATCAGGCATTGCTGACCGCGCGCCACTCGCGCGGCGCGATCGATTTCGAAACCACGGAAACCTATATCGTCTGCAACCCCAATGGCAAGATCGAAAAGATACTGCCGCGCACCCGCAACGATGCCCACAAGCTGATCGAAGAGTGCATGCTGGCCGCCAACGTTTGCGCGGCCGACCTGATGGCGCGTCACAAGCATCCGGGCCTGTACCGGATCCATGCCGGCCCGACCAAGGAAAAGCTGAATCAGCTGCGCACTTTCCTCAAGCAGATCGGCCTGAACCTGGCCGGCGGCGATGCGCCTTCGGCTTCCGATTACGCGGAACTGATGCCGAAGATCAAGTCGCGTCCCGACGCGCTGCTGATCCAGACCATGCTGTTGCGTTCGATGCAGCAGGCCGTCTACAACCCGGACAATATCGGCCATTTCGGCCTTTCATACGAAGCCTACGCGCATTTCACCAGCCCGATCCGGCGTTACCCGGACTTGCTGACGCATCGCGCGATCAAGGCGATCCTGCAAGGCAAGCGCTACGAGCCGAAAGGCATCGACATGGGAACGCTGAATACCCAGCTGTCGCCGGCCGGCCGCAAGCAACTGGCCAAGGACAAGGCTGCCGGCAAGGTGAAAGCCGAAGGCAATGTCGCGATCTGGGAAGCGCTGGGCATCCATTGTTCGGCCAACGAGCGGCGCGCCGACGAGGCTTCGCGCGATGTGGAAGCCTGGCTCAAGTGTTATTTCATCCGCGACAAGCTGGGCGAAGAGTTCACCGGCACTATTTCCAGCGTGGCGACATTCGGTATTTTCGTGCAGCTCGATGCGTTGTATATCGAAGGCCTCGTGCACGTCACCGAGCTCGGCACCGATTATTTCAAATACGACGAAGCGCGTCACGAATTGCGCGGCGAGCGCACCGGCATCCGTTATCAATTGACCGATCGCGTCACGGTGCAGGTCAGCCGCGTCGACCTGGATGCGCGCAAGATCGATTTGCGCCTGGTGACCGAGCCGGGCATCAAGACCTTGTTGAAGAACGAGGCCAAGCGTGCCGAAAGCGAGCGGTCGCGCAGCAAGTCGAGCGCGACGGCCGCGGACGATGATGCCTCGGAGCCTGTCGCGCGCCTGCCGCGAGCGGCCAAGGGCAAGGCCGGCAAGGCGGCGAAGGCGGCCAAGTCGGAACAGCCTGCGCGCGCCAAAACCGCCGCCGCGGATACCGAAAAGAAGCGTTCCAACAAACCGTTTACGCGGCCGGGCAAAAAGCGCTGATCTCGAATAGCAAGGCTGTAAAGCTGCAAAGTAAAGAAGTGTCGTACCTATGAAAAGTAAAATGATTTTCGGTTTCCACGCGGTTACCTCGCGCCTGCGCCATGAAGCGTCGTCGGTGGAGGAAATCTACGTCGACGCCTCGCGCCATGACGGCCGCATGCAGGACCTGATCGTCGCCGCCAAATCGGCCGGCGTGCGCGTCATTCCGGTGGATGACCAGCGCCTGTCGAATATTGTCGGCACACGCCGTCACCAGGGCGTGGTGGCCAAGGCGGGCGAGTTGTCGCTGGCGCGCAATCTGGACGAACTGCTCGATGCGATCGAAGGGCCGCCGCTGTTGCTGATCCTGGACGGCATTACCGATCCGCATAATCTGGGCGCTTGCCTGCGGGTGGCCGACGGCGCCGGCGCGCATGCCGTGATCGCGCCGAAAGACCGCGCGGTCGGCCTGAATGCGACGGCTGCCAAGGTTGCCAGCGGCGCCGCCGAAACCGTTCCCTACATTACCGTGACCAATCTGGCGCGTACGCTGCGCGAATTGAAAGAGCGCGATATCTGGCTCATCGGCACCAGCGACGACGCCGAAAAGCATCTTTACCAGGCCGATTTTTCCGGCCCGGCGGCGATCGTCATGGGTTCGGAGGGCGAGGGCATGCGCCGCCTGACGCGCGAGACCTGCGACCTGCTGGTCAGTATTCCCATGTTCGGTTCGGTCGAGAGCCTGAATGTCTCGGTTGCCTCGGGCGTGACCTTGTTCGAGGCGCGCCGCCAACGGATGGGCAAGGCCTGATCATTGATTGCGCGCGCGTGTGAAGGCGCCATGGACCTGGGCCTACATCCACATCGGATGTTGCTCCGTTCGTGTCACACGGTTGCCTTGGGTCACCTGCCTTTGTCTTGATGTCGTTCGGTGAAGAGGCCATGAGGCTGGGCCAACACCGGATGTCGTACTCCGTTCGTGTCCCCCGGCGGCCTGCGGCCGCCTCCTCCTTGACCTCACTGCGCACGACATCCGGTGTTGGCCCAGCCTCATGGCCTCTTCGCTGACACAATTTCCAAAATCGTTTTTCGCCAGCAGATATGCGTATTCCGCATTAAGATGACGGCTTTCCGTTCCTCTTTATTTGCCATGTTCAGTCGCCTCCGAGAAGATATTGCCAGCATCATTGCGCGCGACCCGGCCGCCCGCAACGGTTGGGAGGTGCTGACCTGTTATCCGGGGCTGCATGCGTTGATGATGCACCGTTGGGCGCATGCCTGCTGGACCGGCAATTTCAAGTGGCTGGGACGCTTCGTTTCGCATATCGCGCGCATGTTGACGGGGATTGAAATCCATCCCGGCGCCAAGATCGGCCATCGCGTGTTCATCGATCACGGCTTCGGCGTGGTCATCGGCGAAACCGCGGAAGTCGGCGACGATTGCACCATCTATCAAGGCGTGACCCTGGGCGGCACCTCGCTCAACAAGGGCGTCAAGCGCCATCCGACCCTGGGGCGCGGCGTGATCATCGGCGCCGGCGCGCAAGTGCTGGGCGGCTTCATGGTCGGCGAGGGCGCCAAGATCGGTTCCAACGCCGTGGTGGTGAAGGCAGTGCCGGCCGGCGCCACGGCGATCGGCAATCCCGCGCGTATCGTGGTGAAGGAAGCCGGCCGCCAGGAAAGCGCCGCCGCGCGCATGTTCGCGGCCTATGGCGTGACGCCGAACGGCGACGATCCGCTGACCAAGGCGCTGCACGACCTGATCAATCACGCAGTGGCGCAAGAACATCAAATCGATCTGATCCTGTCGGCGTTGAAGGGGTCGGGCGTCCTGTGCGAAAAGCTGATCGAACAGAACAAGTTCGATCCGGATCAATTGAATAAGCTGGTGGAATAGCCGGCGAGGTCGGCCGGCGTTTGGTCGGAGAGAAGTCGGCGATGGGTCGGTGATGGGAGGTGCTCGGTCGACGATCAATCTTCGATCGGTTGCCCGAGATAGTCGAAGCGGCGCAGCATGCCATCCATGCCCAGCGCAATCCAGCCGCCGCGCGCCGGCGTGGTGTCGATTTCCCAGTCCGGCAGCACATAACGCAGTTTTTCGCACGTTGCATCGGCATACACGTGACGCGCCGGCCGGTGGGTATGGCCGTGGATCAGCAGCGCGCTATCGGTATCGGCAAACAGCTTTGCGATCGCCTGCTGGTTGACGTCCATGATCTCGGACGATTTTTCCTTTTGCGCCGCCTGGCTGCCCTGGCGCAGGCCTTCGATAATGGCTTTGCGCTGCGCCAGCGGCATCGCCAGGAAACCCTGTTGCCAGGCCGGATTGCGTACCTGGGCGCGAAATGCCATGTAATCGGCATCGTCGGTGCATTGCGCGTCGCCATGCGCCAGCGTCAGGCGCCGGCCCGCCAGGGTGACGACGTGCGGATCGCCCAGCAAGGTCAGTCCGGCGGCCTGCGCAAAACCGTCCGATACCAGGAAATCCCGGTTGCCTGCGATCCAGAATACTTCCACGCCGGCTTCTGCCATGGCGCGGATGGCGTCGGCAATGCCGCGGTTGTAGGGCGTTTCGAGATCGTCGTCGCCGGCCCAGTATTCGAAGATATCGCCCAGCAGATACAGTTGTCGCGCCCGCAAGGCATGCCGGGTCAGGAAGTCCCGGAACGCTTGCGTCGTGCGCGGCAGGGCGGCCTGCAAATGCAGGTCGGAAATGAAAAACGCAAGCGGATCGGGCAGGGCATCCGCTTGCGTTTTTGCATCGGCGCCGCTGGCGGCGCCTGGTGCTGGCTGTTGCTGCATCGGTTGGGCGGGTATCCGGGGAATGCCTTAGACGACTTCCGCCTTTTCGATGATCACGTCTTCGGCCGGCACGTCGGCGAACATGCCGGTGCGGGTGGTCTTGACGCCCTTGATCTGATCGACGACTTCAGTGCCTTCGACCACTTTGCCGAATACGCAATAGCCCCAGCCGTCCTGGCCGGGGTGATCGAGGAAGCTATTGCTCTTGACGTTGATGAAGAACTGCGCCGAGGCCGAATGCGGGTCCGAAGTACGCGCCATCGCCAAGGTGTATTGCTCGTTTTTCAGGCCATTGCCGGCTTCGTTTTCAACCGTGTTCGGGGCAGGCTTCTGCTTCATGCCGGGCTCGAAACCGCCGCCCTGCACCATGAAACCGTCGATCACGCGATGGAAAATCGTGCCGTTGTAATGGCCGGCATTGACATACGCGAGGAAGTTTTCAACTGTCTTCGGCGCCTTTTCGGCATCCAGTTCGATCTTGATTGCGCCATGATTGGTGGTGAGTAGAACGGCCATAAATAATCCTGTATAGATAAAGTAAAAAAATTAATCGGTGATGGTGGCGGATTCGATCACCACCGGTGTTTCAGGGACATCCTGGTACATCCCTTTGCTGGTGGTTTTGACCATCTTGATTTTATCGACCACGGCAGTGCCGTCGATCACTTTGCCGAACACCGCATAGCCCCAGCCGTCGCGGCTAGGATAATCGAGCGGGCCGTTATTGGCGGTATTGATGAAGAACTGCGCGGTCGCCGAATGCGGCGCCTGGGTGCGCGCCATGGCGATCGTATAGACCGTATTGTTCAGGCCGTTTTTCGCTTCGTTCTTGATCGGCGCACGGGTGGGCTTTTCGTGCATGTCCTTGTCGAAGCCGCCGCCCTGGATCATGAAGCCCGGAATCACGCGATGGAAGATGGTGCCGTTGTACTGGCCGCTCTTGACGTATTCGAGAAAATTGGCGACCGACAGCGGCGCCCGCGCCGGGTTCAGTTCCAGCACGATATTGCCCATATTGGTCTTCAGCGTGACATGCGGCATGGCGCCGGCAGCAGGGGTATCGGCATGGGCGCTGTTCGGCACGGCATACAGGCCGAACGCCAGCGCGGCGCCGGTGGACACGAGGACGGACAACAAGGCGCGACGGGATAGCTTCATATTAGGCGGTTCCTTCGTAGATAATCTTCCAGCCCGAGTCTTCCTTGACCCAGTACTGGCGTTTGCGTGTGACATTCTTGCTCTTGCCGATCGATGTTTCTTGGGTGAAGGTGCCGACCATCATGGCGTCTTCGCCCGGATACAGGAACAGGCTGACGTCGCTCAGTTTAACAGTCAGGCCGTGCGCGCCGTTCAAGCTCTTCTGCTGGCGGTTGAACCAGGTGTTCAGGTTTTCGCCCAGGCTGGAGCGGAAGCGCGACGAATAGTTCGCCAGCAACTTGCCGCGATCGTCGCTTTCGGCGTCGCGCGACCATTCCTCGATCAACTGGCTGAACGCCTTGTGTTCCTTGTTCCAGGCGGCCTTGGTGATGAATTCGACGCCGTCGCTGATCAGCACGGTGGTCTTGCCGACTTCGGTGCTGCCGTAAAGCGCCTGCAGATCCGGATTGGTCAGCACCACGCAGCCGTCCGAAGACAGCGGCGGCCGGCTGAAATTGTCGGACGGCGTGCCATGCAGCCAGATGCCCGAACCGCCGCGGCCGTTGCGACGGTCCCACTCGTTCGGATAATTCAGCGGCAAGGCGCCCACGCCATAGAAGTCGGGCAGTTTTTGCCCCGGAATGCGCCCGCTGACGGCGTACACGCCGATCGGCGTTTTCTGGTCGCCTTCCTTGAATTTGTGAACGCCGAGCTTGCCTTGCGAAATGTAGTAGTCGGTCTTCAGTTTCAGCTTGCCGTCCGCATTGGTATAGACATACAGCCGCGAGCGCTTGGCATCGACCACCAATACGGTCTCCTGGTCGCTGCCGACCTGCAGCACCGCTTTCGGAATCAGTTCGGGATTGGGGCGCTGCTGCAGCGACTGGATGCGCACCATGGCCTCGGCGCGCAGATCGCGCATCTTGTCGGCCGGTGCGCCGGGCGCGGCGCCGAAGGTATTGACCGGACGCGCCGCCATCATCAGCAGATCGCCGCGTACCAGTTGGCCGAGGCGGAAATGCGGATAGGAGGCCACCAGCGCATCGGCCTTTTCGCGTGCTTCGGCGATGCGGTAGGAACCGATATCCTTGTAGATATCGATCAGCCGGGTTTCGGCGTCGTTGGCGCCGACGGTGGCGATGAGCGCCGCGCGCCCGCTGCTGCCGGGCGGCATCGGACCGGCAGCGAAACCGGTCTGCGCACAGAATGGCAGGCAAAGCAGCAGCGCTGTGAAAATCCGGTTTCGCGTCATTGATTCAATTCGGGAAAAGTTTGTTGATGGTAACAGTTATCCGCCGGCGCGTTCTTGCACGATCGCCCAACGTTCTCCTTGACGGGTCAAAATCAGGGTTTTGCCGGAGCTGAACTTGAGATTGTCCGACTGGTAAATCTGATGGAATCGAACGGTAGCCTTGTCTCCCTTGATGGCGACCTTGAGCGCATCGATATCGACGCTGATGCGTCCCTTTTCTTCAATCCGCGCGCGCCGCTCCTCGGCCCATTGCTTGCGGGTCTGCGATTTCGGCGGCTGGAAGTTGGCGTCGTATTGCGCCAGATAGGTCTTCACATCCTTGTTGCTCCAGGCCTTGGCCCAGGTATTGACCAGCGCCACGGCTTCGTTGCGTTGGCGCTCCAGGTGCGCGGCTTCGGCCTTGGCGTCGGATTTTTGCGGCTTTTCGGTCGGCTTTTCAGTCGGCTTTTCCGCCGGTTTTTCAGTTGGTTTCGCAGCCGGCTTTTCGACAGGTTTCTCAGGCGGTTTTTCGCTTGGTTTTGCGACCGGCTTCTCAACTGGTTTTACGGCCGGCTTCTCGATCGGCTTTTCAACCGGTTTTTCGGCAGGCTTGGCGACCGGCTTTTCAACCGGCTTCTCGACCGGTTTTTCAGGCGGCTTCTCAACCGCGGCCAGCGGCGGCAGCTCGGCCTTCGGCGGCTGCACCGGTTCCGGCTTGGATATCGCCGGCGGCAGCTTGGCCGGCGGGATGGCCGGTGCGCCTGCGCTCTTCGGCACGGTGCCGCCGGACAGGTTGCCGGACAGGGTACGCACCAGCATCAGGCGCGGCGGACTGGCCTTCTCGGGTTCCAGTTGCAAGGCTTTTTCGTAGGCCTGGCTGGCCATGCGCGCATAGATGTCGCTGCGGTTGGCCAGCGCGGTAGCGTAGGTCGGATTGGTATCCATCGCCATATCCAGCGTGGCGCCGGCTTTTTCATACTGGCCGCTGGCGGCATACAGCACTGCCAGGTTGTTGTAGGGTTCGGGCAGATCGGGAAAATCCTCGATCAGCTTGGTGAAGATCGCGATGGCTTCCGCCGATTTGTGTTGCTCGGCCAGGATGACGCCCTTGTAAAAGCGCATCTGGGCGTCGCGCGGATGCTTGGCGAGCATGGCGTCGGTCTTGGCCAGCGCTTCCGCATATTGTTTAGATCGTAGTAACTTGCCGACGTCGGCGGCGTTGTTGGCCAGGGCCGGAACGGCGCCCGCCGCCAGCAGCAGCGACAGAATGATGGATTTGCTCCCCAGGCCGCCCAGCGGCGCCGGCGACTGGTAAAAAGATGCAAAGAGCATGGTTTTCATCAATGCTATACTCGAACGGAAAAATGCATTTTATCAAACAAGCATCGCAAAAAGGGGTTTGGCCATCCAACTCTTTTGGCTGGTTTGACAAGATAAGTCGGTTGAGAAAAAAAGCCTTCCTAAAAAAGCTGGCGTAAAATACGGCCCTTGCATGAATTCGGCGTGAATTCAGCGCGAATTCAGCGTGATTCCAGCGTAACCCCCCGGCGTAATCCGTTTAGGATTCCTTGCCTGGTTTTTGCCTGATCTCGCGTGATTGTGTCGTTCCTCCGCCGTGGCAAAATGATTTCACCGATTTCACCGATTTCCCTGATTCTCGTTAATGAGCTCCCTGAAAATATACAATACGCTCGCGCGTGATAAGCAGATCTTTTCGCCGATTATTCCTGGACAAGTGCGCCTGTATGTATGCGGCATGACGGTCTACGATTATTGCCACCTGGGCCATGCGCGCGTAATGGTCGTGTTCGACATGGTGCAGCGCTGGCTGCGCGCCAGCGGCTATGCCGTGACCTATGTGCGCAACATCACCGATATCGACGACAAGATCATCGCCCGCGCCCTGGCAAACGGCGAGTCGATCAAGCAATTGACCGGCCGTTTCATCGAGGCCATGGAACAGGATGCCGCCGCGCTCGGCGTGCAGCCGCCGGACCATCAGCCGCGCGCCACCGATTATGTGCCGCAGATGCTGGCCATGATCGAGCAACTGGTCGCCAAGGGCCTGGCGTACCAGGACAAGGACGCGCAGAGCGGCGGCGGCGACGTCAATTACGCGGTGCGCAATTTTCCCGGCTACGGCAAGCTGTCCGGCAAATCGATCGCCGACCTGCGCGCCGGCGAGCGGGTGGAAATCAACCAGGGCAAGCGCGATCCGCTGGATTTCGTGCTGTGGAAAGCCTCCAAGAGCAGCGAGCCCGACGAAGTCAAATGGGATTCCGCATGGGGCCCGGGGCGGCCGGGCTGGCATATCGAATGCTCCGCGATGTCGGGCGATCTGCTCGGCGAGCATTTCGATATCCACGGCGGCGGCCAGGATCTGCAGTTCCCGCACCATGAAAACGAAATCGCCCAGTCCGAAGGCGCCCACGGCCATGCCTTCGTCAATTACTGGATGCATAACGGTTTCGTGCGGGTCGACGACGAAAAGATGTCGAAGTCGCTCGGCAACTTCTTCACCATTCGCGACGTCCTCAAGAAATACGATCCGGAAGTGGTGCGCTTCTTCATCTTGCGCGCGCATTACCGCAGCCCGCTCAATTACGCCGACGTCAATCTGGACGACGCGCGGCAGGCGCTGACCCGGCTTTACCTTGCACTGAAAGAGGCGCCGGCCTCGGACCAGGCGACAGTCGACCTGGAAGAAGCGCATGCGCAGCGCTTTATCACGGCGATGAATGACGATTTCAATACGCCGGTGGCGGTTGCGGTATTGTTTGAACTGGCCAATGAAGTCAACCGCGGCAAGTCGGCGGCGATGGCGGCGCAATTGCGCGGCCTGGCCGGCTGGCTCGGCCTGCTGGAACGCCAGCCGGATGCCTTCCTCAAGGCACGCGTGGCGGATGCGGAAGGCGCGCAATCCGGCTATTCGGACGCCGATATTCAAGCTAGAATCGAATCCCGCGCGGTCGCCAAGAAAGAGCGTAATTTCGCCGAGGCCGATCGCATACGGCAGGAGTTGATCGACGGCGGCATCGTGCTCGAAGACAAGCCCGGCGGGCAAACCGAGTGGCGGAGGGCTTGATATTGCGTTCCGCGAATAAAACCAGCATGCAGTCGGCGCCGTATCCATCGGGCGGCGTCGCGATGCATGCATGTCATCCCACTATTTACGCAACAGCAACAGGATATCGGCGCCGATGGCTATCATGATCACCACAGAAGTCGGCGTGCCGGTGTATTGGGAGCAGGCCAAGCAGGAACTGATGAAGCGCGACCGCATCATGCGCAAGCTGATCCCGCACTTCGGCGACCTGAACCTGACCGGGCGCGGCGACGCCTTCACCACGCTGGCCCGTTCGATTATCGGACAGCAGATTTCGGTCAAGTCGGCGCAGGCATCCTGGCAGCGTTTGTTGCAGATTTGCCCGAAATGCACGCCGGCCCAGGTGCTCAAGGCCGGCGGCGAGAATCTGGGGCTGTGCGGCTTATCCAAGCGAAAAGCGGAGTATATTCTCGATCTTGCCGACCATTTCAAGGCAAAACGGGTGCATGCGGACCAGTGGAACGAAATGGAAGACGAGGATGTGATCGCCGAATTGATCAACATTCGCGGCATCGGACGCTGGACAGCGGAGATGTTTTTGATATTTAATCTGCTCCGTCCGAATATTCTGCCGCTGGACGACCCGGGCCTGCTCAAGGGCATCAGCGTCAATTATTTCTCCGGCGAGCCGGTATCGCGCAGCGATGCGCGGGAAGTGTCGGCCAACTGGGAGCCGTGGCGCACGGTCGCCACATGGTATTTATGGCGCAGCCTGGACGAAATTACCGCTGCGCAATAACGGTATATATAGATGAAAGCAGTTGCTTCTAAAGGAATCCCATGAGCAAAACGACCACCACGTTTCTGAATTTCGAACAGCCGGTAGCCGAGCTGGAAGGAAAAATTGAGGAACTGCGCTTTGTGCAGGATGACTCCGCCGTCGATATTTCAGAAGAAATCGACCGCCTGGTGAAGAAAAGCCAGCAACTGACCAAGGATATCTACGCCAAGCTGACGCCATGGCAGGTATCGCAGATTGCGCGTCATCCGCAGCGGCCTTACACGCTCGATTACGTGCGCGAGATTTTTACCGATTTCCATGAATTGCACGGCGACCGCAGCTATGCGGACGATCTGTCGATCATCGGCGGCCTGGCGCGCTTTAACGGACAGGCCTGCATGGTCATCGGCCATCAAAAAGGCCGCGACACCAAAGAACGCGCACTGCGCAATTTCGGCATGCCGAAGCCGGAAGGCTACCGCAAGGCCATGCGCCTGATGAAAGTCGCCGAAAAATTCAATTTACCTATTTTTACTTTCGTCGACACCCCGGGCGCGTTTCCCGGTATCGATGCGGAAGAGCGCGGACAATCGGAGGCCATCGGCCACAATTTGTACGTCATGGCAGAACTGAAAGTGCCGTTGATTGCTACCATCATCGGTGAAGGCGGTTCCGGCGGCGCGCTGGCGATTGCGGTCGGCGATGCGGTGCTGATGTTGCAATACGCTACCTATTCGGTGATTTCGCCGGAAGGCTGCGCATCGATTTTATGGAAAACAGCCGAGCGTGCATCCGATGCCGCCGAAGCGCTGGGCCTGACCGCACACCGCTTGAAAGCCGTTGGCCTGATCGACAAGATCGTCAACGAACCTTTGGGCGGCGCGCACCGGGACGTCAAACAAATGGCCGCATTGCTCAAGCGCGCGCTGGCAGATACCTTGCGCCAGTTCCAAGGCGTCAAGACCAAGGATCTGCTGACTGCACGCCATGAAAAACTGATGAGCTACGGTAAATTCAAAGAGTTGATTTCCGAATAAAGCCATGCTCGATGCCTTCGCCGACGCGTTGGACGCGTTGGCCATTCCTGCCGGTGCAGATGTTGCCCTGGCATACAGCGGAGGCCTCGATTCTTCCGTTTTGCTCGACCTCGCTGCGCTCTACGCACGCGAGCACGGCCTTACTCTGCATGCATTCCATATTCATCACGGCCTGAGTTCGAACGCGGACGCCTGGCTGGCGCATTGCGAACAAATTTGCGCCGCGCACGGTATTGCCTTCGATGCCTTAAAGATCGATCTGGCGCAGTCCGATGGCGGCGTCGAAGAAGCAGCGCGTATTCAGCGTTATGCCGGACTGGGCGAATTGTGCCGCAGGCACGGCGCCAAATGGCTGTTGACGGCGCATCATCAGGACGACCAGGCCGAAACCGTTTTGCTGCAATTACTGCGCGGCACCGGGGTGGCGGGGCTGTCCGGCATGGATAGCGCCAACACGGCGCCGGCCTTGCTCGGCAGCGCCGATCTGACCATGGCGCGTCCTTTATTGCACGTCGCACGCGGTGAGATCGAACGCTATGCGCAAGCGCACGGCATTGCGCATATCGAAGATGAATCCAATGCCGATACCCGTTACGCCCGCAACGCGGTGCGATTGCAGGTCATGCCGCTGCTGGCGCAATTATTTCCCGGCTTTCAACAACGCTTTACGCGTACTGCGCGTCATGCGCAATCTGCGCAGCGTTTGCTGGTTGAACTGGGCGCGCAGGATCTGCAGCAATGTCTGCAAGGCGATTGCCTCGATATGATCGAAGTCAAAAAGCTCGACGCCGATCGCATCGATAATTTATTGCGGTACTGGTTCGGCGCGCGCGGCATGCGGATGCCGTCGTCTGCGTGGCTAAGCGAAATGCGTGCGCAGTTGCTGGAAGCGAAAGCCGACGCACAGCTCTGTGTGACGCATCCCGATTGCCATATCCGGCGCCATCGGGATCGTGTGTTCCTGACGCCGCGGCGCGACCGCGACGTCAGCGAGATCGAACCGCAGGCATTTGTGTGGGAAGGGCAGCCGAGCATGTCGTTTGCCGATTTCGAGGGTACGCTGTATTTCGATCCTGTGAGCGGCGACGATGCAGGGATTGATGCGCAATGGTTGCGCCGGCAGCATTGCTGGATACGCTATCGCAGCGGTGGCGAACGGCTCAAACTGGCGCCGAACCGTCCGACCAAAAGCATTAAATATCATTATCAGGCCATGGATATCCCATCATGGGAGCGGCCGTATCTACCCATCGTGGGCATCGCGACGTCGCCTGGCGCGGCAAATACGGTGCTTCTTGCTGCCGGCATCGGCATGGATTGCGCGCATCAGCAATTGCATGGCGAACGCGTCAGCCTGCGTTGGGCGCCGGCTGACGCGTTCGTCATCAATTATTACAAGTGAAGATTGCCGGTGCCGAACAGACCGACCAGGCCCATCACGATCAGATAGAGCGCAATGATGTAGTTGAGCAAGCGCGGCATGATCAGGATCAGTATGCCTGCGATGAGGGATATTACCGGGGCGAACGTCAGATTAATGCTCATATTGGCACTCCTTGATTGATAATTAAGATAATGGCGGTATTGCGTTACGGAGGAAATAAATGACTCCGTTAAGACATACGTATGTCTTACAAGGTTCCACGCACATCGTCGGATCAGGCAAGGACGCTGCAAAATCGTTTTCAGCAAATAAAAAGGCCGTTTCCCGTAATAGGGAATCGGCCTTTTGCATGGCTTTCCGGCTTATAAAATGTCTTGGCCCTTATTTTGCCTTAGACCTTGTTCGACAAACATTGCTTCATGAACGCTTTGCGGTCATCGCCTTTTTTACCGGCAGCATCTTTATTGCAAGTCACCATTTTTTGTTGCTGAGTTGGCGGCGGCGCGGCAACGGCTTTGTTCGACAAGCATTCTTTCATGAACGCCTTGCGTTCATCGCCCTTTTTGCCCGTGGCATCTTTATTGCAAGTCACCATCTTGTTTTGCTGCGCGTTGTTGGCGGCAAAAGCCGGAACAGACAGCAAAGGCATCGACATGGCGAGCGCGGCTAGTAGTTTTTTCATCGGTTTCTCCATTAATTGGGGAATGTTCAAGTGAAGGATGCCGTCAATATGTCTTAAGTCCGCCATAGGAAATGGCTTATGCAGACTACACCGCCGATGCCGGTTAGCCAATAGCGCGTCAGAATATGTCGTAAAAACTCCACGCCGCCTTACGCTGGTCTATGATGGTTGCGCTTGACTAAATTATGAGGAAGCACGCTATGGGCTTGAACTGGATTGCTGCTTTTAAACTGATTCCCTGGGCCAATGTGGCTGCCGCGACGCCGGATATTCTCAAAGGCGCCAAAAGCTTATGGTCGCGCACCAAGAAATCCGCCGCGGAAAAGCGCGAAGGAGAGATCGCCGATTTCGCTTATGACGGCTCGCTGGCGAGTATCAATCGCCTGGTTGCCAGAGTCGACGAATTGGAAATTGAACAACGTTCGGTCAGCGATTTGATCAATGCGCTGGCGGAACAAAATGCGCAACTGGTGGCTGCCGTTTCGGTATTGCGTACCCGGACGCGCGCATTGTTTGCTTTATTCGTATTGAGCGTGCTGGCGATTATTATTGTTGCTGTAATGCAGTTGCGCTGAGCGGCAACACGATATCGACTTTCAAGCCGCCTTGCTCGCGATTGCAGGCGATAACGCTGCCGGTATGCGCTTCGACAATGCGTATGGCGATTGCCAATCCGAGGCCGTGTCCGCTGGCGTTCGTATTACTGCCGCGATAGAACGGTTCGAAGATCAGTTTGAGTTCGGATTCCGGCACGCCCGGTCCCTGATCCAATATTGAAACCGTCAGCTTCCTGGTCGTTTCATCCAGTTGGGTCGTGAGGGTAATTTCATTATCCACAGGGCTGTATTTGACTGCGTTGCGCAGCACATTTTCCAGTGCGCGCTGCAATAATTCCGGATCGCCGTCCACCAGCCCATTGATCTTGGCGCGCCATATTACCCGGCAGTTTTTTGCATTGGCTTCGAATTGGGCATCGTCGATAATGCCGGCCAATAAATCCTGCATATCGATGGCTTCTATCCGCGTATGCATAACGCCGGTTTCCAGTTTGGACAAGGTCAGCAATTCGCTCACAAGTTTATCGATACGGCCGCCTTCGCGGGCAATGCGCTGCAACGACTCATGAATTTTTTCCGGCTGCTGCATCGCCAGCCCGATCGATGCCTGCAGGCGCGCCAGCGGTGAACGCAATTCATGCGATACGTCATGCAGCAGACGACGCTGGCTGATCATCAGTGCCCGCAATTTCTGCGTCATGCGGTCGAAATCGCGACCGAGATCGGACAACTCATCGCGCCGGCTGCCCATGGCCAGGCTCAAGCGGCGATCCAGATTCCCCTCGGCAGCGGCATCGAAGGCTTGCTTCAAATGGCGAATCGGCTGGGCGAAATACCAGGCCAGCAGGAACGCGAAAATCAGGCTGGCAAGAATGGCGGCGATAAGCGGCAGGAACGGGATCAGATCGCGCGTCGGCATCGTGATGAAATGGGTTGCCGCAGTACGGCCTTCAAACAGGCGCAGCGCCTGGGCGCGATCGATGTGACTGGTACCGTCGAAACCTTCCAGCGGCGCCTGGAACAACAGATAGCGATGGCCGGCGGAGGTCGATATTTCTTCTACCACGGCCGGTTGCCGGCCGAGCAGCGAGCGTGCCTGTAGCAGGGCGGTGGGCGGCACCGGGCGCCCGAGCAGTTCCTGTTCCTGTTCATCGACTGCATAGACGGCGCGACGGCGCTGTTGTGTCAGCAGGCTGCGCAAGGCATTGACGCCGCCGAAACGCAGCGTAGCTGAAGCTGCCTCTACGCGAAAGGCGGCAGGCGGGCTTTCATCGACGTCGGAATGGGTTTGGTCGTGGCTGCGTGCTTCAAGCCACAGAATGCTGCCGATGCCGACAGTCGCGGTGATTTGGGCGAGCAGAATGAAAAAGAAAAATTTCCAGAACAGACGCCCCAAGAATTACTCCTTGATGAACTGGTAGCCTTGGCGATAGACCGTGCGGATGCACGATTCGCCGCCGGTAGCGGCGCCCAGTTTCTGGCGGATGCTGCTCAGATGTACATCGATATTGCGGTCGAAGCGCGCCAGCGGCCGGCCCAGAGCCTGCTCCGACAAGATCTTTTTGCTGACTGCCTTGCCGGCATTTTGCGCCAGCACTTCAAGCAGATTGAATTCGCTGCTGGTCAGGGCCAGCGGTTGGTCGCCCCAAGTAGCGCGGCGTTGTTCGGACCAGATCGACAATGCGCCAACGGTCAGCGGCGATGAGGCATCGGTTGACGGCTGTGCGTTGGTCCGGCGCAAAATGGCGCGGATACGGGCGGTCAATTCGCGTGGGGTACAAGGCTTCGGAACGTAATCGTCGGCGCCGAGCTCCAGGCCGATGATTTTGTCGGTATCGTCGCCGCGCGCGGTCAACATCAATACCGGCAGATTGGATGTATTGCGAATACGGCGCAGGGTTTCAATGCCGTTGATGCGCGGCATCATCAGATCCAGCACGGCGATGGCATAGCGTCCGGACGACGCTTCCATCACGCCGGTTTCGCCGTCATGCGCGAGGCCGACCTGGAAGCCTTCCTGTTCCAGATATTGCCGAAGGATATCGAGCAACTCGCTATCGTCGTCGATCAGTAAAACTCTGTGCGTCAGACTCAATTCTTGCTCGCTTGAAAAGTTGCCCGGCCGGCCGGGCTTAATGGAATTTGAGAATGGTGAACCCAAGAGGTTCAGCGTATCAATATGCCTCAATAAACAGGCTTTGCAAGATGCCGATTGAAATATTAACGTAACTTTACGCCACTTTGCCGGCAGAAGCGGCATAGATAAATAGTTTGATACGTTTGATATAAACCGATTTACATATCGAATACGGCGCGAAGAGCGCGCACGAAGTTGCGTGCCGATTAGCGGGGGATTAGCGGCGGTGGATCTTCATCGCCGCCTGAACCTCGCGCTGGCCGTCGCGTTCGCGTTCGGTATTGCGCTTGTCGTGCTGCTTTTTACCCTTGGCGAGGCCGATTTCGCATTTAATGCGGCCGCCCACGTAATGCAGATTGAGCGGCACCAGTGTATAGCCGGAGCGTTCGACCTTGCCGATCAGTTTGGCGATTTCCGCCGCGTGCAACAGCAATTTGCGGGTTCTTGTGGCTTCCGGGTGAACGTGGGTGGAGGTGCTGGCCAATGCGCTGATATGCGCACCGAACAGGAAAATTTCACCGTTCCGTATGATTACGTAGGCTTCTTTCAACTGCACGCGGCCGGCGCGTATCGACTTGGCTTCCCAGCCGTGCAACACAACACCTGCCTCATAACGTTCTTCGACAAAGTAATCGAAGAATGCTTTTTTATTATCAACTATGGTCATCTATTCGGGAAAACGGGTCCGGTCGGTTAAAATTTCACTTTTGCGATTCTATCAAACGGTGCTTAATCCATGGCGGTAGTACATAAAACGGTATTAATCGGGTATAGCGCTGAACAAATGTTCACGTTGGTCGATCGGGTGGAGGATTATCCGCAATTCCTGCCTTGGTGTGGCGGGGTAGAGGTAAGGGACCGGGAAGATCATAAGCTGATCGCGCGGATCAACATCAATTATCACGGCTTGCGACAGTCTTTTACCACTGAAAACACGAACGTGCCGCCGACTGCCATGACGATGCAACTGGTGGACGGGCCGTTCAAGCACTTTGATGCAAGTTGGAAGTTTAACGCGTTACGGGCCGATGCCTGCAAAATTGAGTTCGATATGCACTATGAATTCTCGAATCGCCTGTTCGAAAGCGTGATCGGGCCGGTTTTCAGCATGATCGCCAATAGTTTCGTGGATTCGTTCTGCAAGCGCGCCGAGGCAGTTTATGGCTGACAAAATATTGCTAAATGTGCAACTTTGCTACGCCGAACCCGATCTGGAGGTATTGCGTGAGCTGCAGGTAGTCGAGGGGACGACTTTGCAGCAGGCCATCATCCAGAGCGGCATTCTGCGCGAAATCAGCGCCATCGATCTGACTGCCTGCAAGGTCGGTATCTACGGCAAGCTGAAAACGCCCGATACCATTCTGCGCGAACACGACCGCATTGAAATTTACCGGCCCTTGATTGCGGACCCCAAGGATTCCCGCCGCCTCAGAGCCGGCCACAAGGCGCGCAAGGGCGACTGACATGCGGCAACTACTGCGCCCGGCGTCATAAACAGGTCACGTAGCCTGCCTACACTGAACACGAAAGCATTCCATCCCGCTAAACCGCTCTTAACAAATATTTATTCGTGAAGTTTAGCGAGCAGGGACGCACCAATCAGATTTCTGTATAATTCGCTTTTGCGCCTATAGGAAAAACTATGCGTCTGCTTCAAAAAGCGCTCACATTCGATGACGTGCTGCTGGTTCCGGCTTACTCGGACATCCTCCCAAAAGATACATCCCTTGCTACGCGTTTGACACGCAACATCTCGCTGAACATTCCGCTCGTCTCGGCGGCGATGGATACAGTGACTGAAGCACGTCTGGCTATTGCCATGGCGCAAGAGGGCGGCATCGGCATCGTCCATAAAAATCTGACCCCGAAAGAGCAGGCGCGCGAAGTATCGAAGGTCAAGCGCTTCGAATCCGGCGTGGTGCGCGATCCGATCACGATCCCGCCTTCCATGAAAATCCGCGACGTCATCGCCTTATCGGAACAGCACGGCATCAGCGGTTTCCCGGTAGTCGACGGCAGCATGCTGGTCGGCATCATCACCAACCGCGATCTGCGCTTTGAAGAAGAGCTGGACGCCGAAGTCCGCAACAAAATGACACCGCGCGACAAACTGGTCTACGTCAGGGACGGCGCCGGCCTGGAAGAAGCCAAGCGCCTGATGAACAAGCATCGCCTGGAACGCGTCATGGTGGTCAACGACGCATTCGAATTGCGCGGCCTGATCACCGTCAAGGACATTCAAAAATCGACCGCTCACCCGTTCGCCTGCAAAGACGATCAAGGCAAGCTGCGCGTCGGTGCAGCCGTCGGCGTCGGCGCCGATAACGACGAACGCATCGAGCTGCTGGTAGCCGCCGGCGTGGACGTGCTGGTAGTCGATACCGCCCACGGCCATTCGCGCGGCGTGCTGGAGCGGGTCAAATGGGTCAAGACCCGCTATCCGCATATCGATGTCATCGGCGGCAACATCGCCACCGCGGCCGCGGCCAAAGCCCTGGTCGACCACGGCGCAGATGCGGTGAAAGTCGGTATCGGTCCCGGATCGATTTGCACCACCCGCATCGTCGCCGGTGTCGGCGTACCGCAGATTTCGGCCATTTCGAATGTAGCGCAAGCGCTCAAGGGCACCGGCGTTCCGTGTATTGCCGATGGCGGCATCCGCTATTCCGGCGACGTTTCCAAGGCACTCGCCGCCGGCGCTTCCAGCGTCATGATGGGCAGCATGTTTGCCGGCACCGAAGAAGCGCCGGGCGAAGTGATCCTGTTCCAGGGCCGCAGTTATAAATCGTATCGCGGCATGGGCAGCCTGGGCGCGATGGCGGACGGTTCGGCCGATCGCTATTTCCAGGACGGCGAAAACAACACCGACAAATTCGTGCCGGAAGGTATTGAAGGCCGGGTTGCCTATAAGGGCAGCGTGCTGGCAATCCTGTATCAACTGGTCGGCGGCGTGCGCTCATCGATGGGTTACTGCGGTTGCGCCAGCATCGATGCATTCCGCGAACAGGCGGAATTCGTTGAGATCACGTCGGCCGGCATGCGTGAATCGCATGTGCACGATGTCCAGATCACCAAGGAAGCGCCGAACTACCGCGCCGACTGAGATCGCTGACGAGTCGTTAACCAATCATTGACGATTGCTGATACCGAATCGGATCGCAGGCCTTGAATGAAGCCTTCGATCCGATTTGGGTTTTACCGGCGGTCGCAAGCTGTTTTTTTACTCCCTGCAGTTTTCATAAACTTCCCTATGCACTCTAAAATTCTGATTCTCGATTTCGGTTCCCAGGTCACCCAACTGATCGCACGCCGCGTGCGCGATGCGGGCGTGTTTTCCGAGGTATTCCCCTACGATGTCAGCGATCAGTTTGTGCGCGATTACGGCGCTGCCGGCGTGATCCTTTCGGGCGGCCCGAACAGCGTGATGGAAGGCGATACACCGCGCGTGCCGCAAGCCGTATTCGAACTGGGCGTACCGGTGCTCGGCATTTGCTACGGCATGCAGGCGATGGCCGAACAGCTTGGCGGCAAAGTGGAAAACGGGCTGGTGCGCGAGTTCGGTTACGCCGAAGTGCGCGCCCACGGCCATACTGCCTTGCTTAATGAGATCAGCGACTTTGTGACCGCTGAAGGCCATGGCATGCTGAAGGTCTGGATGAGTCACGGCGACAAGGTCAATGAAATGCCGCCCGGTTTCAAATTGATGGCTTCCACCGGCAATTGCCCGGTGGCCGCGATGGCCGATGAAGCCCGCAAATTCTACGCGGTGCAATTCCATCCGGAAGTCACGCACACGATCAAGGGCAAGGAAATACTGGGCCGTTTCGTGCATGAAATCTGCGGCTGCAAATCGGACTGGAACATGCCCGATTACATCGCCGAAGCGGTCGAATCGATCCGCCGGCAGGTTGGCAGCGACGAAGTCATTCTGGGCTTGTCGGGCGGTGTCGACAGCAGCGTCGCGGCGGCATTGATCCATCGCGCCATCGGCGACCAGCTCACCTGCGTATTCGTCGATCACGGCCTGTTGCGCCTGGACGAAGGCAAAATGGTCATGGAAATGTTTGCCGACAATCTTGGCGTCAAAGTCATCCATGTCGACGCCACGGATCAGTTCATGGGACACCTGGCCGGCGTCGCCGATCCGGAAGCCAAACGCAAAATCATCGGTCGTGAATTCGTTGAAGTATTCCAGGCCGAATCGGCCAAGCTGAGCAATGCAAAATGGCTGGCGCAAGGCACGATTTATCCGGATGTGATCGAAAGCGCGGGCAAGGGTAAAAAGGGCCACACGATCAAGAGTCACCATAACGTCGGCGGCCTGCCGGAAACCTTGAATTTGAAACTGCTGGAACCGTTGCGCGAATTGTTCAAGGATGAAGTGCGTGCATTGGGCGTGGCATTGGATTTGCCGCATGCGATGGTCTATCGCCATCCGTTCCCGGGGCCGGGTTTGGGCGTGCGGATTCTGGGCGCCGTGAATAAGGAATTCGCCGACCTGCTGCGTCGCGCGGATGCAATCTTTATCGAAGAATTACGCAACACCAAAGATGCCGAAGGCACCTCATGGTACGACTTGACCAGTCAGGCCTTTGCGGTATTCTTGCCGGTCAAATCGGTCGGTGTGATGGGCGATGGCCGCACCTACGAATACGTGGTGGCGTTGCGCGCAGTCCAGACGCAGGACTTCATGACCGCGCATTGGGCGCATTTGCCGCATGAATTGCTGGGCAAGGTTTCGAACCGAATTATTAATGAAGTGCGCGGGATTAACCGGGTGGTTTATGACATTTCGGGGAAACCGCCGGCTACGATTGAGTGGGAGTGATTTTTGATCCAGATCGTTGATTATTAGTGCAATCGCCGGACCTGTACTTACATCAGCACGCCGCCGACACGTTCATCGAAAACCTGATACCTTAACCTGCGGTATCAAAGTATCTCCTCACAATCGAAGGTCTCCACATCAGGAATTCGACATGAACATTATCCCAAACGCCTTACGTATGATCGTAGCTGCTGCGCTGATATCCAGCACAGCAGCCTACGCCGCAGCACCAAAGCCTACCCGCATTCGCGGTGAAATCGTCTCAGTTGACGCTACCAGCTTGACCGTTCATCGCCGTAGCGGCGACACCGTCAAGATTGCCATCAAGCCGGACCAGGCCGTGGGTGCAGTCAAAAATCTCAAGCTCGCCGACATTGAAAAAGGCGCGTTCATCGGCACCGCGACCAAACCGGCACCGCCAGGCGGAAAACTCGTTGCGATAGAGGTCTTGGTATTTCCTGAAGCGGCACGTGGTACCGGTGAAGGACATTACGCATGGGACTTGCTGCCGGGCAGCTCGATGACCAACGCCAATGTCGATACCGTCATGACCGGCGTGAATGGACGCACCTTGCAACTTTCCTACAAGGGCGGCAGCAAGGAAGTCCTGGTTCCGGAAAATACACCCGTGGTGACTTTGGCGCCGGCAACGCGTGCTGACCTGATCGCTGGAAAGAAAGTATTCGTTGTTGCCGATGGCCCAGCCACCAACCTGGCTGCGGCGCGGATTGTTGTTGAGAAAGATGGCGTTGTGCCGCCAATGTGATCGCTTGAAGAGTTAGTCGTCCGGAGTCACAAAGCCGTTATGCGAGATCATCGCATCGCGGCTTTTTAATTCCGGGACACGGCTCTATAATTAATCCAACTGTTTAATTCCGGGAGTCGCAATGATCGACCATACAGGTATCGGTGTCGCGGACGTCGCCAGGTCCGCTACCTTTTATGATGCGGCATTGGGTGCGCTTGGCTTCCGCCGGGTTGCGCAACTCCCCGAGGGCAACGGGATCGACGGCGTTGGCTATGGCGTCGATTATCCGGTTTTCTGGATCGATCGCTTTCACCCGTCGGGCGTGAAGCAACACACCGCCTTTGCGGCGAAAAGCCGCGCCGAGGTCGACGCTTTCCACGCCGCGGCCCTAAAGACAGGAGGGACCGATAATGGTTCGCCCGGCTTGCGCGACCCCGCCCAAGGTTACCCGCAGGGCTACTATGCCGCCTTCGTGCTCGATCCGGACGGCAACAATATGGAGGCGGTTTTTCGGGGCCAAGTTTCCGTTCAGCGCCAAGGCAAGCCGTCTTACTTGATTTGATGGATAGGCAAAATGACTTTGAATGTGGTGCCTTTGCCGATCACGCTGTCCACCTGAATCTCGCCACAGTGTTTTTGTATGATGCCGTAGGAAAGCGACAAGCCCAGACCGGTTCCTTGGCCCACCGGTTTCGTGGTGAAAAACGGATCGAATATGCGCGTCAGATTTTCTTTCGCGATGCCGGACCCGGTGTCGGTCACTTCAATCCAGACGCGCTCGCTATCGCTGCCGGTCCTGATCGTGATTTTCCCTCTGTTGCTTTGAATGGCATGCGCCGCGTTGACCACCAGATTTAAAATGACCTGATTGATCTGCGACGGCAGGCATTCAATGTCGGGAATGTTGCCATATTCCTTGAACAGGTCGGCCTTGTACTTGACTTCGTTATTGACGATGTTCAATGTCGAATCGATGCCGTCGTGAAGATTCACCCATTGCCATTCCTGGGATGCATCGATCCTGGAAAAATCCTTGAGATCCTGCACGATTTTTCTGACGCGCAGGATGCCTTCTTTCGATTCGCTCATCAGTGAGTGGATGTCTTCCCTCAAAAAATCGAGTTCGACCTGTTCGCGCATCTGATTTATTTTTTCTAAAAATGGCGATGCGGCCATCTCCGGTTCTATTTCTTCATAGACCGTAAGCATCTGCAGCAAATTGGCAATATACGTTTCCAGCGTGCCGAAATTGGAAAATATATAGCCGATCGGATTGTTTATCTCATGCGCCAGGCCGGCAGCAAGCTGGCCGATGGATGCCAATTTTTCAGACTGCAATAATTGCTGCTGCGCCATGGACAGCTTTTCGTTGAGACTGGTTAATTCCGCATTCCTGCGGGTCAGCTCCGCTTCGACGATTGCGCGCTGCCGGATATCTTCTTCCAGACGTTTATTCGCTTCCGCCAATTGCGTGCTGCGCTCGGCAGCGAGTATTTCAAGATCCTGGCGGATTTTTTGCAAGTCGGATTCCGCCAGTTTTTGCGCACTGGTATCCCGCATCACCTCAATGGCGCCGACAATTGCGCCGTCCCCATCGCGCAACGGTGCGGCGGAGAAGTAGATCCAGCGCCCGTTTTCCCCCAGATGCGAGAGAAAATCCTCCCCTTCAAACGCATTCGGAATCAGCGGCGATGCGCGGAACGTCTCGTTGCCGTTGTAATATTTACTGTGGATATTGCCGAAATCGCCTGCGACGATCAAGTCTGCCAGCACCGGGCGTTCATGCTGATATATCGGCAGCCATTGGTTTTTGGTGCCGACCATTTCCGCAGCGCTCAAGCCGAACAGGTATTCGCATGCCTTGTTCCAATGGGTAATGACATGGTCTGCATCAATGGCAAATGCCGGCGCCGGACAGCCGTCGAAAAATTCGGATATCGCCGGTTGCCGTTTATTCGTCGTGTCGTACATATCAGGCCCTTTCATCGGGAGAAACCAGGATCATGCAGGCCTCTTCGAATTGTTGTTCTGTTTCGCTGAATACCGCCATGAGATTTGTTTCTGAAATGTTCAATGCGCACCATCCGGTTTCGGATAACGGCGGCACCATGTCATTCTCATCGCCCGACAGATCGAGGCCATGCGCGATGCAGTCGGCCAGATTGACGATGGCGCTTAATCCGCCGAATTTTTTTTGCTTCGGAAAATGATGATTTTCGACGGCATCCAGAATCATCGGCGGGAATTGCCAATGTTCCATGATGACCCGCCCGACCATCATATGATCGAACCCCAGTACGTTTTGTTCTGCTTCAAACAGATAGCAGTCATGTTTGGCGCGGTAGGCGATCACCGCTTCGTAATGAAGCGCCGAATGCGTGATGATCACCAACCGGCCCACATCGTGCAGTAATCCGGCGATAAATGCGAGATCCTGATTGACCACGAGTTTTTTGGCCAGCGCTTTCGCGCATAAGGCCGTGCCGATCGAATGGCGCCAGAAAACCTGGAAATCGAGCGAGCTGTTCTTGTTGCCGGCGTAGCGATCGATGATGGCGGCGGCCATCACCAGCGCGCGCACGCTATTGAAACCGAGAATCGTGACGGCCTGCTGTATGGTCGTCACTTTGCGTTGCATGCCGTAGAACGATGAATTGGCCAATCGCAATACTTTGACG
The DNA here is from genome assembly GCA_036500325.1 of Herbaspirillum sp. GTDB lineage: Bacteria > Pseudomonadota > Gammaproteobacteria > Burkholderiales > Burkholderiaceae_D > Herbaspirillum. The sequence goes on along the minus strand of DASYCG010000034.1, from coordinate 21,074 downwards.
GATAAGGCCTGGTCTTGCGCGATGCTCTCGGCAAGCAGATGGGTGCCGGCCACTTCGTCATTTAGATTGCGCATCAATTCAAGTACCACCATGGGTAATGACGGCAGGTCTTGGACGGATGCAATCAGATTGGCGAGCGTCAGTTTCTTCATGGCTTATTCCGTCCGATAGCGGGCAATGCATTTGGACAAGGTGCGGTTGGGTTCGTTGTCTTGCCTGAATAATTGATTCAAGCGGGCCTGCATCCGATCGCGGGATGCTTGCAACATTGCCGCCGAAATTGCTTCGCCGACGACCGAAATCCGGGCAACCCCGCGCCGGCGCAGCGACGCGATGGCGGCATCGGTCAGTACTGCGCCACCCGGCAGCAATACATCGCCATTGTGATCCCGTATGGCCTCGGATAAGGCCATGCCGGATATCGCCTTGTCGATATGTATTGCACTGGCATTAGCGTTCGCCATTGCGCTCGTCCTTCCCATTTTGCCTGGTCAAGGTCAGCAATCTCCCGCGCGAGCGCGAGCGCCCGCCCATGGGGTAAAGCAGGGCTTCGAAAGGAGCGCCATCGAGTTCGATCAGGCCTTTTTGCGTAGCGCCGTCCTGGTGCAGATTGCCCAGCAGCGTCGGCATGATTTTTTCGATCTTCTGGCCGAGCATCAAACCGTCATGCCCCAGACGTTGCGCGGCAATATTGGCCAGCACAATCAGGTTATCGTCATCCAGTCCGATCACTGCCAGCGGCAGATGCCGCAGCACTTCATGCACCACGTCGAGCATGACTTCATCGCCTTGAATCTGCAGATTTTTTTGCTGCAAGATATCATCCAGTTGCATATTGGTTTTTGCCAGTTCGGCATTGGCGATGCGCAGTTCTTCGTTCAGCCGCAAATTTTCGTTAGCCAGACCCTTGCGATGGAATGCTTCGGCAATGTGCACTTTCAACTGATCGTCATCCCACGGCTTGGTCAGGAATTTATAGATGGCGCCTTCATTGACGGCGTCCGTGACGGACTGCAATTCGGTATAGCCGCTCAACATGATGCGGACAGTCTCGGGATAAATTTCCTTGGCGATCCTGAAAAATTCGACGCCCGTCATGTCGGGCATGCGGTGATCGGAAACGATGACATCGACCGGTGTGGCAGCGAGAATCTGCAGCGCATCCGGTGCGCTGGCGGCGGTCAGGATCTGGTATTTCTCTTGATGCAAAAGACGTTTCAGCGCGGACAGAATATTCTTCTCGTCGTCGACCAGCAGCAACACGCGAGATGACTGATCCAGCCCGGAAGTTTGGTCCGGTGATTTCACTTTCGCCTCCTCAGGCTCTTTATTGCAGATTTAAATCGAAATCGTGATTTGCAGCGTTATATTTTGTACTTGTTCGAAGCGCCGTATTTGCCCGACATTTTGCGGATTGATCACACAATCCTTGGTCAGCAGCAGCACGCCGTCAGGGGTGCGCAGGTCGGCGGCCAGTTGCATGCCCGGCTCCAGTTGCTGCGCTTTTATCGAGCGCGTTTTAACTGCCTGCAACAAGCCTTCTTCTTCGATCATCGCGAGAAATTGATCGACGATTATCGGATCGTAACGATGGCCGCGCTGCGATTTGAGCAGCGTCAGAGTCTTGTCCAGCGGCAGCGGCTGGGTGGCGATGGCGCCGGCCAGCAAGGCTTCGAAATCGCGCGTCACGGCCAGGATGCGGGAGCCGAGCGGAATGGCATCGCCGATCATGCTGTGCGTGCCGCGGCCATCGTAGCGTTCGTATTGATGGCGAATAATCAGGCCTGCGGCGGCGTATGCTGCCAGCGGCGTGAGCACCAGTTGTCCTTTTAGCGGATGCGTCATGAACAGGCGGGTTTCTTCGCTGTTCATCTTTTCCATGGGTTTGCGTACCAGCTCGTCGGGCAAGCCGATTTTGCCGATCGCATGCAACAGGCCGGCGATCATCAGGTCTTGCAGGCCCGATTCGCTGATCTTGTACGTCGAGCCCAGCGCGCTCGACATCTTCGCGCCAAGGTTGCGCGACAGTTCGCCCACGCGTCCCGAATAGCCGAAGGCGCCCGCGCGCAATTCGATCATGTTCGAGAACACCTTCAACATGGTCAGGAAATTCTTTTTTATTTCCAGCTCGGAATGTTCCAGAAACAACACGGTCTGGCGGATTTCTTCGGTGCGCGCGACGACCTGCTTTTCGAGGTTGGCGTTAAAGGCGGATAACTCTTCATTCTGACGCAGCACGATCTGTGTCAGGCGTTGCGCTTCGTTCTTCAATTGTTGTTGCTCGAGTGCGCGCTTGACGGTCAACAGCAGATCGTGTTCGTCCCAGGGTTTGGGCAAATAATGATAGATGCCGCCTTCGTTAATGGCGGCAACCGTGGAGCTGACTTCGGAATAGCCGGTCAGCAGAATGCGGACGATATCCGGATAACTCGCTTTGGCTTGCGCCAGAAACTGCGCGCCTGTCATACCGGGCATGCGCATGTCGGAAATGATCAAATCGACATGTTCCGAGGCCAATATTTCCAGCCCGGCGGCGCCGCTCTCGGCAGTCAGCACCTTATAACCCGCAGGTCTGAACAAACGTTTCAATGCCGACAAGATACCGGCCTCATCGTCCACTACCAACACAACGGCAACGCTGCTTTCAGCAAGCTCCGGAGGATTTTCCATATGGGGATTATTCATATTCTTTTATGTCCTTTCGGATGATGAGCGCATCTTGCTCCGGATCCAGCGGTAGCCATACGGTGAATGCCGACCCGATACCCGGCGTGCTGGCGACTTCTATGCGGCCGCGATGTCTTTGTACGATGCCATAGGATAGCGACAATCCCAATCCCGTGCCACTACCCACTGGCTTGGTCGTAAAAAATGGTTCGAAAATTCGTTTCAGGTGATCGGGGGCGATACCGCAGCCGGTATCGGCAATGCTTATCGATACCCAGTCGCCGCTGCGTTGCGTCTCGATAACGATCGAGCCGCTTTCTTCGATGGCATGCGCCGCATTGGTCAGCAAGCTCAGGAATACCTGGTTTAATTCGGAAGCCAGACATTTGACCAGCGGCAAATTTCCATAGCGTCTTTCAACGAAAATCCGGCCATTGAACGATACTTTAATAATGTCCAGCGTACTATTCAGGCCCTTATGCAGATCGGCCATTTGCCAGCCCGATTCGCCGACGTGCGAGAAATCCTTCAGGGATTGCACGATATCTTTGACACGCTTCAAGCCATCGAGCGATTCTTGCAAAAGCGCGCCGGCATCGGCTTTGACATAATCGATATCGGCTTGCTGCCGTATTTTCCGCAGTTCGCCTGCGATGTCGGCCATGTTCGCCGATCCGGCCCATGTTGCTTCATAGCGATCGATCGCAAGGATCAAGGTTTCGACGTAAGTTCGCAACGCTGTCATATTTGAACTAACAAAACTGATAGGGTTGTTGATCTCATGCGCCATGCCGGCGGCCAACTGGCCCAAGGAAGCCATTTTTTCTGATTGCAGCAATTGCTCCTGGGTTTCCTTTACACGCTGGATCAATAATAATTGTTCTGCCCCTTTTTTTTGCAGTGCTTCTTCCATCCGCTTGCGTTCGGTGATATCGGTCAGCGATCCGATGACTTCCAGCGGGTGGCCATTGCCGTCGCGGATCAGGCGCAAGGTATCGTGCATCCACAAGTAATCGCCGTCGGCAGTGCGGAATCGATATTCGTAAGTCCTTTGTCCTTCGGTAAAGAGTTGCGCCAGGCTTTGAAAGATTGCAGGGGCGTCTTCGGGATGAATATGATCGAACCAGAAATTCGGATCCGCTATCATTTCTTCAGGCTGGAAGCCCAAAACCCATGCGGCGTTTTCGCTGACGAACGTCATCTTGAAGTCGCCCGAAGGCACGCTGCTATAGATGATCGCAGGTGTATTGGCGAGCAGGTAGCGATACCGTTCGCGTTCGTCTATGGCGCCGGCATCCAGCCGCACCGGCGCCGTGGACTCGGGAGAACTGAACTCTTCGAATTGGTCGGCCATGAATATTTATGATTCCAGGGAGCCTTGCATGCTTTATTTGGACCGCACCCTTGTCGATCCGGCCCGACTGCACTTGCGTAGTGTTGTTCCTGCGTCGTTTTTTTTATTTTCGATGGTAGATTACTGTATCTGCAATCTATTAACAATTAAATTAGCGATTAAGGGCCTGATTCGGATTAACATTCAGCAAAAATAATACGATGATGATCGGCAGCCTTTCCTGCCATCTATAAAAAATATTAATGGGGAGCGAATCAATGTTATCCACGGTGATTCAACAAAAAAAAGCGCGAAAGAAGCAGCTTGAGTGGCTTTTTTTCGTTGTGGCAACTCTGATAGTTGCCGGCATGCTTATCTATGCCTATATCGGCGAAATAGATCGGGTGGAGCAGACGGAGCGGGAACGCCTGCAGATTTTATCCGCCGTTATTTCAAACGATATCGTCGTCAATCTGGTTGCCACCAATAACGCCCTGAACGGCATCATAGAAGAAAATTTCTCCACACCCGGCACACATAAAATCGTGCCGACGGAACTGTCCAAGCGCCTCAATGTGCTCGCGCTGGCGATGCCGGGCGTGCGGTCGCTGCTGGTGCTGGATAAGGAGGGCACGGCCATAGCGGCATCCCGCACCAGTTTGACGGGCAAATCCTTCATCCATCGTGAATATTTTGTGACGAGCCGGAGCCATCCGGATAAATCCTTGCTTTATACATCGCCTCCGTTCAAGTCGCAGCAGAACGAATCGGTCATGACTGTTGCAAAAATGATCCCCAACCGCGACGGCGGTTTTGCCGGCCTGGTGGTGGCGTTCCTGGATCCGGGATATTTCACATCCATGTTCAAATCGGTCATGTATGCACCGGATGTCTGGGGCATGGTGGTGCATGGCGATGGCGAACAGTTGCTAAATTATCCGCCGCAAAAAAACACCAACGGCTTGAATCTCAATAAGCCGGGTTCGTTTTTCTATCGTCATATAGAGAGCAAGCAGCCCAATACTGTCTGGTCCGGTACGATCTATGCAACCGGCGCAACGCGATTGATGGCATTGTCCAGCATAGAACCCGCCTCCCTGAATATGGACAAGGCGATCGTGGTTGGACTCAGCCGTAATTTATCGGCGATTACCGAAGCAAGCCGCAAGCAGCTTAACCATTACAGTTTTTTCTATGCGCTGTTCATGCTGCTGTGCGCCGCGTGGCTATATCGCACGCAGAAAAAACGCGACGATATTGCATCGATGAACGCGATAAAAGAGAGCGAAGCGCGGTTCCGCACCTTGATCGAAGATGCACCTATCGCCATCGCCATATTGCGTAATGGGGACTTTATTTACGCCAATCCACGGTATTGCATTTTGCATGGTTATTTACCGACGGACGATCTGAGCGGTCTTCCATGGAGCGCGATGATCGCCCCGGAATCGAGGACACACCTGGCACAGACCGAAAAACTGATCGCGGAAGATAGTCCTACCGAACAAACATTCGAAGCGCAGGGACTGAGCAAGGGAAGCATACGCATTCCTATTTTGAAAACGACGACGCGCGTGATCCTGGCGGACGGTCCGGCAACGCTGGTATTTGCGCAGGATATTTCGGCACAGAAAAATGCCGAATTCGACATGCTGAAAGCGCGCGACGTCGCCGAAGCCGCGAATCGAAGCAAAGCCGAATTCCTGGCGAATATGAGCCATGAAATACGCTCGCCTTTAAACGCAATTCTCGGCCTGGCGCATATACTGGAGCAGGCCTGCCCTGATCCGGAAGCACATGAGATGGTGCTCAAGATCAGATCCTCCGGACGCACATTGCTGAGTATCATCAACGATATTCTGGACGTTTCCAAAATCGAAGCCGGCCAAATGATCATCGAGCAGGCGCCATTCCGCATCTCGGATGTGATCGACAATCTGGCCAGCGCGATGAGCGTTACCGCCGCGGATAAAAATATCGAATTGGTCATTCATGCGCTTCCGCCGGACACCAATAATGTTCTGGGCGATGCGTTGCGGCTGGAACAGGTTCTGATTAATCTGACCAGTAACGCCATCAAATTTACACAGGCAGGGCGGGTGGAATTGCGCGTCGATCTGGTGTCCAGAAGCGAACATGCGATTGTTTTCAGATTTGCAGTCCAGGACACCGGCATCGGTATCGCGCCCGAAGTGCAAAGCGCCATGTTTTCTCCCTTCACGCAGGCAGACAGTTCGACGACGCGCCGCTTCGGCGGCACCGGGCTGGGCCTGGCCATCTGCCGGCAACTCGTTACCTTGATGGGCGGCGAAATCGGCGTCGTCAGCGCCCTTGGGACGGGCAGCGAATTTCACTTCACGCTTAGCTTCAGGCCGGTGAACGGCGAGGAATTTTCATCGCCGAACATGCTTCAGGTCGATGCACTGATAGCCGATGACAGCCTGGTGGCCTTAGGCGCCCTGAGCTCGATTGCGCAAGGATTGGGTTGGGATGTCAAAGCCGTCGAGTCCGGCGAGGCGGCCATGAAACACATAACGGCCCGGTCGCGGGATATGCTTCCCAACGTGGTGATTCTCGACTGGAAAATGCCCGGCATCGATGGCCTCGAGACGGCGCGTCAGATACGGGAAAAAGTAGGGGATGAAGACTGTCCTATCGTGATCATGGCCACAGCATTCTCGTTGTCGAATCTGTCCTGCCAGCCGGGTGCGGAAATGGTGGATGCCATTTTGAGCAAGCCTGTCACCGCCTCCAATTTATACAATGCGGTGATACAAGCGCAAAAGCGTCGTATTGCCAGCCATGGCGTCATAGAAATATCCAGAAAGCCGTCGGCGCGCAATCTGGAAGGCGTGCGTTTGCTGGTGGTGGACGACAGTGAAATCAATCGCGAGGTAGCCAAGCGGATTTTTGAAAACCAGGGCGCTATAGTTGCTACGGCAGATGACGGGAAAGAGGCGGTCGACTGGCTTCTCGCCAATCAGGACAACGTCGATCTGGTGCTGATGGATGTGCAAATGCCGGTCATGGACGGTATCGAAGCTACACGGGTGTTGCGAAAACTGCCGCAGTTCAACGATCTGCCCATTGTGGCGTTGACTGCCGGGGCATTCAAGTCGCAACAGGATGCGGCGCACGCTGCCGGCATGAGTCATTTTGTCAGCAAGCCGTTCGATGTGCCGGCGACGATCGCGCTGATTCAACGAATCAGGCGCGCTTCCGATGTTCCCCCGGTAGCCGGACAAGCGGCTGAATCATCGGCGGGCGAAGCGGCAAGCACAGAGCCGGAGTCGAGTTCAGCGGATGATTTGCCGGTGCTGGAAGTCGCTCGCGGTTTGCAATTATGGTCGGACGAGCGCCTCTACAAAGCCTATCTGCATCAGTTCATTCAGAGCTTCGACGGCGTGGTCGACAAAATAAATGTGCGGCTTGCCGAGAACGACCATGCCGGTGCTGCTGCCATCGCACACAAACTAGCCGGTGTCGCGGGCAATCTTGCACTGACCAGCACGCGGCCTTTAGCCATCAAAGCCGAACAAATACTCTCGATGGGTTACGATCCGACACAGGTGCTGTCGCAACTGCATAAAGAGCTGCAGGCTGCGATTGCTGCGATCAAAGACTATGCGCCTCTTTTGGTTGACGACGATAAGTTGCAGGCGGCGTTGCCGGGAAGCGAAATGCCGGCCGGGATAAAGCTGGAATTGAAGAAAATGTTATTGGAACTCTTGCATGCGCTCGATAGCGACAATCCGGCGCCGATCGAGAAGATGCTGGATCTATTGCGAACGCTATTGCCGGAGAAGCAACTGGCATCCACTTGGGCCTGTGTGCGTAATTTCGATTTTCGCAACGCCAGGGTGGAGACCTTGAATCTGGCGACTACGTATGAAATCAGTCTAAGCGATTAAAAAAGGGGATCGAGGACAATGCCGCAAACTATTCTCATCGTTGATGACGAGCCCGTTAATTTGGCGATCATGCGCGACATATTATCGAAGGATTACAATCTGGTCTTCGCCAAAAACGGCGCCGACACGTTGGCTGCCGTCGCCAAACACAAGCCGGCAATGGTATTGCTCGATATAGGCCTGCCGGATATCAACGGATACGATCTCTGTCGGCAAATAAAAGAGCTCGATGCGACCCAGGCCATTCAGGTCATCTTTATTACGACCTACACGGACTTGGAGCACGAAACTGCCGGTTTCGATGCCGGAGGCGTGGATTACATCGGCAAGCCTGTTTCTCCGGCAATCGTTCGCGCCCGGGTAAGCTCGCATTTGTCGCAAGTCCGCGCCACGGCGCTGGAGCGCAGTTATCGGGAAGCGATTTTAATGCTGGGCCATGCCGGTCATTACAACGATAGCGACACCGGCGCACATATCTGGCGCATGGCGGCCTATGCCGGCGCGCTGGCACAGGGCTTTGGCTGGGATGCGGAGCGCAGTGCCCGGCTTGAACTCGCCGCACCGATGCATGACACGGGAAAATTGGGGGTGCCGCAGTCCATACTGCGCAAGGCCGGCGCGCTGACGGCCGATGAATGGGACGTCATGAAAACCCACCCGCAAATCGGTTATGAAATTTTGAATATGAGCGATGCGCCGGTGTTTCAGTTGGCGGCGGAAATCGCATTGCGGCATCACGAAAAATGGGATGGAAGCGGTTATCCCGATGGCTTGGCGGGTGAAGAGATTCCGGAGTCGGCCCGCATCGTCGCCCTGGCGGATGTCTTCGATGCGCTCAGCATGAAGCGGCCCTATAAAGAGGCGTGGCCCATCGACAAAATTGTGAGCCATATTCGCGCCAGCGGAGGCACGCATTTCGATCCGGAGATCATTAGCGTATTTGAAAAAATATTACCGCAACTTCTGGAAATCCATCATCAATGGACTGAAAAAGATAGGATCGATAGTCATTTGGGTTAAGTCCCACGCGTCGATTTGGATTTTATTTACCCTGCACAGGTGGTTTCACGATCAGATCGTGCGAAATTCCGGCCAGCATTTCGGGGCGGGTAGCCTCCATGTCTGTCAATGCCTGCATCATCCGGTTGAAGGCTTCGGTCACCGTGGCCAATTCCAGCGGGCCTTCCACCGGTACCGTATCCGGCCAGTGACATATCGGCGTTCGCCACGCCATGCATGCCGCGCAGCGTTTCCTGCCGCTGCGCAGGCGATATTCTCGATCGCCTGGCAGTGCGGCTTGGGCGATAACGCCGGAGGCAGGCCGACATCCTTGGGGGACAGCGGCGGCAAAAATGCAAGCGCTGCGGGAAAAGCCGGAAATTCGCTTGCCGGTTGAACTATCGGCTGCACTTATTTGTCGTATTTTCCTGATGCAAGAGGTAAGAAGCGCAAGTCGCAAATAAAAACAGGGGCCATAGCAAGGCGAGGGATTCTATTGTCGAACTTTATTCGGACGCCGCCATGCAGATCATCAAGCCCTTGGACGCACGAGAACAACATTTTCGCATTCCTGGACCACGCGACGGAATGTCGCTTTTTCTGAGGTATCTGCCTGCAGCAGAACCGCAGGCGCCGAGCGACGCATCGATCAGTCCGGCATCGAAATCGGTCTTGTATGTACATGGCGCGACGTTTCCGTCCGCGCTGTCGGTTGCGCATCGCTTTGACGGCAAATCGTGGAGAGACGCGCTGTGCGAGGCAGGCTTCGACGTTTGGGCATTCGATTTCTACGGTTTCGGCCATTCGGACCGTTATCCGCAAATGGCGCAGCCGCCCGATCTCCATGCGCCGCTATGCGATGCCGCCGACGGCGAAGAGCAACTGGCAGCCGCGATCCGATTTATTCTGGGTCACCAAGGCTTGCATCGCATTTCACTGATTTCGCACTCATGGGGCGCCATGCCGGCGGGACGGCTTGCGGGCAAGCATCCGGAACTGATCGACCGCTGGCTGCTATTCGCACCGATAGGGTGGCGCAAGCCGCGTCGTTACGAAGCACCGCACGCTTATCCGGGCTGGCGCATTGTCACGCTGGCAGATCAATGGGCGCGTTTTATCGAAGATGTGCCGCAGCACGAACCGCCCGTGCTGTCGCAGATTCATTTCGAGGAATGGGGCGAATGCTATCTCGACAGCGACGAGCAGAGCCGTCGACGCGATCCCGCCGGCGTAAAGACGCCTTTGGGGCCTTTTGCCGACATCATCAAAGCCTGGCACGGACAACTTTCCTACGATCCCGAACTGGTGCGCTGCCCGACTGCAATCGTGCGCGGCGAATGGGATGGCTTGGTGACCGACAAGGATGCGCGCTGGCTGTTCGATGCGTTGAAGCGTTCCCCGGTCAAGCGCGATATCAAGATCGCCCGCAGCACACATTTGATGCATCTCGAAGCCGGCCGTTTTGCGTTGTGGCAGGAGAGTATCACCTTCCTGCTGGGCGGGGATGTCGCCCCGGTGCCGATCTGAATGCTCAAACTGCCAATCACCTACATTGAACCAAAAGGAGCCAAGCATGTTTTCAGTAATTTTTGAAGTACATCCGAAGCAGAATCAGCGAAAGGATCATCATGTCTATCAAAAATGCCCTGGCCAGCCTTGCCGTCAAGGATTTGGCGTCTGCAGTCGTCTGGTACGAACAATTGCTGGGTAAGCCGGCCGATTCGACGCCGATGCCCGAAGTCGCGGAATGGGAATTCGAACGCGGCGGCTGGTTGCAGGTTTATCAAGAGCCAAGCCGTGCCGGCGGCGGATCGGTCACGCTGGCAATCAGTAATCTGGAGAAGCAAATAGCATTATTGAAAAAATACAATATCGATCCCGGTCAACCGATCATCAGCGAGAAGGTGAAATTGGTGATGATCAAAGACCCGGACGGCAACAGCATCGCCTTCGTCGAAGCGATCGATCAAAGCATGGCGCGGTAATACAACGCCCGAGGAGGGAAGCATGAATCCACAGGTGTTGGTGGCGGGCGCCGGTCCGGTCGGTTTGACCGCGGCGGCGGCGCTCGCGCGTTATGGCATTTCCGTTCGTATCGTCGATAAGGCCGCGCAGCGTTCGGACAAGTCGAAGGCGCTGGTGCTGTGGAGCCGCACGCTGGAGTTGCTCGATCGCGCCGGCGGCAGTGAAGCGTTCGTAGCGGCCGGCAACAAGGTGGCGGCCGCGCATTTTTTCGCCGGCGATAAAGAGATCGGCCACATCGGCTTTGCCGGCGTCGATAGTCCGCATCCTTACGCGCTCATGATTGTGCAGTCGGAAACCGAACGGCTGCTGGAAGCGCATCTCGAAAGCCTCGGCGTGAAGGTGGAGCGCGCCGTCGAACTGACCGGATTCAAGGACACCGGCAGCGGCGTCGGCGCTGATCTGCGGCATGCGGACGGCAGCACCGAAACCGTGACGGCGGATTGGATGATCGGCTGCGACGGCGCGCACAGCACCGTGCGGCATGGTCTGGGGCTGTCGTTTCTGGGCAAGACGCTGGAGAGCGATTTCCTGCTGGCGGATGTCCACATGACGGGGATGCAGGGATCTTTGTCGGCGCTGACTATTTTTGCGCATGAAGATGGGGTGCTGGCGACGTTTCCGATCTCCGAGGGGCGTTACCGCATCGTTGCCGACCTCGGTGTTTCCAAAGGAGAGCATCCGGCCGATCCTACGCTGGCGCAGATGCAGGCAATCGTCGATCGCCGCAGCGCCAAGCCGTTGGTGTTGTCCGACCCGATCTGGTTGTCGGCGTTTCGCATCAATGAGCGCAAGGTCGGCAATTATCGCGCGGGCCGCATATTCGTTGCCGGCGATGCCGCGCATGTGCATAGTCCGGCTGGCGGGCAGGGCATGAATACCGGCATGCAGGATGCCTTCAATCTGGCCTGGAAACTGGCGCTGGTGTGCAAAGGGACTTGTGCCGAAGACGTGCTGCTCGAAAGTTATAGCGCCGAACGCAGCGCCGTGGGCGAGCAGGTGCTGAAGGCCGCCGGCCGGATGACCGAATTGGCTATCCTGAAAAATCACGCCGGGCAGATGTTGCGTAATTTCATGGGCAACTTTCTGCTGGGATTGGCGCCGGTGCGCCGGGCGTTGGCAAATAATTTTACCGAGCTGGCGATTCGTTATCCGCATAGTCCTTTGAACGGACCATCCGCTGCCGGATCGTTGGCGGGACCGGCGCCGGGACAGCGCTTGCCGCCGCGCCTGGATAACAGCACCGCGTCCGCCTTGGCGCCTTCGCCGCGCTTCCAATTGTTTGCCGCATCCGGCGCCGACACCGGACGTTTGATGCAGGATTACAGCGATCTGCTCGATCCGGTGCTGCGGGCGCCGTTGGCCGATGGCGGCATGTGGCTGGTGCGGCCGGACGGTTATGTGGCGGCGGTCGCGCGTGACGGCGGCGGGGCGGCATTCTCAAATTATCTGGATAAATTGCGGCCGTTCGCAAGTCACTGAACGGTCATTTAACATTCAATAAGCAGTCAATAAGCGGGCATTATTTGCCGGCATTTTTTTTACAAAAATTTACGCCATGCCGTTAGACGAAGGCCGTGCTTGACTGTCACTTCCAAACCCCCTGAAAATCAACAAACTGCGGACCCCATCGCGGGGCAAATCATGCCCCGAACTCTTGTCGATTGATGCGCGCCATGGTACAACTACAATAATAAATACAGAACGCGGTTCCATATATCGGAACTATTATAACTATTGATTCATAACAATGAATCATAACAATTGAGACAAGCTTTTCTTCCTCCCGAAAAGATCATTATGCTAAAAGAAGACGCTTCAATGCCATCTGTCGTACCCGAAGACCTCCCCGAATCGAATGCCCTGCCGCAAGTGCGTTTGTGGGATGTTTTTACAACCTTTGTCCGTGTCGGCCTGACCTCGTTCGGCGGCAGCACCCAAGCCTGGGTATATCGCGCCGTGGTCGAAAGACGCGGCTGGCTCAACGATGAAGAGTTCCTGGCGGGGACTGCGGTGTCGCAGATTCTGCCCGGCGCGAATCCGGTCAATATTTCGCTTTATGTCGGACAAAAGGTGCGCGGCTGGCGCGGCGCCACGGCGGGTGCGCTCGGCATGGTGCTGCCGGCTTTCTGCGTGATCATGTTGATGGCGGCGGTGTACGGCATGCTGTCGCAATATCCGTTGACGCACTTCCTGCTGATCGGCATCGCTACTGCGGGTGTCGGCGCAACGCTGGCTGCCGGTATTAAAGTCGCTAAGCATATGGAGCGCAGCTGGTTCGCTTATGCCGTCGGCGGCGCGGCATTCGTCACGGTCGGCATATTGCATTTGCCGATGGTGCCGGTGGTGGCGGTGCTGGCCCCCGTCAGTGTATTGCTGGCATTGAGGAACCCGAAAAATGGATAGCCGTTTATGGACACTGGTCCTGGTATTTGCACCGCTGTCGGTGATGTCGTTCGGCGGCGGTCAGGTGATCGTGTCGGATATTCAATTGCAGACGGTTGTCGTGCATCACTGGTTCACCAACCAGCAATTCTCTGATTTATTCGCTATTTCACGCGCCGCGCCCGGCCCCAGCACCCTGATTGCATCGCTGATCGGTTTTCAGTTGAACGGTTGGCTCGGTGCTATCGTCGCCACGTTGGCGATGTACATTCCTTCGTCCACCGTATTCGTGATCGCCACGGCCATGTGGCATAAGCATCATAAGTCGCCTTGGCGGATGGCGATCGAGCGCGGTCTGGCGCCGCTTGCAGTCGGGCTGATTTTTGCCAGCGGCGTAACAGTGCTGCAGGCGATTCACATGTCCAATCTGATCCTCGGGCTGGGTACCGTAGCAGTGACTACAGCGCTGCTGTATTTCACCAAGATCAATCCGTATCTGCTGCTGTTTTCGGTGGGCTTGTTTTACGCCGCAGTATTTTATGTGATGTAATTCAGGTGACGTGATCGTCTTCCACCAAGGAACGTAGCCGCGCCAACGCGTCATCCCATTGTTGCGAGACGATGTCGAGGTAATTTCTGACCTCGGCGATCGCTTCGTGACGAAAGGCGAATTGACTTTCCCGGCCGATGTGCTCGCAGCGCACCAGGCCGGCATTTTCCAGCACCCGCAGGTGCTTGGTCACGGCTTGCCTGGTGAGGCTGGTATCGGCGGCGAGACTGGCGATCGAGCGGGTCTGCCCGTCGCTCAGTTTGGTTACCAGCGATAGACGGGTACGGTCGCCGAGCGCCGCGAACAGCGGCGCCGGGTCGAACGGTATCGGGGTTTTATGACCCCGGGTTCTAAGATTCAACATGTGTCTGAATATTCTTTATCTGTATTCCCCATCCTTCGCCGTTTCTTTCGAATGCCAGCGCTTGCCGGTGCGGTGGCAGCTTGCTGAATCCGCTTTCGACAATCGTCAGATGGGTGCCGCCTGAAATCGATTTAAGCCGAAACTCGATCAGCGTCGGCGTCTCCTGAGAATAATCGGCATCCGGTTCGATTGCATACGGATGCCAGGTCATGGAGAACAAAGTAGGTTCTTTCATCTCCTTGACGGTCGCTTGCCATTTCATATTTTCGTAACCGGAACAACTCATGCTCATATGGCCAGTGGCAAGCTTACCCGCTACGAACGGGCCGTCCAGTTCCACGCGGAACCATGTGCCGAACTCCTTGTAGTCGGTCAACGCACGCCAGACTCTTTCAATCGGGGCTTTCAATTCGATACTCTTTTCGATGCGGTCTTGTGTCATGGCAAACTCCTTGCGGGTAAATGATGAACAAAATAACCGGCAAATTAATGGGTGCATTTAATGACCCGTTAATTGGCAACTGTTTGGTTGCCAATACCTTAACAAAGCCAGATTTAAAATGCAACTAAAAAGTTGCATTTTGTTTTCAGGGCTTGCATATCTCTATTTTTATCGTCGTCCGATCAGTGCGGTGCGCACGCGCTCCCGGTCATCTGCGGCTACTTCAACCAGCGTCTGCGGTTTGCCGGCAATCATCGCCGCCACCGGCATGCCATCCAGAAAAACGATGCGATTGCCGGCCAGTGCCGGTACTTTATCGCCCGGCAGCAGCGTGCCTGCCAGATTGAGCGGATCGACGCCCGATATGCCGATCAGGCTGCCGTCGGCAGGGCGCCGCCGGACTTCGCGCAATAAGGGAATCGCTTCCGGCAGCGCGAATTGTTCGCCCGCCAGGCCGCCGACGAAACGGCCGCCGCGGATATCGCCGCGCGCTTCAAGGCGATGCAGCACCGGCAGCAATTCGCGCCATGCGGGCAGCCAGCCGGCTTCGCGTTCCAGCAAGCGCCAGAAGATGACGCCGTAACGGCGCAGCAATACGCGGGCAATATGTTCCAGCACTTGCGGATCGGTACGCGGCTTTCCGGCCGGCGCGGACGGGGAAGCGACGTTCGCATCGATCGTATTGATATTGGCATCGCCGCGGCGCAGCGGCGCCCAGCGGCCGGTTTCTTCCATGCTGGCAGGGATCGCTCTGCCTTGGCGTTTGCGCCGGGCGTGAACCGCGCGTTTGGCCGCCGGCAGCAGCAATGCGCGCAGGCCGGCAAAGCTATCCGCATTGACCAGGCCGCCGGCAACCAGTTCGCCCAGCGCATTTTCCAGTTCGGTTTGCAGCAGGCGCGTGTCGGCCAGCAGTTCGTCGAAAAACATCGCGCCATCGCGCAGCAATGCTTCATGCACGCGCTGCGCACGCGCCGATAATGTGGCAACAACGGCTGCGGTCACGCTCCCGCCTTCTGCGCCGGAGCCGGGCAAGGCGTTCCAGAGTCCCAGATTGCGGCGCGGCAGCAATACGATACCGGTCGTGCGCACCGGGCCGCCGCTGGCGCCAATGCGGGTCTGCCTGGCGATCCGGGTCCAGACGATTTTGCCGGTGCGGCATAAATCATCCAGCCAGGATGCCGAATAGTCGTTCACTCTGGCGGGCAATATCTCGCTTTCCCACGCGCCTGCCGCGACTTCGAATCCCTCTAATTGTGCGACCACTTCCAGCAACGCATCGGCGCCTTGCAATTGCGTATCGGGTGACAGGTGCTGCCAATCGAACAGGAAGCGCATGAAGTCGCGCGGCTCGACCGGTTCGATTTCACGGCGCAGGCGTTTGATGGTGTAGCGATGAATGCGCGCCAGCAAATGCCGTTCGCACCATTCTTCCTCGGCGGCGTTCGGGGTAAAGCGGCCGCGCAATACATAGCCCTCGCTTTCCAGGCGGGCCAATGCCGACGCGATTGTGGTGGTTTGCAATCCCAGCGTGCCGGCGATTACGGGCAAGGTCAGCGGCCCGAAGCCGCTCAATCTGGCGCGCACGATTTCGACGATGGCTTCATCGCGTTCCCAGACTTCCGGTTCGCCTTTCGGTGTCTTCAATTTCGGCAGGAAGGTCGCTTGCGGATAGGCGGCGCGCAAACAGGCCAGCCGTTCCAACGGGACCCATAATGCATCGTCGGCAGCGTTGCTCTTGTCACCCTTGGCAATCTGCATCCGCGCGGCGCGCCCGCCATCTGCCAGCGCGGACAACCATTGCAGCCAATCGTTTTGCCGGCGCGCTTCGCCTTCCGTGATGCAGGCCAGACTCATCAGCGCTTCATGCATTTCGTCCGGATTACGCGCTTGCGGCCACGCTTCCTCGGCAACGCCTGCAATCGCATCGGCATCCAGCGCGCCCAGATCGTCGGCTGCGGCAGGATCGGTCCAGCGCCGCCCGATCACGGCTTGCGTGCGGCGTTCTTCGATCGGCGCATCGTCCAGATAAGCGTAAGGCCGTGCATTCAGGATTTCCATGGCCAGCGGCGACGGCGCCGGCAGATCGCGTGCGATCAGTTTTATCTGCCCCTGCTCGATGCGTTTGAGCAAGGCAATCCAGCCATCGCTGTCCATCGCTTCGTGCAGGCAATCGGCGATGGTTTGCTGCACCAGCGGATGATCCGGCAGCTCGCGTTCGCCGACGATGTTTTCGAGGCAGGCGGCCTGATCCGGAAACACGGCGGCCAGCAAATCCTCGCTTTTCATGCGTTGCAGTTGCGGCGCGACTTTACGTCC
Organism: Herbaspirillum sp.; assembly: GCA_036500325.1. Taxonomy (GTDB): domain Bacteria; phylum Pseudomonadota; class Gammaproteobacteria; order Burkholderiales; family Burkholderiaceae_D; genus Herbaspirillum. The sequence goes on along the minus strand of DASYCG010000034.1, from coordinate 4,085 downwards.
GCCGCTGTAGCGCGGCAGGCTCAAGGCGGTGGTCGCGTTCCAGCGCCAGCGCACATTGAACAGCGGCGCGTCGAGCAGCGCTTGAATCAGCACGTGCTCGGCATTGCCGGAACGCAGATAGCGCCAGACTTCATCCAGCGCAAAGCTATGACTGACCGATAGGGACAAGACGATCGCATCTTCCGTCGCCGCAGCTTGCAATTCGAAGTTGAAGGTGCGGCAGAAACGTTTGCGCAGCGCCAATCCCCAGGCCCGGTTGATGCGGCTGCCGAACGGTGTATGGATGACCAATTGCATGCCGCCGGATTCGTCGAAGAAGCGCTCCATGACCAATGTATCCTGGGTCGGCAAGGCGCCCAGCGCGGCACGCGAACGCGCCAGATAATCGACGATCTGGCGCGCTGCTGCGTCATCGATGCCGACCTGATTCATCAGCCAATCGCTTGCTGCATTCAAGGCAGCGTTGCCATCGCCATTTCCATTCGTGCCATTTGTGCCATTCGTGCCGGCCAGCAATGCATCGATGGCGCCGCGCAGCCGCGCCACGCCGGCCGACAGTTCATCGGTGCGGCCCGGTGCTTCGCCCAGCCAGAACGGAATGCTGGGCGCCGCGCCGCGGGCATCCTCGACCCGTACGCGGCCGGTTTCGATGCGCAGGATGCGGTAAGAGGTATTGCCCAACTGAAAAACGTCGCCGGCCAGGCTTTCCACAGCAAAGTCTTCATTGACGGTGCCAATGTTCTGTCCTTGCGGTTCGAGGATGACTGTGTAGTCGGCGTTATCCGGAATGGTGCCGCCGGAAGTGACCGCGGTCAGCTTGGCGCCGCGGCGGCCGCGCAAGGTGCCGGCGACCGTATCGCGATGCAAATAAGAACCGCGCATGCCGTGCCGGCCGGTGGTGCCTTCGGCCAGCATGCGCACAATGGCGTCGAATTGCGCGCGTGGTAATTGGGCATAGGGATCGGCATGGCGAATCAGCGCGAACAGCGCATCTTCGCTCCATTCCCGGCAGGCAACTTCGGCCACGATCTGCTGCGCCAGCACGTCCAGCGGCGCCGGCGGAATGTGTAACATGTCGAGCTCGTCGCGCCTGACGCAATCGAGCAGCGCCGCGCATTCGATCAGGTCGTCGCGGGAGGTCGGAAACAGCCGGCCTTTCGGCGTGCCGCCGACCTGATGGCCGGAGCGGCCGACGCGTTGCAGCAGGGCGGCGATACTGCGCGGCGAACCGACCTGGCACACCAGATCGACATCGCCGATATCGATCCCGAGTTCCAGCGAGGCGGTTGCGATCAGCACGCGCAGCTCGCCGCGTTTGAGTCTTTGTTCGGCATCCAGCCGGTATTCCTTGGCCAGGCTGCCGTGATGGGCGGCAACGGCTTCGTTGCCCAGGCGCTCCGCCAGATGGCGTGCGGCGCGTTCAGCCATGCGCCGCGTATTGACGAATATCAGCGTGGTGCGATGCATTGCCGCCAATTCGGCCATGCGATCGTAGACGCGTTCCCAGACATCGTTGGCCATCACTGCTTCGAGCGGCACCGGCGGTACTTCAATGGCCAGATCGCGGCGGCGGATATGGCCGACATCGACGATTGCGCAGCCGCCGTTATTACCGGAGTCGGCGTTGGTATCGATATCGGTTCCGCCGCCGCTGCCGACCAGAAAGCGCGCCACTTTGTCCAGCGGCTTTTGCGTGGCGGACAAACCGATGCGCACAGGGCGGCGAGGGCATAGCGCATCAAGGCGTTCCAGGCTGAGCGCGAGATGGCTGCCGCGCTTGGTGCCTGCCACGGCATGGATTTCATCGACAATCACCGTGCGCACGTCGGCAAGCATGGCGCGGCCGCTATCCGAACATAACAACACGTACAGCGATTCGGGTGTAGTCACCAGGATATGCGGCGCGCGCTTGCGCATCGCCACGCGTTCCTGCGCGGTAGTGTCGCCGGTGCGTACGGCGGCGCGAATGCCGGGGTCCGGCAGGCCCATGCGGGCCAGTTCTTTGGCGATGCCTTCCAGCGGCAACTGGAGATTGAGGCGGATGTCGTTGGACAGCGCTTTGAGCGGCGATACATAAACGACGGTGGTGGCGTCCGGCAGCGCGCCCTCGTTGCCGGCGGCGACGCTGCTGCGCACCAATTCATCGATGGCCGCCAGAAAGGCGGTGAGCGTTTTGCCCGATCCGGTCGGCGCCGCCACCAATGTAGGACGACCGCTGCGAATCAGCGGCCAGGCCTGCCGCTGTGCTTCGGTGGCGCCCGGGAAGGCGTTGCGGAACCAGGCCGCAACGGCTGGATGGAAGCCATCCAGAACGTCTGTGTTTATGTCTATTGGGCCGCTATCCGGACCAATATCGGGGCCGGCATCGGCAAGACAGGAAATAGTCATTGAATCCAGATGGGGACGGGCGGCAAATACCGCAAGTCGTCCAGTTTAGATCGTTTTCAGCGTTGATTCAGGACAAAGCAAAACGGCTCAATCGTCATGGACGATTTGAGCCGTTTTGCTTAATGCTGAATGATTGCTTTTTTCGCGATCGGGTCTTGCGGCTAAACCTTATTTCCCGGCAAGCGTATCGTTATAGATTTTGGTCCATTTTGCCATTTGATCCAAAGTAACTACCGGATCTTCAAGCTTGATCTTGGTGTCCTTCAATGGCGACGGCACAGTCGAATTGGATGGCACGTAGTCCAGCGAGGTCAGGATTTTTTGTCCGGCCGGCGACAGCAGGTAATCGTAGAACAGCATCGCTGAGGCAGGGTGCTGTGCGTGACGCGCAATACCGATCGCATTGGCGCGGGCAATTGCAGGCTCGATCACAAACCAGTCGACCGGCGCGCCCTTTTTCATGACTGCCGGCGGCATGTAGTTATACATGGTCAGCGCCAATGGGACTTCGCCGGCTGCCACCAGATTTTGCAGCAGGGTATGGCCCTTGCGAATCGAAATGCCGTTGGTGGCAGCGATGTCGCGGAACAGTTTGATGCCCTTGTCGCCGCCGATGGTCGAGACTGCTGCAGCGAACCAATCGGAGTCGTCGGCTTCAATGCCCAGCTTGCCCTTCCATTTCGGATCCATCAGATCCTGATACGTCTTAGGCAGATCGGCTTTTTTTACCTTGGTTGTGTTGTAGGTCTGCACCCACACGGTCAGCAGCGACGAAGCCCAGTCGCGATGCTTGGGAACGGCGTTCGGGATCAAATCCTTGAAGACCGGCGAAGTGACCGGCTGCAATATCTGTTCGCGATGCAGCGCTTCCATTTCCGGTGCGCCGATATGAATGGCATCCACGGTGTAGCGTTTTCCAGCGGTTTCGGTCAGCGATCGTTGCAATACCTGATCGCTGCCTGCACGCCATACGGTCAGTTTGACGCCCGGATATTTCTTTTCGAAATCGGCGGTCAACAGAGGCATGTCTTTTTCGGCGATCGACGTATAGAGCGTCAGGCCGCCTTCTTTTTTCGCCGCTGCCAGCAGTTTCTCGGTACGATCCGCGCCGGTGTAATTCAGGATCGAATAATCCTGTGCGAAGGAAGGTAGCGCTGTAAGGCTGAGGCTAACGAGCAGTACCGCGACAGAGGCGCGGGCAACTGATGAAAAAGTCATTTTGTCTCCCATTAATAATGGCGGTTTTGAATTAACCCGTCTCTCGGTCAAGTTACGGTTGCCCGCGGGCAGCGTTGTCCGCCGCCCGCGCGCCTGAATATTACACCGGTTCTGACGCTTTTTTATACAAATTTTATGTCAATCTGGCAACTATTTAAAAAGTTTTTTTACACAACTTGCTTGATCTTGCCCGCCATGTATTGCGCCACCATTTCGGCTGTCAGCGTGATGCCCGGCTTGTATTCCGGCGCATCTTCCAATTGCTCGATATCGTTCAGACCGAATTTTTGATAAATACGGTTGATCGCCGAGATCAAACGCACCGGCCGCTCCGGATCGGCATTGAAATGCTGATGCACGGTATTTGGCGGTATGTAGATCACGTCGCCCGCTTCCCAGTCGTAACGCTTGACTTCATCCTGCACGATCCAGTGATACGTGTCGGTGATTTCAACGTCGCAATCCTGATGCTGGTCGTA